>DATJII010000362.1:0-44383 GCA_035493435.1 Candidatus Limnocylindria bacterium | reverse complement strand
TGCCGGGGAAAGAGACCGGAAGCAAGCGCACTGCGGCGCTCGTATACCGCTACCTGCGCCCGGGCTGGAGTCTGCCCATTGACGTGGAGCGCTTCCAGGACGCTGCCGTACTCCAGGCATTGGCCGAGCAGACGCAGCTTCGCACGGTGGTTGCCGAGGACGGGCAGTGGATGACTCGCCTGACGTTGCGCATTCGGAACAACGGACGCCAGCATCTGGCGGTCGTGCTTCCCCGTGGGGCGGAGGTGTGGTCAGCCTTCGTGGATGGACAGCCCATACGGCCGGCCCGCCGGGACGACCGCCTGCTGCTGCCGCTGGAAGCTTCGCGTGATCGGGAGACGCCAGTTGCCGTCGAGATTACTTATGTCGGCACAGCGGCTTTTCCCAAGGGCAACGGGGCGTTTGCCCTGGAATCGCCGACCCTTGATATCCCCTTGAAGGACGCCCGCTGGGAGGTATTCCTGCCGCCGGATTATAGTTACGGGAGCTTCGGCGGCAGCATGAACTATGAAGGAGCGGATCTGGTGCCCGTGGCGCAGGACTTTACCCTCGCATCCTACCGTCTCCAGGAAGCGGAACAGGTGGCGGCGGCCGTGTCGGTGGCAGAAGGTGATCTGGACAAAGTGCGGCGCGGTTTGTTGTCCGGTTCGTTTGGTGGCGTTGACAAGCTGAGTTTCTATCGCAATTCGTCCAAGGCCGATTCCCAGGCCCGCGAAGTGGAAACGCTGGCGACGGAAGTGAACCGGGCTCAAGCCAGCAACCTAATGGAAGCGCAAAAGAGTTATGCGATCGCCAATTCGGGTCAGCCAGGTGAAGGGTGGGGGGCAAAGAAACCCGATTTCAATTTCGGGTACACAGCGGAGGTGGCCCTCAAACAGGCGGCTCAGGTTGAAAGGGCGCAAACCCTCGCCGTCAGCCGGGTGACGCCGTTGCACGTAAATCTGCCCACTTATGGTGTCCGTCACCTCTTTGCGCAGGTGCTCCAAACCGAAACTGACCGGCCGCTCACCCTAACGCTGTATGCCGAAAACGACCGCGGCGCGGGCTGGGGCGGGATCATCCTGAGATCGATTGCGGGGTTTGGCGTGCTGTGGATTCTGTCGGCGCTTCCCTTGGCCGGGGCAAAAAGGATGTATTGAAAATATAAATAATTAATCATTGTAGTTCACGGGCATCAATAATAGCAGATCTCGTCGACCGGAGAATATCGACAAACGCCGCGGCCTTTTTTTCGGGTTC
The DNA here is from genome assembly GCA_035493435.1 of Candidatus Limnocylindria bacterium. GTDB lineage: Bacteria > Verrucomicrobiota > Verrucomicrobiia > Limisphaerales > UBA9464 > DATJII01. The sequence goes on along the minus strand of DATJII010000362.1, from coordinate 43,144 downwards.
TACGAGGACCAACGGCCGAGCCACTTCTTCCTTGGACTCGCCGAAGTTCATTAGAATCCGGAATTTCTCTTCCCGGTGGCAATCCATGTTTCCAGGTTCGCCACCCACGCGCGTGCGAGTTTTGCCTTAGATTCAATCCAAATTTCCGGAGCGCATATCTGGGGAAACTCCTTCCGATACAGCAAATAATTCTGTCGCAGTTCAGCAAATATATTATTGTCACTGACATTGGTCAATATCGCGATCGGCAAAGTTCGGCGTCGGCCGAAACCGGCCTGATAGACGAGACACCAGTACATGAGAGTGCTGCAAACGCCCTTCGGGTCAAATTTGACTCTTCCAGGAGGAATCATGATGTCAAGAACTGCGACGTCAATTTCGTGGCGAGCCTCGGACTTGAAAAAATCGATCGCCGTCTCCGCATCCTTGATGCAATAAAGATCATGCCCACAATAAAGCAGGCAATCCACATAATGCGTGAGTAGCTGTTGCGGCGCAGTTATTACCGATCCAACCTGCCAAAGCGCCTGTTGGCCCGTAGCCCCGTTTCTTGCCAGCAATGTGGAAACTTTATTGTCGGCGATTGGAAATTCATCGTCGATAAGGACAATTTTTAAGCATCTATCACTCATGAATTTGGTTTAGTCGTCTGTTGTTTTAATGTGATCCAGTGGGCCATCTCAAGGTCGCGTGGAAGGGTAATCGTAAAGCGAGTTGGGTTTCTTGGGGAATCGAGACGAATCGAAGCGCCGTGTTTTCGCAGGATTTGTCTTACCAGCCAGAGTCCAAATCCATCCCCATCAACGCTCGAGGCTTTCGCGCTGGGTGCGCGAACACCTTTGTTGAAAATTAGATCTTCGTAGCCGGCATCAACTCCTTTTCCCTCGTCGCACACCGAGATTTCCCAACCGGATGCTGTATTCCTGCTTTCAAATTTCAACGAGAAACGCCTGTCGTCAGATTTTCTATACTTCACGGCATTTCGTATTAAGTTCAGGACCACCATTACCATTGCGTTCTTATCGCAAAAGAGAGTGGGTACACGAGTCAACTCAACGTACTCGATCTTCTCGTCGGCGTCGGCAATGGGAATCTCCTTGAGCATTTGACTTACCGCAGGAGCAACGACATCGCGTAAAAGGTTGACTCCTTGCCGTGCTAGAACTATATCACCAGAAGCTGTTAAAAAACCTCTGCCGTCAACAATCGTTTCCAATGTCTGAAGCCACCGCTCAGTATCTTCTAAGAGCGGCTTGCTCGGATAAAATGGAATGTTCAAGTCCATTGCTGTAAGCCGAAATGGGGCCTTAACCCGCTTCAGCTGCCGATCAAATGAATCAATCCTTTCGTACACTCCCTTGAGATGGTTATCGTATTCGAAGCAATACTGCCCTACTGCGTTGCGAACGCATCCGATCGGGTTTTTTACTTCATGCCTTATCACTCTCATGGTGTCAGCGTGGCGCTCGATGTCGGATATTCTATCAATCACAGCCCCGAGGCCGGCCTGTATTGCGTCAATCGCAATCTCGTCATGAAGGGAGAATGGTTGATCGCTGCCGTCTTGCCGACCGATGCACACAAGCACGCCTCGTGGCGCACCGAAGAGCCCGGCAGTGAACATAGGTGTTGCGAGCAATGGAACCTTACCCGGGTTGTCAGGATCAAACGTTGAATCGCCGTTGCCCATCGCGTTGCATACGGTCTTGGATGAGAGCGCAAGTTCCCCGACACTATTGGAAGGAAGTATCGAATCGTTCCCTGATTCTGGCGTGCCCAATTGGCATGTTGAGTCATGAGACCATGTCGCCATTAGGGTTGGAGCTCCAGCTTGTGCAGCAAACGCATAGTAGCGAATCTCCTGCGCCGGTATCTGCATCAGTATTTCGGTTCTATGGAGCACTAGAAATTCCTGCAATCTTTCACACGTGGGGACGTAGCTGGAATAGAAATCGAGTATACTGGCGTGAAGTTCGTTCAGTTTGGTTGTGGCTAATAGGCCCAACGTGTCAGTTATATAACCGAGGGCAATCCATGGAATCGAAGGCTCGGCGGCAAAGTACGCATTGATGACCAGATCGACGACATGCGGATTGTATGAATTGTGAATTGGAATCGACAGGACGTGACTGATGTTGCCTCGGTCGATCAAGTCCTGCATTTCGGGTCTGATGCGTTCGGCATCAATTGCGGACACTGATCGGAGAAGAGGGGCCTGTTCCGAGACTGCTTGGCCCGCAATGGCATTGTTGCAACGTAATAGAACGGAATGCGGAAGAATCTCGGCGACCGCACAACTGGTGGAGACGGTACATTCTCGCGTCAAGGTGTCTGTAAGGCTGTTTACCTCCCAAAGAGTGCTGAGCGTGGATTGGGTTACAGCCTGTATCGCATTTAGTCCGGCTTTGTACAGCGAGTCCAGTGATTGTGAGCCGGCTAAGATCAATGAATGGAGGTAATAACTTATATTGTGCGACTCAAGTTGCGATTTGGCTGAGAGCGATTGTTTATCTGTGCTGTATGGTGTCGAGTTTCCGGTAAGGTAAGATCGCGAAATTGCAAGGCTTTCGGCCGGCGCGATTTTAGTGCAATCTTGTTCTACTACACAGAATCCGGAAAAATTCTCGTCGAGCCATTGTTTAACCACCGCTAGCGACTCAATTGTCCCCTTGCCAAGTTCGGTGAAGCCCCTTGCATACATTACACGAGACCATCCATGGCGATTGTCCCAGTCCTTGAAGTGAAATGATGCTAGGCGGCTCTTGTATTTGTTTAGGAACGAAATGATGTCGAACTGCATCAGGTAAAAATGGGCTGAATCGGGGATTACTGAAAGGGTGGGATTTGCCAAGAGCAGGCGTTCAAGTTTTTCATAGCTGTATCCTTTGAATACATGTGGATGGAATGCAAGGGGATGTCCAGTCTCAAGTAGCGATGTGTAATGTGTCTCCCAAGTGTCGATATAGAAATATTTCGGTTTGTCGTATCGCAGATGCTCGGAGAATTTGATCCTTGTCGGAAGACTTCCACCTGCCAGGCCCAATAGCTTCAGACCGTGTTTTTCGAGAAGTTCATCCAGCTGTGCGGCTGCGGCCTTAAGTTTATCAGAATCACTTGTCCAGGCGTTGCCGCTCAGTCGATACGGGCTCTGAGACAATTCGACGGCTTCGAAACCAAGGGAAGCAATCGTTTCGAATGCCTCGTCTAGCTTTTCCGCTTGAGCACCCCAGAGAATGGTTTGGGCCGCCAAATGGTAGCGTTTGGTCGTCATTGTTGGTTGAATCTGCTGTAATTTGATTAATTTGGCGTTGGGTGTCAATGACTAAGCAGCCCAGAGATATTGTCGAGTCCGCCTCAATGACCTGCAAGTATTGGATTGCTATTGGCCGACCGTCTGCGCTGGTCGCCATCAAGAGTTTTTCGTTGGACCGTTTAGAATGGACTAATTGCGTTGCTCGATTCTGCTCACGCAATAGAAATGGTATCAATGTGTGGATTTGTTTTTGTAGTTGAGCCGGTTTAGTCCGTTTGCGGTTAATAGGATGTATCCTCTGTTGGGGCTTTGGGCATGTTTTGGCGAGACGGCTTTTGTAGAATGTGGGATGTCCAGGTGGGCTGTTGCGCTCACCTTGTCGGTCCTAAATTCGCGTTGTTTTGCTGAGCTGCTTGACAATCGGCGGTGGTCTGGCACACATTTCAAACAAGCGTTTGATAAAACGAAACGCGCCGTTCTCTCGGATCCAGTCGCTCCAATCGGGTTGTGTGACGCCGTCTTCGAGAATTCGCAGACGATCGGTTGGGTGTTGATTCGTGCCAGCCAATGGAAGCAACGGCGTTTTCTGGAAGGTCGCGGACGCCGCCGGCAAGGCCCGCTTCCACGTTTGATGACGAGTCAACACATGAAGACACTTGCAGCAAAGAGTCGATCGAATGAGCGGCCCTTGGAATTCCGCCGTTCCTGCCTGATCGTATTGCTGGCGGCCCTTCCGTGGCTGTCCGGTTGTAGCCCCAAGGCTGCCGCTCCTGCCGCGGGTGCCGGGGCCCCGACGGAGGTCGGCGTGGTTACGGTCAAAACCGAATCGATTCCCCTGATGGCCAAACTACCGGGTCGGGTGACCGCCATCCGTGTGGCCCAGGTGCGGGCCCGGGTGCCGGGGATACTCTTGCGTCAAGTCTTCAAGGAAGGTGCAGACGTCAAAACGGGTGACGTCCTTTTCGAGATCGACCAGGCACCATTGCAAGCCGCCTTGGACAGCATGAAGGCGAGCCTGGCGAAGGCCGAGGCCAACCAGCAACAGACTCGTACCCGCAACGAACGCTACAAGGCATTGGTTGCCGTCAACGCGATTAGCAAACAGGACTACGACGATGCTGTGGGTGCCGCGTTGCAGGCCGAAGCCGATGTGTTGTCAGCCAAGGCGGCGTTGGAAACGGCCTCGCTGAATCTCGGGTATGCCAAGGTGACCTCACCCATTGACGGGCGTATCGGGCGCGCCTTGGTGACGGAGGGGGCTCTGGTCGGAATGAATGAGGCCACGCCCTTGGCTTTGATTCAGCAATTGGATCCGATCTACGTCGATTTCACTGAGTCCAGCACCGAATTGCTTCGCTTGCGACGTGCCTTGGACGGTGGGCAACTCAAAAGCGCGGGGGCAGCCGGAGTGGAGGTTTCGCTGGAACTGGAGGATGGCTTCATCTACGCCCCGAAAGGACAGCTCAAGTTCTCCGATATCAGCGTGGATCCTTCGACGGCCATGGTTTCGATTCGGGCCGAATTTCCCAATGCGGACAAATTCCTCCTGCCGGGAATGTTCGCCCGGGGCTCTCTTGAGCAGGCGCGAAACGACGCTGCTTTGACCGTGCCCCAGCGCGGTGTAGCCCGGGGCGCCAATGGTAGCGCCACGGTCATGACGGTCAACGCCGAGAACAAAGTGGAGGTCAAGGTGGTCCAGACGGAGATGGCCGTCGGTGATAAATGGATCGTGAGCAAGGGCCTCAAGGATGGCGATCGGGTGATCGTTGAAGGGTTGCAACGAGCCCGGCCGGGATCGGTAGTTAGTCCGGTGCCCTTTGTTGTCCCTGGCGCCGAGCCAGCCAAGTAAACGCCCCACCCTATGGCACGATTTTTTATCGACCGTCCGGTCTTCGCCTGGGTTTTGTCCCTGATGATCATGCTGCTGGGCGGCTTGGCGATCACGCGGCTCCCAGTGGCGCAATATCCCAGCATCGCGCCGCCCTCGGTTTCCGTGACGGCGATCTATGCCGGCGCCTCGGCAGAAACGGTGCAGGACGCAGTCACTGCGGTCATTGAGCAACAACTCAACGGCATCGATGGCCTGCTGTATATGTCGGCCAGCAGCGAGGCGTCGGGCATGTCCACCATCACGCTGTCTTTTCAGCCCGGTACAAATCCCGACATCGCGCAGGTGCAAGTGCAGAATAAGCTGCAACTGGCAATGCCCAGCCTGCCGCTCTCCGTGCAGCAAACCGGCGTCACCGTGGCCAAGGCGACGCGCAATTACCTGATGTTTTTCACGCTGTCATCGACCGATGGCACCATGGATGAAATTGCCTTGGGCAATTACCTGGCCGCCAGCGTCCTGGATCCCATTCGCCGGGTGACCGGTGTGGGCGAAGCCAACCTATTTGGCACCCAGTACGCGATGCGTATCTGGATGAATCCGGAAAAGATGAACAGCTTGAAGCTGGCCGTTGCGGATCTGATTAGTGCGATCCAGACGCAGAATGCCCAGGTGCCAGTGGGGCAGTTGGGCGCGCGTCCGTCGGTGGTGGGACAGCAACTCAATGTCACACTCCAGGGCCAGAGTACCTTGCGGACTCCCGAGGAGTTTCGAAACATCATCCTGCGGGTCAATCCGGACGGCTCTCGCGTCCGCCTGGGTGACGTCGCCACGGTGGCCTTGGGTGGACAGGATTACGGCTCGCAAGCACGGGTCGACGGGCGTCCTTCGGCGGCGGTGGCCATCAAACTCAACCCCACCGCAAACGCCTTGGCAACGGCCGAAGCCGTGCGCCAGAAAGTGGCCCAGCTCGCTCCCTATTTTCCGCCGGGAACCCGCGTGGATTATCCCTACGACAGCTCCTCGTTCATTCGTATTTCCATTGAGGAAGTGATCAAGACCCTGGCCGAGGCAGTCGCGCTGGTGTTCTTGGTGATGTACCTGTTTCTCCAGAATATCCGGACCACCCTCATCCCCACCATCGTCGTTCCCGTCGCTCTGCTGGGAACCTTCACGGTGATGTCGGCGTTTTGATTTTCCATCAACGTCTTGACGATGTTCGGCATGGTCCTCGCCATCGGCATCCTGGTCGATGACGCGATCGTGGTGGTTGAAAACGTCGAGCGCATCATGAGTGAGGAAGGGCTCTCGCCACGTGATGCTACCCGCAAGGCGATGGGCCAGATCACGGGGGCGTTGATCGGCATCACCTTGGTGCTGACGGCCGTGTTCATTCCCATGGCGTTCTTCGGTGGATCCGTGGGCGCCATCTACCGGCAGTTCTCACTGTCACTGGTGGCTTCCATGCTCTTCTCGGTGCTGTTGGCGATGTCTCTCACACCTGCGCTTTGTGCGACACTTTTGAAGCCAGTGGAGAAGGGGCATCATCACGAGAAACGGGGATTCTTCGGTTGGTTCAATCGCTCGTTTGCCCGCAATACGACCCGCTACCAGGGTGTGGTCGCCCGGATGTTGAAGCATGCCTTTTTGTACATGCTTATCTATGTGGCGATCCTGGGCGCGGTGGGCTTCTTATTCGTGCGGCTGCCGTCGTCCTTCCTGCCGGACGAGGACCAAGGCTACTTCATCACCAGCATCCAACTTCCCGTGGGCGCAACCCAGGAACGGACCTTGGAAGTCCTGAAGAAGACCGAAGACTATTTCATGAAGCAGCCGGAGATCGATAGCTTGATCACCATCGGTGGCTTCAGTTTCAGCGGGCGCGGACAGAACGCCGCCCTGGCGTTCATTCGGCTCAAGGATTGGAAGCTGCGTAGTGGGACACAGCACAAGGTGCAGGCCATCATCGGCCGCGCCCAAGTGGCGCTGGGAGCGATCAAGGATGCCATCGTCTTTTCGCTAAACCCACCGCCGATCTCGGAACTAGGTAATTCCACGGGCTTCGACCTCCAAATCCAGGATCGAGGAGGGCTGGGCCACGAGGCGCTTATGGCCGCACGAAATCAATTGATGGCCATGGCGGCGACCAATAGTTCACGCGTGGTCGGCGTGCGTCCGCAGGGCATGGAAGACGCGGGACAAATGAAGATCGAAGTAGACCAGGACAAGGCGAGCGCCCTGGGGGTTGCGCTCAGCGATATTAATTCCACGCTCCAGGCCAGCTTCGGCTCTTACTACGTCAACAACTTCATCAACGGGAACCGCGTCCAGCAGGTGACCTTGCAGTTGGATGCGCCTTATCGCATGCAGCCGGAAGACATTGGCAAGGTGTTTGTCCGGAACCGGGGTGGCACGATGGTGCCCTTGAGCGCGGTGACGAAGACCCACTGGACCTTTGGCTCCCCGAAGCTGGACCGGTATAATGGATTTCCGTCGATCAACCTGGCTGGGGCGGCGCCGCCCGGCAAAAGCTCGGGCGAAGCCATGGAGGCCGTGGAAGAAATGATCGCCCAATTGCCGCGGGGCATCGGCTATGAATGGACTGGCCAGTCCTATGAGGAACGACTCTCGGGCTCCCAGGCACCGGCCTTGTTTGCCTTATCGGTGATCGTGGTGTTCTTGTGCCTGGCGGCGCTGTACGAGAGTTGGTCGGTTCCGTTCTCGGTCATGCTCGTGGTGCCCCTGGGTGTCTTGGGCGCGTTGCTGGCCGTGTCCTTGCGCGGGCTCCCGAACGACGTTTATTTCAAGGTGGGCTTGCTTACCATTATTGGTCTCTCGACCAAGAACGCGATTTTGATCATCGAATTCGCCAAGGATCTCCAGGACGCCGGGAAGGGATTGGTGGAGGCCACGCTGGAGGCGGTGCATTTGCGCCTCCGGCCGATCTTGATGACCTCCATGGCATTTGTCCTCGGTGTGCTCCCGCTAGCTGTCAGTCACGGGGCGGGGTCCGCCAGCCAGAACGCCATCGGCACCGGGGTGGCGGGTGGCATGATCACCGCAACCTTGCTGGCTATATTCCTCGTGCCGGTGTTCTTCGTGGTCGTTCGCGGTATATTTAAAGGACGGCCTCCGCGCGGAAGGGAAGCGGCGGCGGCTCCTGCGGCCACCACCCAATCAGGAGGGCAACCTCATGCTTAAGATATCGCTATGGGCTCTGGGAGCCGCCGCGGTGGCGGCTGGTTGCACGTTTCAACCCGAGTACGGGCGACCGGTAGCCCCGGTGGCGCAGTCCTGGCCCGGCAGCGTCGGACCAGCCACGACCGCCAGCACGTCACCGGCAACGAATGCGGCGGCGATTGGGTGGCGCGATTTCTTCACTGACCCACGCCTGCAGAAGCTCATCGAATTATCTCTCGCGAACAACCGGGATTATCGGGTCGCGATGCTCAATGTGCAGGATCTGGAGGCCCAGTATCGTTTGCAGCGCGCGGCCTTGCTGCCAAACATCAGCGGCTACGTGGCGAACAACCGGAGCCGGGTGCCCGGAAATACCTCGGGGTTTACCACGGCCTATACAGCCAACCAGTATAGCCTGTCACTGGGGATGGCCTCCTATGAGATTGATTTTTTTGGGCGGATCCGCAGCCTGAAAGCCAGCGCCTTGGAGCGTTATTTCGCCACGGCGGAAACCCGCCGTACGGCCCAGATCGCCCTGGTTTCCGCAGTGGCCAACCAGTACCTGGCCACGCTTGAGTATGAAGAGGCGTTGGTGGTCGCGCGCCAGACGCTCGAAACCGTCCAGAAGTCATACGATCTAAATAAGCGCAGCTTTGAACTTGGAAAGATATCCGAGCTGGACGTCCGTACCGCCGAGGCGCAAGTACAGCGGTCCCGATCCGATGCGGCGGCGTTCAGTCAACTGCTGGCTACGGCCCAAAATGCCCTAACCGTGCTGGTGGGCCAGCCGCTGCCTGCGGACCTGCCGCCCGTTCGTCCATTGGCTGCCCAAGGAATTCTGGCGGAAGTCCCGGTGGGTTTGCCCTCGGAGGTGCTGCAACAACGTCCGGACGTTCTGTCCGCTGAGCATCAACTCAAGGCGGCCAACGCCAATATCGGCGCGGCCCGGGCGGCTTTTTTTCCGTCCATTACCTTGACGGGGTCCATTGGCACGTCGAGTTCGGAGCTTTCCGGTCTGTTCGGGCCGGGAACCGCCGCTTGGAATTTCTCGCCCCAGATCAAGGTGCCACTGTTCGAGGTCGCGAGCAATCGTGCCACCTTGGACAGTGCGGAAGTTCGCAAGAAGGTCCAGGTTGCCAACTACGAAAAGGCCATCCAGACGGCCTTCCGGGAAGTCGCCGATACTCTCGCTGGCAAAGGCAACCTCACGGAACAACTGGCGGCCCAACAGTCGTTGGTGGAGGCTCAGGCCGGTCGCTTCAAGCTGGCCGACCTGCGCTACCGCAATGGCATCGATAGTTACCTGACAGTCCTCCTCGCCCAAACCGATCTGACTGCTGCGCAGCAAAGCCTGCTTCAGGCCAGGCTCGCGGTGCTGGCGAACGAGATCAGCCTGTATAAGGCCTTGGGCGGCGGCTGGGTCGAGCGCACGGGTGAGCCGGTGACGGTAGATGCGAAGTGACGCAAATCTTATTTACAAAGTATCAAGAGGGGGATACTCATGCGGGAGTCAGCAATTTAGAACCCTTAACCCAAAGACTAGTCATGGGCCCGATGCGGCTTAAGTATCTCGAGATGATCCAGGCGGTCATTACCCGAATGGCGGGAAATCAGACCACCTTGAGGACCTGGAGCGTCACGTTGGGAACCGCAGTCGTGGGGTTTGCGGTGAACAATTCAGCGCATCCCAAGGCGGCGTTGCTGGCCGTGCTACCTGCGGGTGTTTTCTGGATCCTCGACGGTTATTACCCGGGATTGGAACGGGCCTTCCGGGCGCTCTATAATCAGGAACGTCAGATCGCGGATGACAAGCCGGACTTTGCCATGGCCATCAAACCGTTGATTGTCGAGAAATGGATCGAGGCCTGCACCCGTCCGGCGGTCTGGCTGGTTCATCTTCCGGTGATTGCCGTGGCGCTGGTGGTGGGAGGGCGCCATGTCTGAAGCACCGCTCAATGCTGATCCAGAAGCGGCGGTCTGGCTGCAGACCGAGAACGATGACGGCACTTTCAGGTCGGAGCAGTTTTTCGGTGTGCCCGTGGCGAGGCCCAGTCTTATTACCCTCGTCTCGTCGGGTTCGGCTGACGCTCGGCAGTGGGTAGCCCAGCTCCGGGAGGAATTGGTGGCCACCCTCTTGAGCGCCAGTCCCAGCGTCCAACAGGACGCGATCCCGACGCTGCCGGATTACAGGCGCATCGCTCCCCCGAAATCTTCGGATCGGAAGAGAGTCCTCATATTGGTGGGGGACCAGGCGCAGCCTTTTGGGGAGGCATCGTGGTACGCCCACTGGGATCCTGTAATATACCCCGGTGAGGCAACGGTCATGACCGTGCTACGACGGGGAAATTTCGACGATTATTTTTCTGCGGAGATTCGCTCCAACAACAATCATGTCCTGCGCCGTCTCAACGCGGGTTGGTGGAGGGACAGCATAGCCGAGGTGGCACCGGAAATATTCTCATGTTCCGAAGTCACGGCCGGCGTGGCCCGGATCTTCATCAGTTATCGGAGAATTGAAACGCTGCCCTTGGCTTTGCAGCTTTTTGATCATTTGGGCCGGGAGCGGTTTGAGGTGTTTCTGGATCAGTTTTCCATTCCGCCGGGATTGGATTTTCAAAGGCGATTGGGGCAGGAGTTGGAGGACAAGTCCATGGTCGTGCTGCTGGAGTCCAAGCATATCCAGGAGTCTCCTTGGACCCAGCATGAGATCGACTTTGCCAAACGGCGCCAACTGGGGCTTCTTTCGTTGCGTATGCCGGACGTAGATCTGGGAAAAGGACTGCCGTCGATAAATGCGGATGCGGTCAAATCGCTCCTTAAGACGGATTTTACTGCACCTCCCCGATCGGTATCCGTCGCTCCCAACACGATTCGAGATGAATGGCAAACCCTTGAAAAGACCTCGTTGGAAGATGTCATCGCCGAAATAAAACGCGTTCATGCGCAAGCTTTGTTCAGGCGCCGCCGACATCTGAGAGAGGACCTCGAACTCGAACTTGGCCGACAGGGCCTTACGGTGGTCATGCCGGCATACGGGCCTATATCCGCGTCCTTGGGAACCGACAAACACCTTCTGTGGCCAACGACTTGGCCCCCGGATGTGGAGGATTTTCGAACCACTCATCAGGCCCACTCCAAGTGGAATTGGCCCGGCGGGGTGTCGCGGCGTATCGTGGTGGGGCCGCATTCGGCGCAGCAACCCGACCGGCTGGCGCGCCTGCATTGGTTGCGGGATGTCAGTGATTGCCGGTTGTTTGACGAAGGCAACCTGCCTGCTTTGGCCAAATATCTGGCGGATGGAGCGAAGCCATGAAGAAAGGTGATCTCATTTTTCTTTCGGCGAGCGTGCCTTATCGCAAGGAATGGACGGAAGGGGTGCGTCCGAGCCAGATAGAGGAGTTCGTCGTTAATGTGGCGAGGGCTGTCTTTTCGCGTGGTGGACGGCTGTTATTCGGCGGCCACCCCAGCATCTCACCGCTGGTCGCTTCAATTGCCAGCGAATATTATAAGATCGATCCTCAGAGAAAAGTCCGACCGGTCGTTACCTTCCAGTCGGAATTGTTTCGTGGCCAGCTCCCGGATGAAACGTGGGACATGTATAGGCTAGGTTTCTCCAGCATTATCTGGAGGCCGGATAAAGGAAGCAAGGAATCCAGCTTGACCACGATGCGAAGCGCCATGCTGGGTGGATGGAGCGCAGAGGAGCAGTCTGAGCATGATTTATCGCCTCCTCGAGCGATGCTGACGATTGGCGGCATGGAGGGAATCCTGGAAGAAACCGCGATTTTCCTGCGCCAGCGTCGCAAGTGGCCAAACGGGGATCGCACCCCCATCTATCTATCCGAGTCTTCTGCCGGCGCCTCCCAGCGCCTGTTGGAGCCGATGAAAAACTGGGATCAAAGACTTTGGATCGGCACACCGCCGGGTGAGAACGATCGTCGGGAGCTTTACCTCGCGGGGCAGTCCCAATCGCTGTTGAGTGTCGAGCGGGAGTGGGCGCGTGTTTACCAGGTGCCGGATTTCAAGGCTCGGGAATACCTGCCCTACGCCTCCATCGCGCAATGGTTCGTGGATAGTTTGGATGCGCCTGAAGCGCTATTGGGGGAAGACGCAAGGTAGGGTTTTCTTATTGATTCATCCACAGATTTAGCAGATTCACACAGATTGGAAACCGGAGGAAGTGCTCATATTAATATAATGATTCCTTCATCCCTCGAACGAAGCAAGTGCGGTCGGCAAGTCTTCAAAAATCTGGGTAAATCTGGGTAATCTGTTGATGAAAATTATTTTCCTCCGGTGGCTTCGTGGACCGGTAGTGGCCCGAACATCTCGGCAGGGAGGACTCGCTGTTTGCCTGTGCGCGGATCGATCCAACGCCATCCAATCCATTGCCAGGCGTCGGGTGAGACGCTGAGGAATCGTTTCTCGTCGGCAGAAACGGTGGCGTACTGCATTTCCGGGAGGTTATACCCCGTCCAAAGGCATTCGCCGGTTGAAGCCTCCCACAGTTTGAGGGAACCGTCGCCAGAACCAGAAATAATATACTTTCCATCACGACTCCAAGCGCAGGCGGTGACCCAGTGGGAGTGTCCTTGGAGGGTGAGGAGGCACTGTCCGGAGATGGGGTCCCAGATTTTGAGGGATTTGTCGTAAGAGGCGGAGAGGATGCGGGAGTCGGAGGGGTGCCAGGCGCAGGCGGTGACGGAGCTGGAGTGTCCTTGGAGGGTGAGGAGGCACTGTCCGGAACGGGCATCCCAGATCTTCACCGTGTAGTCGTGGGAGGTGGTGGCGAGGCGCTGACCGTCGTGACTCCACGCACACCCCGTTACGGCACTGCAGTGTCCCAGAAGCAGGGTGGTCAAAGCGTCGCCCGGCGCAACGGGAGGGTGGGCGGGTGGGCAGGACCGGAGAGGCACAGCAGCTCCTTGGTGGTCCCATTCTGCTGGGAACTCTGTGCCCGTGAGATCGACGTTGGACCAGAAACACCCTGACACCTTGGCCTCCTTGAGTACACCCTTGGCCAGCGAACCACCTCGCCACAGAACCCCGCAGAGATCCGCCCCAGATACATTCGCCCCTGCGGCGAAAGTGTTTATCAACAGTGCTTGCCGAACCTCAAGGTTTGCCAACCGCGCACGGGCAAGGTTCACATGGCGAATACGCGCTCGGTTTACCCGCACCTTCTCCAGATTTGCTCCACTCAGACTTAGAAGTTGAGTCGAATTTTTGCCGCTAATAGTCCACTCCTCAAGATCGGCTCCTGCCAGATTGACGTGGCTTGGAGAGGGCGCTGGAAAACCGTATTCCACCGCTCGCAACCAATAGCGGAAGGCCAAAACCGCCGCGCGAAGGCAATCGCTACCCAGAATGGCATTCAGTGTCGGCAGCCAAGGACGGTCCGTGCCCAGTTGGAGGATTTGACCGACGAAGTCCAGAGTCTCCAGTGACACCAAGGGCAGATCCCAATGATCCGTGGAGTTGTTTTCCAAAGCGTGGACCAAAAACGAGGCGAGGAAGTACTCTTGAAGGGAGGTATGGGCAAAACGGAAGTGTTTCTCTTCGGTATTGGGCCGTAGCACAAACGTCGCGGTGCGAAAATCCTCGTTCAGCACTTCGCGATTCTTGTTGGCATAGGCCTTTTCAAGCACGGGATTGGCGGCCAAGTACTGACCAAGCCAATCTTCCAGTCGATCAGCAGACCATTGTTTATTTCCTTCGGCCCACAAAGCCGCCGCTAGAGCCTCCATCAATTGACGTTTGTGGCCGGTGCTAATTTGGTGCTTGCCTTGGTCGCGGTTCAACCAGGAATCGACCATGAGGTCATACAACCGTGCGGCGTTGACCGTGCCGCCCGAGGCCTTGATCTTCTCAAACTCTCCCAGCCGTTCGCTAATCAACGACAGCAGGTAAGGCCGCTCCGCCAGATCGCGGAGATTGTGAATGGAGCGAATGGTCTCGAAAGCGTCGGTTCCCGCTTTTTCGCCGCCCAAGACATCCGACAAATACTGGAGAATCTGTGTCTCGGTAAACGGCAACAGGCAGAAAGCCGGATAATCGCCCTTTTTGATTCCTTCGCGGTCTTCCCCTACCAACATGGCGTTTTGGCTTCGCACATTGCGGAAATAATGGGAACGGCAGGAGATGAGCAGTTTACCGCGTTTCTTGGCAGGATGGTCCTTCTCGGGAGCCGACCGGGAGGCATCGGGCAAAACGGCCCAGAGTGTTCGAATGAATTCTTGGGCTTTCGCAGTGGGGAGGCTGACAATCTTCTCATCAAGACCATCGAAGAGGATCAAGGCGCCGCTTTCGCGGACCAGTTGCAGAATATCCGCTGGCTTGACGGAACGGTCGGTGAGTTTCCAACTTCGCTCGATGATGCAGGAAAGGAGTTGTTCGATGGTGGGTATGGGCTCTTTCTCGTTGCTCGAATAGTCCCGTAAATCGATATAGATCGGTAAGGGCAGATCGGGATTTGATTTCCGCTTTTCCAGCAGCGCACGCGTGAGCTGTTTGAGAGTGGTGGTCTTACCGATGCCGTATTCCCCCAATAGAGCGAAAAAGGGCGGAGAATTCGGGTTGATGGCCCAGGCCTCCATTTCGTCCATCGCATCGCGAGCCTGATCCCCCGGGACGGGCTTGATTTTCGCATCGAGGCTTTCCAAATCCCCCAAAGCGAAATGAAGGCCCTTTGTACGCAGAAAGTTTTTTGTTTCGAGAGGGGCAGGGATCTTTTCGCCCAAATCCGGGCAGGTCAATGAGACGCAATCCGTGGCTGCGAAGGGTTCTTGAGGTGAAGCGGGTGTTGCTGCCTGCTCACTGAAGGATGTAGTGCCGAACCATGCATCGAGCCGCTTTTCGATTGCTTGATGGAGAAGGTCAACAAAGGCTTGCTTCTTGGCGGGCAGGGTCAACTGATTGTAGTAGCGTTCTTGTCCCTTGGCATCTCTTGTAAGGAAGATCTGATGGTGCTCCAACCCCTTGAGATCGTGCACTTTCGTGTTAATCGGCACCAAACCGACCGGTATCAATGGTTTGTTAGGGGTTTCAGGATTTGTAGTTACAAACTTGGGCAGTTCATGGCGTGAAATGTAGGGGTTTCCCAGAAACGCTGGGCTGATAAGCAGCAGGCCGAAATCACATTCAAGAATCGCGGTTTGAATCTCTTGATGCCATCGTTCACCAACAAGTATATCACGGTCATTCCAGAAAGTGAGATCATAACGAGCTGATGCCGCGAAACTATCACGTAATAACTCGATAAGCGATTTGACCAGGGTTTCGTTCTTCCGGGTGTACGAAAGGAAAAAACGGACGACCTTTTTTCCTGATTCCATGGCGTTGCCAGTGGTGGCGATACCCTTGGCGCGCTGGAGGGGATGATTTTCGAGATCTGCCGTGAGCGCCTTGGATAAAGCTTCGATCTGCTTCACCGGCAGGTCGACGGACCGGAAGCCACAGGTCCGATCCTTGTCGGGGGTGTCCTTGCCATCTTCAATTCGAAACCGAATTCGCAGATCATTGCGACTGTGCCCGTCGCCTTCGGCCGCTTCGTTCAGCCGCTTTTCCAAAGCCTGCAAAATGGCGAACGCTTTCGCCGGATTCAACGTGGGGAACAACTTCGCAAGGCAACTGGAAACCGGAACTCGCTCCGAAACAGTCAGCACGGCCAGGGCATTCAGGTGCTTTTGATCCGAGTTCCCCAGTTCCTCAAGCCACGAGGGCAGGGCGGCTTGGAGTTCGGGACCAAAAATCGGTGTCAGATCGGCCATGCGGCGATCTTAGGAAAAATGTGTTAAACTGGTAAGTAGTTTTGGTGCGATAAGTGCCAAAATAATTCGACCGCCATCATTGGGTCATTCGTCATGAAAATGACGAGCCAGATATAAAGGGGCAGGCAATTACTTCCCTGACGCCGCAAGAAATCGGGCGAGTCCGGTGTTGATGAGCCGGACGATCAGCGCGGCGTCAAGAGTGTTCATTAATTGAAGATTCTCATTCCAATTCAAACCATTCCCCAAGTCTTGTCGCGTGCGGATTTCATCGAAGCATTTCCAAAACCGGGCCAATTCATCCCGCCTGGCTTGTTGCAAGAGAGGATTGGAACACGGCGCCCCGTCAATTCCGGTTGGTGTGGAGTTTCGGGCGTCAGAAAGAAAAGATGCCAATACGCCCGCTGCGCCGCCAAATCCTCCAACAATGAATAGAGCAAGCCCTGCAGAATGGGCTATCCAAGCTTCTTCCCAGACTCCGGGGAGGACTCCGGCATACCCAGCGAGTTTGCCAGCAAAAACCACCTGGCCAACACGCTGGCCGATTGGATGTCCGTCGACATCGTGATGACTTCCGGTCGCGATGGCATTCCTGGTGTAGGTTGAGGCGATGGCGGCTCGATAGGCGTCACTGGAAACCGGTTCTTTTTCGACTGTGCTGGGGGCCTCGATTTTTACATAACGACATACACCGAGATCGTCGGCAATTTGTGCTGGAGTCAACCTGTCTGCCCATGGCCAACCCAGATAGTTAATTAATCGGGGTTCCAGCACGAGAGTTCCACTATCTTGCAAGAAACCTGCCGTAAAACCCACCTTGGCTGTGCCGCCGTACGCAATATCTGCTCCCAGGCGGAGAACTGAGCGACCGACGCGAAATACCACGTCATCGAGGTGTTCCTTTGAAACACCTCTCGCAATGAGTTCTCCTTCTGCTGGCTCACTCACAGAGAATGCAAGCACCCTGCGAAGCTTCGGTTGGGGCGGGAAGGAGGGGAAACTGTCGTGAAGCGTTTCCTCGTAACTCTTGAACTCCGCCTCCTGAAAAACCTGACGGAGGCGGTGAAGCTCAATTTCAGGAAGGCCATCACCTGGGTAGATGATTTTTCCCAGGCTACCAATCTGGCGCTTCAAGGATAAAAGGGTCCAGGTATCGGGAATCCAGTTAACCACGCACTCGGGGGCCAATACTGAGGGCGCCAGTTGAATTGTGCGCAGTTTTTGTTGTGCCCCAATTAGCACCTCACGGACCAGTTGATCGATCAATTCATGGGAACGGGCTGCATCCCATCGGGCCGTTGGAGCACTTCCGACTTCGAATAAAGACCGGGTGGCCCGTCCGCTGAGATTGTCGAGGATAAACACCGGTGGGAGCCACCAGCGACCGGCGGTATCGTGTGGACGCGGCTCCCGGAAGGTCCTGAGTTCCTCTCGACACCAAGGCCGACTGGCGTAGGCATCAGTAACTATGGCCACCATCGCGGCGCCACGTCCCAATGCGGTATGGAGCTTGTCGTGCCAGTCTTCTCCCGGTTGGATATCCTGTTCATCCATGAAGGCCCGAATGTGCCCGTATTCCTGAAGAACGCGGCGCACCTCCAGGGCGATGTCGCGCCCGTCTTTACGCGCATAACTCAGGAATATTTGCAGTTCGCTTTCGGGTAACAAAGATAGAGCGCAGGCTTCAGTAGCCAGTCGGCAAAAGTGGGCCAGGTCACAAGGGCCTGAACCCAGTAACTGGCTTCGGCTCACGCGATCAATCTGAACTGCCGCCGGGTGAAAAGCCCATGGTAGCACAACAGGGGCTCCTTTTTCCGGTTCGGATGGGAGCTTGTCTAGCCAGAGTCTCCAACTTGCTCGACCGACAAATTCGGCATCGACCAGTGGTATCACAACAGCGTGTTGCTGGGTATCCAATGGCAAAGGAGCAAGGACATCTTTTGGATCGACGGTCGTCCAACACTGCACGGGAACTCCCAGGCCCGAACGATGTAATTCCCGATTAGGTCCACCAAACCAGTCGTATAGGGTCTCCGCCATGAGCCTTCCCTGAGTAAAAGCGGGATGCCATACGACAAAGACTCGCAGAGGTGATGGTTCGTAGCCCAGTCTTGGGGCATTAACCGGGGCTGCCGCTGAGGGAAAAAAGCCTGCATTTCCCGATGCCTGAGGCTGCTCGTTCATAATCCGTCGCTGTGCCTCCCTCCAGTGTTATCTTTGAAACTCCCCAGTGCAAGGCTCGAACGTTCTGCGTTTAGGTCCACCAGGAAGATTATTCACCGCGAGCTATCGCCTTCGCGTGTTCACCAAACCGGCGCGCCTCGAAAGAGCGAGCGCCGATGGGCTGAAACCGCGGTGAGATGGAAGCACGAGCGGGCAAGTGGCGCAGTTTGCTGGAAGTCGACTCTCCCCGGAGATAGCCACGCCCTCCCTTACGTACAGTAGGATTCAACTGCCCTTTTGAAACAGTCTCTAAAGCGAGGGCAGGATCGGAGCCCCTCCATGAAGCACCAGTCCTACCAACAGGAAATCCTTGTCCAAGTAGAAACTAATGGCGGCGCTCGATGCCGGAATCCCGGCGTCGCTCCGCATCCATGATTTTCCGCCGTCGACCGAGGAGAACAGACTGACGTCGTCTTGAAGCGGTCCCAACTTGCCAGTGGTTCCCAACAGTACACGGCCTTCGCCAGCCGCCAAGGTCCAGACGGGTGTGCTTTCCGGCAGCCCTTGGTTCCCGTCCAGCCAGGATTTTCCCTCGTCGCCGCTGAAGAATATGCCGCCGGGATTGTGTCCCACGACCAGTGAACCTCCGGCAGCCACCATTTCCAGGGGCGAAACGTGGCCTGTTTTGATCCAGGATTGATGGCCGGTGTCCCAACGGTAGAGGCCCTTGGTATAGAGTCCGGCATAGATCGTGGTATTCAATTCTGCCAGGTCGAAGACCTGCGAGGTTTCGGGGAGTCCCGCAGCCTGGCGGGTCCAGCGGTGTTGTTTCTCTGAAACAAACACCCCCTGGCCATCGGTCCCTGCGTATAGCTTGGCACCTACACCTAGCAGGGAACGGATCCATAAATCGGTGAGGCCGGAATTGACGGCGTGCCACGTTTGTCCGTGATCGTCTGAAGCAAGTACGCCTCGGTTTTGGGTGCCAGCGAAGGACTGCTCATGGACGTTCGCGAAACAAAGGACTCGGAACTCCTGATCGTTGGTGGAGACCGTATGCCAGGTGATCCCGGAGTCCTGGGAGGTGAAAATTCCGCGATCTGTTCCCGCGAGCAGCACGTGCCCAGTGGACGATAGTGCGTTAATTCGAGCGTCAGTTGGCAGTCCCTGGCCCGCAACGGACCAGGAAGCCCCGCCGTCAGTTGACTTGTAGAGGGCGAATTTTTCTTCGGCCGTAGCACAGACGGAACTCACGCCCGACCAAGCCAGAACTGCAATGGCCAGAATAGGAACCCTCGGCAGAGTCGGGAGTAATGGGCTTTCGGGCAGCATCCAACCATTGAACGCTGGGGACGCCTGGTCGTTCAAGAACCGTCCCATGGGTATAACCCCGTATGGCGGGCGCCCAGGTAAATGGGGTTTGATCGGCAGAGGGGGGGGATTGGGAGCCGTGAGCCTGACCATCGATAGCAAACGGAGGACCGCGGTTTTCCGGGGTAGGGGCCGACGGGGGCTTCAACATGCAAGCCGTCGGTTAAGTCCCTGGTTGCTGTTTGCACGATGAGATTTGTTTGAACGTTTTTGGAAGATGAGAAGCGCCCCATTTTCCCGATAAAGTAAGCCCGTCAAAGGGCTCTGGGCGGTGCGTAACGATTGGCACACGGGTCGCTTGACTGGCTGCCGGATGGGGTGGGTCTCTTGAGATGACGAAATCTTCTTTTAGCTTAATGGTCCTGGTGTTGGCGCTTGGGTTGCGATGTTGCGCCTTTGATTTTTCCGACGTTCGGCAAAAGGCTGAGGAACTGGGTTCCAAGCCCTATGTCCCGTACTCCAACAGCGTCCCGGACTCGCTTCTCAAGATGGACTACGGGCAACACCAGGCGATCCGGTTCAAGTCCGAAAGGGCCCTTTGGAAGGCCGAGTCGCTACCCTTTCGGGTCGAGTTTTTCCATCCGGGCTACCTGCAGCGAGAAACCGTCAGTATCAATGAGATCGTTGGAGGAGCCTCGCGGCTTTTGCCGGCGGGTCCATCATTTTACGACTATGGCAAGGCAGACCTGAATTTGCCGCCAAATCTGGGACACGCAGGCTTCCGTATTATCTCGTCGACGGATGGGTTTGGCGAGGTGGCGGTCTTCCTGGGCGCGAGCTATTTTCGGATGCTGGGAAAGCAGCAGTCCTTTGGGGTATCGGGGCGTGGATTGGCGATTGGCACGGGTGCGCCAGAGGGAGAGGAATTCCCCGTCTTTCGAGAATTCTGGTTGCCACGACCTGAGCCGTTGGACAAGCAGGTGCAAGTCTTGGCCCTCATGGACAGCCCCAGCGTGGCCGGGGCCTATCGATTCACCATTACACCGGGAGCCGAAACGGTGGCATTGGTCGATGCAACGCTCTATCCCCGCGTAGTAAAGCAGACTTATGGAATCGCTCCACTGACCAGCATGTTTCTGCATGGGAAAAATGGCCGGACGCAAAATACGGATTTCCGCCCCGAAGTTCACGATTCGGATGGACTGTTGATCCACAACGGACGAGACGAGTGGATCTGGCACTCCCTTGAAGCGGGTCGCATGTTACGCATCAATGCCTTCTCTGATGAAAATCCGCGGGGTTTTGGGCTGATCCAGCGGGAACGGCGTTTTGATGAATACCAGGATCTCGTTGCCCATTTCGAAAAACGTCCGAGCGTATGGGTGCTTCCGCGTGGAGCTTGGGGAAAGGGTTCTGTCCAACTCGTCCAGATACCCTCAGACCGTGAGTTTCAGGATAATATTGTAGCCTTCTGGGTGCCGGAATCCGCACCGAAACCCGGCGTTCCCCTGTCATTGGAATATGAATTGCACTGGACCAAGGAAGATCATTTCAACCGCGAGCTGGGCCAGGTACGCGCCACCCGTATTGGGAGGGTGGTGGTGGACCCTCCGAAAAACCCGGCCAATCTGCGCTTCGTAATCGATTTCGGTGGCGCGGCCGTGGAGAGCCTGTCCAATCGCGAAATTCTCACGGCCGAGGTGACGTACGGCAAAGACGTCAAATTTGTTGCAGATAGTGTTTACAAAAATGAAGTGGACCAGACCTGGCGTCTGGTCATTGAGATCGCCGATCCAGGCAAGGCCGCCGACCTGACGGCTTTGCTTAAATACCACGATCGTCCCATCACTGAAACGTGGACTTATACCTGGCAGCCATGAAATCCTCCCTCCCTCCGCAGAACACGAATTCCGAATGGGTTGAAGCCCACGCGCGGTTGTCTGATTATTTTGACGCACTGCGCAGACACGGCGTCCCTTTGCCGGCCATCTCCGTCACGGATTTGTTGACCCGCGCCCAGTCCCGCTCGCTCGCCGATGAGTCGCAGGCTGCCCCTGGGCGGATGCTGGGGTTGGCGTTGGCGGAACTAGCTGAATTCCAGCGTAATTTGGGCGCACCGTGGTCCAGCGTCGGGCCCGTCGAATCGGTGACCGGGGTGGGCGTGGGCACTGCGGAAGACATGGAACTAGCTCCAAACGTTTTGGCAGTGGCGCCGCCCATGAGTGTCACCTCCATGGTCCCCCAACGAATAGCGGATACGGTTCCCCCCGTGGGTGTTGTGGTGCCTGGCGAGACTCAAGCCTCCTAAAGTCGGCAACCATGGAAAACTATCCCCAGCATCGCGAGGAGATCATTCACCGCCGCTCCGTGTTCTTTACCTACAACGCGGCGTTGATTGTGTTCGGCACCGTTCCACTGGCGGAACTATTGGCGTTTCAGGGGTGGACGTTAGCGCGTGGGGTATCCTTGGGCCTCTATTTCCTCCTGCTTATTCCGGTGGTGTATGGATTTTCCACCGCGACCGTGGGCTTTTGGCTGATGTTGCGCCGGGGCGGAGACCCCTTACGAATCAGCCACCCATCGGCCCCTTCCGAGGTCCAGGAAGGCCTCTCGCCCACGGCGGTGATCATGCCGATTTTCAACGAGGATGTGCCCCAGGTATTCCTGCGATTGAAGGCCATGTACCAGTCGTTGCAGGCCACCGGGCAGGGCGGCGCCTTTCATTTCTTTGTCCTGAGCGATTCCAACGATCCGAGCGCCTGGATCGCCGAAGAAAAGGCCTGGTTCGACCTGTGCTCGGCAACCGGGGGTTTTGGCTCGATATTCTACCGGAAGCGGCGGGTGCCGCTGCATAACAAGAGTGGCAACGTCGCCGATTTTTGCCGCCGATGGGGCGCCGATTATAAGTACATGATCGTGCTCGATGCGGACAGCCTGATGGCTGGGGCCACCCTGGTGGAGCTGGTGCGCATCATGGACCGGAATCCCCGGGCGGGAATCGTGCAGACGCTGCCCCAGATGGCGTTTGGCCGGACGCTTTTCCAGCGAGTCTACCAGTTTGGCGCACACCTGGCGGCGGGAATGTTCTCGGCGGGCATGAACTATTGGCAATTGGGATCCGCCACCTATTGGGGGCACAATGCCATCATCCGGATTCGCCCATTCATGCAACATTGCGCCATGCCGGAGTTGCCGGAGAATTGTCCTTTGGGGCGCCGCATCCTGAGCCACGATACCGTGGAAGCGGCGCTGATGCGCCGGGCGGGCTATGAAGTGTGGCTCGCTTACGATTTGCCCGGGAGTTATGAAGAATATCCGCCACACTTGATGGCGGCGGTGCAAAGGGATCGCCGTTGGTGTTTTGGGAATCTACAGCACGCCTGGGTGGTTTCCACCAAGGGTTTGCGAAATCCCAGCCGGATCCATTTGCTCAACGGCATCATGGCCTATCTTAGCTCGCCTTTATGGATGCTTTTCCTCGTCTGGAGCGCATTCCTACCCGTGGTTGAGAATCAGGCCGAACTGGCCCAGGCGATCGGTACTCCTCTGGTCATACGCCTTACGCGGTTCCTGGCATTATATGTATTAGGGATGCTGTTCATCCCGAAGTTGTTGGCGGCCGTCCAGGCAGGTTGGTCCGGCCGGGCGGCGGGTTTTGGTGGAAGGCTCGCATTGGCCTTTAGTGCGATAGCCGAGACATTGGTCTCGATGGTTGTGGCGCCTGTTCTGATGGTCTTTCACACCCGCTTCGTTATAGCGGCCTTGATGGGGACGACGGTTCGTTGGGGCTCGCAAGTGCGAAGCATCGGCGACCATCCGACGCTCAAGGATTTCGTCCGGCCCAATCTGATTCCCACCTTGGTGGGGGTGGCCTTTGCGGTGCTGATTGGGTGGAGAAATCCCGGGTTGATTCCTTGGATGACGCCCATTTTGTTGGGGTTGATCTTCTCGATTCCGCTATCGTACTGGCTCGCTTCCGATCGCTTAGGCGCGGCATCGCGCCGAACAAAGCTATTTCTGAATCCGCCAGAAACGATGCCAGATCCCATCCTGGTAGAGTACCAGGCGAGCCAGCGGCCCGAAAAGGCACAGAAAACGCCAGGTGGTGTTTTGCCCGCCGCCAACGGGGTTTTCGCCGTGGTCATCGATCCCCTGATCAATCGGTTGCACACTTCCGTTTCGCCGGGCTCGGTGAATCAGAGTCTTCGGACCCAAGCCTTCCGGCAGGCCGCCGCCGAACGATTGCTGGCCCACGGACTGGAAGCGGTCACTCCGTTTGAACTCCGTACCATTTTATGGGATGCGCAACTGATGCAGAAACTGCATCTGCGGGTCTGGTCGGATTCCTCGACCTCGCTTCACCCAAGTTGGATCTCGGCCTTGGCGGCCTATCGCGCGTCCCATACAACGGTCGTGGACGGAAACCTTCCCTTCCAGACCGAACCGGTCGCTGCGCCGAAGTGAGTCAGATCAAGCCGTTGACGACCGCACATTGAAGTGTTTGGTGACGTCAGCATGGGCCATGATGACATCGGGATCGCGCTGTAGCGCTTCATAGTAGTGCTTGGGAAAACCGTCGCCGGTCTCTGAGGCAATCAACATGCCCTTGGCCTGTTTGGTGAGTGCTTCGGCCAGTTCGGGCGTCAAGGGTTCCTTTCCGTCCAGCGCCTCATCCATCGCGACAATGAGTTGGGAAAGAGGATGCAGCCAGGCGAACCAGGGATCGTTGGTGAGCAATTGGAGATACTGGTTGGGCGACGCGATAGCCCCCATGGTAAGTTCATAGCTCACCCGCTCGGAATCGGCCACTGTCTTGTGCAATTCAAGCAGGGCGTTGCGAAGCTCTAACAGGCGTTGTTTCACCATTTTGTAAATCCTTTGAGCCGTTCCTTGGAACGACCAGCCAATGTGAACCCGATCGGGGCGTGAGACAAATCGAACGCTGGAGAATTGTGATCTCTGACCAGTCGAAAAGACCGACTAAGGGAGTTGGGGGGCCGTAGAAACTTCTGGCCTCAATTGAGATCGGATCGTTAAGTTACTGGCTGGTAAGTGGTAAGGAGGCGAAATATTTTTGTCCAAAACGCCCGAGGCCGGACATTATTGGGTAGATGCCTGAGGCGGACGACCAGGAATTATTGGCAACATTCGCGCGTAGCGGATCGGAGGACGCGTTCAACACGCTCGTTTCCCGCTATGTGAATCTCGTCTATTCAGCCGCCCTGCGTTTCACCCGAGATCGAAACGATGCCGAGGAGATCACCCAGGCCGTATTTATCATCCTCGCCCGAAAAGCCGGAAGCCTGCGGCAGGGGACCTTGCTCGGAGGCTGGCTGTATCAAGCCGCCCGGCTCACGGCGGCCAATTTTGTGAAGACCGAAATCCGCCGCCGTCAGCGCGAACAGGAGGCTCATATGCGATCCACGTTGAACGAACCGGAGGTCGTGGCATGGGAGCAGATAGCTCCCTTGCTCGACAGTGCCATGGGCGAATTGGGAGAGGCCGACCGCAACGCAGTCGTGATGCGTTATTTCGAGAACAAATCCGGCGCGGAGGTTGCCCTGAGTCTCAAAGTCAGCGAGGCGGCCGCCCACAAGCGGGTGAGTCGTGCGCTCGATAAGTTAAAGGGATTCTTTGCCCGGCGCGGGGTGGTCCTTTCCACGACGATCATCGCTGCCGCCGTCTCGATCAACTCCGTCCAAGCCGCGCCACCGGCATTGGCCGCAACCATTTCCGTGACCGCTGTGCAAGGCACGGCCGTCACCGTCTCAACCCTGGCATTGGTCAAAGGAGCACTCAAAATTATGGCATGGAGCAAAGCAAAAGCCGCGACCGGAGCGGCCCTGATATTCCTATTCATCGCGGGCACCGCCACTGTCGCCGTCAAGGCCGTCAAGGCGAACCGGGCGGCGAATTACCCCAGCATCCAAGGCGCCTGGGAAGGCACCATCAACGTGGCGCAACTAAATAGTCGCCTGCGCCTGGTGTTCAACGTCGTCAAGTCAGGACCGGTGTATTCGGCGACCATGGAGAGCGTCGACCAAGGGGCAAACGCCATACCGGTGACGGATATTCGCTATGACTATCCACGAGTGCGCCTGGAGACGAAAACCATAGGCGGTGTTTTCGAGGGCCGCCTCGACACCAATACTGGGGTCATGGTGGGAAAATGGAAGCAAGGCGCGGTCGACCTTCCGTTGACCATCCAGCGAACCGATCGCCCCAGCAGCCAGACCCAGACCTTGGCCGACAGCGATTTCATTTCCCGGGCGGGTTCTGACGTCCAGGGCGTATGGCTGGGCTCATTGGATATCAATGGCAGTGTCTTGCGTCTGGCTCTCAAGGTTGCCGAGTCTGCAGACGGCAAGCTCCAGGTACGCATGGATAGCCTGGACCAAGGTTCGAGGAATATTCCGGCCAGTCTCGCCTATTATCAAAAGCCCGCCTTAACAGTCCAGTTTTCGGGAATCAATGCCACCTACGAAGGTGATGTCAGTGCCAGCGGCAAGGAGATCGATGGCACGTGGACTCAAATGGGAAAGTCGTGGCCATTGATCCTGAAACCAGGCGCCGCCGCCGCCTCGAGGGAGGTTCACAAGAGCTACGAGCCCGCAAGCGAAGGCGACTTGGTCGGACATTGGAAAGGCACTCTCAACGTCAAGGACGTCAAGCTTCAGCTCCTCCTAGATATAGGGAAATTGGATGACGGCAAATTCGACTGCAGCCTCGTCAGCATTGATCAGGGCGGAGTACGGATTCCTGCCAGCGAAGCGCGTTGGACCCCACCCGAAGCGCACCTGGAATGGAAGGCTATTGGCGCCACCTTTGTCGGCAAAGTGCAAAAGACGAAGTTGTCCGGCACCTGGCAGCAGGGAGGGACCTCGTTCCCGCTGTCGCTTGAGAGGACGAAAGCGGAATGACGGCCCTTGCTACCGGGGCGTCGAGTGAGAAGCCCGGCGGCGACATTGCAAAAAGCAATTGGGGGATGGCACCAGCTTCGAAGCCGTTGCCATCCCCCCGAAGTTGACGCCCAACGGATTTCCCGGGCTCGTGGAATTGGGCCTTTTCCGACACTGCAGTTTCATCCACGAACACCAAAGCCGGAAACCCGCATTGCGTCCGGGAATGGGTATCTCGCGGAACCCAGTAGGGCAAGGCTATAATCGGACCGATTTGCAACTGGCAACGACGGGGGGCGGAATTTTTGGGTGAAAACACCCAAAAACACGGGACGAGACACTCTTTTCAGGTAATTTCTTCAGGAAGTGGAAGAAAATGGGCCGCTTTGGACACTCGTCCAAAGCGGCCCAGCAATTACCTCGACGCGAGGGTGAGTTTAAAACTGCGAATTCTTGTGTGGCTGGATGGAAGCGCCGCGCAAGGCTGAAATCGTTTCTTTCCACAATCGACTGACCGCCTGCCTTGGCGCATTCCCACCCTCCGTGTTTTCAGGGGAATTCTCCCGTTTTGTTGAATAGTATCGGTATAAGTTCACGCACCCGATTCCCGGATATCCGGATGCGAAGGATCTTTCGAAGCCGGTTTTTGTCGCGGAGATTGCGGCCGTGGAAGCGGTTGATCTCTGTTCTGACCGTTCCCAGGCAGCGGGAAGTACCCAATTCATGCACGAAGCTGAAGTCCTCGTGGAAAAAGTCGGGATCGATCCACAAGGCGAATTTACTCAACCATCGCGCGTGCGCATACATGCAGCGCTGGACGATTTTCTGTTCATATTCCGCAGGCGAACATCGGAACGCCTCGCAAAAAGCGTCCTTGAACGTCTTTGGCAAGGGACCAACGTTCTCGCTGGTTTTTGTGTTATCCACGCTTTTCCCGACTCTGCAAATTTTTGACTCCATTGCCAACACGCTTTCGTTGCGGAAAAGTTTCCCTAAATGATGACTCGAAGTGGCCGATAGTAAAGCGGTGCGACGATTTGTCAGTGTCCGTACGGAGGGCGGAATTCAGTCAAGCTTCGACACGATGAACACGATGACCATCCCCAATGGTATCAGGGTGCTTTTGCTTGTTGAACAAGAGCGCCTGCGGTCGGTATTGGTCGAAGCTTTCGCGCGTATGGGTTGCGATTTGCATTGCGGACGCAATGTGTCAGAGGCGGTGCGTGGGTTTGCCGACGGCGCGTATGACTTCGCTTTTGTTGAAGACAGCGAAGGGCTTGGTGACTCGGTCCCAGTGATAAAGCAGTTGGCAGACGCCAATCCCTTGGCGCCCATCGTGTCGATCCGTGACTTGGATGGAATGGAAGGGGCACTCGAATCGATTCGCTTGGGCGCGTGGGATTGTGTGCCCGACGATGGTTTATCGGATACGGTTTTGGAGACGGTCGTCCAACGCTGCTTGAGACGCGCCCAAAGAATCGAATCGGGTCGCAACCGCATTTCCATGGCTGCTCGGCAAAACGAGGCATTGATTGAGAGCCTGCTCGAGCATTCGCCAGCCGTGGTCTACGTGAAGGACCTGGATGGCAAGATTGTGCGGGTGAACCGGCAGTACGAGCGGATATTTGGCCTGACCAAGGAACAGATCGTTGGCAAGACCGAATTCGAATTGTTTCCTGCCGAGATGGCGGCGCGGTGGCGGAAAAATGATCTTGAGATCATTGAGAGCCGCATGGCGGTTCAATTTGAGGAAACAGCCCCACATACCGATGGCGTTCACGCCTATGTCTCCGTCAAATTTCCGCTGTTTGATGACCAGGGAGCAGTCATCGGGGTGGGTGGAATCTCCACGGATATCACACCGAGAAAGCAGGCGGAGGAGGCTTTGCAATCGAGCGAGCGGCGTTTGCGGGAAGCCCAGGAAATTGGGAAGATGGGGAGTTATGTTTATGAAATCGCCGCCGACCGCTGGGCGAGTTCCGAGGAGCTGGATCGCCTGTTTGGCATTGGCCCTGACTATGATCGTTCCGTCGATGGGTGGGTGCGATTGATCATACCCGAAGACCGCGACATGGCGTTGGGGTCGCTGAGGGTGAGTATTGAATATCAGGTTCGTTTTGATATAGAGTATCGCATCGTCCGGCCCAGTGATGGCCAGCAACGCTGGTTGCATGCCGTGGGTGAACTCGAGTATAATGAACAGCGCAAGCCTGTCCGCCTGATCGGCACGAACCTCGATATCACCGAACGCAAGCTCACCGAGGCCGAACGGACGCGCCTGCTGGCCATCGTGGATGAATGCCCGGATTTCATCGGCGTCGCCGACATGCAGGGCAACCTCAAGTATCATAATCGGGCGGCGCGCCGGATGGTGGGCTTGGCTGACGACCATGATTTGTCGGGTCGCAAGATTGGGGATATGCATCCCGAATGGGCCTCACGACAGGTGCTGGACATAGGTGTCCCAACGGTATTGAAGCATGGTAGTTGGCAGTGCGAATCGGCCGTGCTGCATCGGGATGGCACCGAGATACCTGTTTCCCAGTTATTGATGCTCCACCGGGATCTGGATGGGCAGCCGATACTACTCTCGACCATCATGCGGGATATTACGGCCCCGAAACGCCTGGAACAGGCGTTGCGTGAGAGCCAGCAGTTCCTGGAGCGGACCGGAGCGGCAGCGAACGTCGGCGGATGGGAATTGGATCTCGCCACCAAGACGCTGGTCTGGACCGAGCAGACCCGGCGGATTCACGAAGTGCCGGTGGACTATCGGCCGACCGTCGAACAAGCCATCGAGTTTTATGCACCCGAAGCGCGTCCCGTAGTGCGGCAGGCGGTGGACGAGGGAATTCGCAATGGCACTCCCTGGGACCTGGAGCTTCCGTTCGTCACCGGCACCGGACGACATATTTGGGTTCGCTCTGTGGGTGAAATCTATCGCCACGAAGGAAAGGTCGTTCGAATCGGCGGAGCGATTCAGGACATCACGGCGCGCAAGCTGGCGGAAAATCGGCACCGGGACCTGGAGGCGCAGCTTCGGCAGTCGCAGAAGATGGAGGCAGTGGGCCAACTCTCCGGCGGGGTGGCCCATGATTTCAATAACCTGCTGTCGGTTATCAACGGCAACCTATCGATTATCGAATGGGACGGGAAATTTACCGCGGAACAACTCGAGGGTATTTCTGAAATCAAGTTGGCGGTGGATCGGGCGGCAAGCCTGACGCGTCAGTTGCTCGCCTTCAGCCGCCGCCAGACGATGGAGACCCGCAATTTGAACCTCAATGAGCTCGTGGAAAACATGAGCAAGTTGATTCGGCGGATTCTCGGTGAGGACGTTCAGATGCAGGTTCATTTCATGTCCCATCCGGCATTGGTTCGTGCGGACACCGGCATGATCGAACAGGTATTGCTCAATCTGGTGGTCAATGCCCGCGATGCCATGCCCACGGGTGGGCGGCTGGTCATTGAACTCTCCCAGAACCAGTTCGACGCAACCTCAATCGAACACCTGCCGCAGGCGCGGGCTGGGGCGTTTGTCACCTTAAGTGTCACCGATACGGGCTGTGGTATCCCCACCCAGAACATTCCCCGGATTTTCGAACCGTTTTTTACCACCAAGGACGTGGGCAAGGGGACTGGGTTGGGATTGGCGACGGTCTACGGCATCGTGCAACAGCACCAGGGGTGGGTGAATGTCTATAGCGAGGTCGGGAAGGGAACGACGTTCCGCGTCTACTTACCGAGCTTGGCCGCCACGGCCTTGCCATGCGGAACCACGGAGCGGGCTCGGGAGCTTCCGAAGGGAAGTGAGACTATCTTGTTGGTGGAGGACGAACCTGCGTTGCGGGCGCTCGTGCGCAAGCTGCTGACGCGCCTCGGGTATCGGGTCATTGAAGCCAGCAACGGGGTCGAAGCCATGAAGCTGTGGGAAACCCATGGATCCACCATAGACCTGCTCTTCACCGATCTAGTCATGCCGGATGGTATCAGCGGGCGGGAATTGGCGCGTCGATTGCTGGAACATCATCCCCGCCTGAAGATCATCTATGCCAGTGGTTATAGTCCGGAGATTGCGGGAAAGAATCTTTCCCTTCTGGAAGGCCGCAACTTCCTCGCGAAGCCATACGATCACCACAAACTGGCCGTGGCTCTGCGTGATCTTCTGGATGGTAAATAGATCAATCCCTGGTCCCGCAAGGCCGACTACGGCAACCCTCACCGATTGCCAGGTCCGGCTCGGGTCCGTACGAGCGCTTCCATTGCCAGCATCGCGGCGGCTGTGCGGGTTTCGACATTGAGTTTCTCGAAAATGTGGCACAAGTGCACCTTCACTGTCTTCTCACTCATCGAGAGTATCGTGCCCACGTCCCCATTCGACTTGCCTTGGGTTACCCACAAGAGCACCTCCGCTTCACGGGTGGTCAGGCCCAGTGATTCAAGTGGTAACGCCGAGCTGAAATCGGCCGACACGGTGGCGTTGCGCACGGCTGATTCCTGGCTGCGACGCTGGCGTTCCAGTCGGGTCTCGATGGCTGCCAGTACCTCGGTGGCGGAGGCGGGTTTGGTGAGGTAGTCGTCCGCACCCTGGTTCATTCCTGCCCGGACGTCAGGACGATCTCCTCTCGCGGTGAGGAAGATGAACGGCACGTTGGCGGTACGCTCGTCATTCCTCAGGGCGGCCAGGACACCAAATCCGTCCAGCTTGGGCATGGTCACGTCACAGAGTATTAGATCCGGCACCTCAAACCGGGCGGCGGCCACACCAGCCATGCCGTCCGATGCTGCAGTGGGCCGGTAACCCTCCATTTCCAGGATCGTGACGAGATTTTCCCGGGTGTGTTTCTCGTCTTCGATTATCAGGATTTTCTTCATGGGCTAGGTTTGAGAAGGCTTTGGGCTGGTGGCTGGCGCAAACAACGGAAGGACGATATGAAATTGGGTTCCCGCGCCTTCCTCGCTTTGGAAGGAGAGCCTGCCTCCGTGAATCTCGACCGCTTTCCTGACTATAAGCAGTCCCAGTCCGGTCCCGGGCGTATCGGTGACATTGCTCCCGCGCTGGAATGATTGGAATAACCGCGCCCGGTCGGAGTCCGGAATGCCGCGTCCACGGTCGATTACGGTGACCAGGCAATCCTCACCGGATTGCACGACCCGCAATTGTACCACGGCGCCTTCGGGTGAGTATTTGACGGCGTTCGACAGCAGGTTCACGAAAACATGCCGCAGCAGCGAGGCATCCCCACAGGCCTGTGGCAGATCGGGTTCCAGTAGTAGTTCGATAGGACAGCGGGCGGAGGTTGCAGACACCATTTCGTCGACCACTCGGCGGCAGAACAGGGGTAAATCGAGCGGCTGCGGTTTGAATCCCAGCTTGCCCGCCTCCACGCGTCCTAATAATAGCACGTCTTCCATCATGCCGCTCATGCGTTTGACGGACTCCTGTATCGTACGGAGGTAACCCAACCTCTTTTCCGGAG
Organism: Candidatus Limnocylindria bacterium; assembly: GCA_035493435.1. Lineage (GTDB taxonomy): Bacteria > Verrucomicrobiota > Verrucomicrobiia > Limisphaerales > UBA9464 > DATJII01. The sequence goes on along the minus strand of DATJII010000362.1, from coordinate 11,261 downwards.
TCAGCCGTTCGAAATAGCGGTCGAGGATGTCGGCGCCCGTCAGGATCACTTCGAGCGGGGTGCGAAATTCGTGGGAAATCAACGAAACGAAATTGGCCCGAAGCTCGCTGACCTCGCGTTCCCGGAAAAGCGCCCGCTCGGTGTCCCGCAGCATCTGCTTTCGCTCGCCTTCGTCACGCATGATAGCGGCGATATAGGCAGGTTGCCCCTCGGCGTTTCGGATGATCATTTCCACGATGGAAACATGGACCTCGCCTTCATCGGTCCGGCGTAACGTAATCTCGCCCGAGGCTGCCCCGTGCTGCATCGCAGCCGGAAGGAGTTGCTGGCTGACAATCGGGTGACAGGAGGGGGCCACGAAGTCCATCAAGGTAAGTCCGTCCAGAGGCTCCTCTGCGCTTCGTCCGATTATCCGCTTCCCCGCAGGATTGAGATAGATGATCCGTCCGTCCATGTCGGAAAAGCCCACCAGGTCTGAGGTGGCCTCGGCGATGGCGGCAAACCGCGCCAGTGCCGTTGTTCGTTCGTCGACGCGGTGTTCGAGTTCTTTGTTGAACTGACGCAATTCAGATTCCCGTGCCGCAACCTTGGTGCTCATTCGCCAGAATGAGATGGCCAAGTCCCCCAATTCATCAGGACGCGGTCGGGGAGGAGCTTCGGGCGTCAGTCCGGCACTCATGGCCTCCGTGACGCGGGCTAGATCCGACAGAGGGCGGGCGATCTGGGAACGAAGAATGAGCGCGACGGAACCCAAGGCAAGGGCCAGGGAAAACAGTCCGCTCCAAAGCACCCATTTCGCCGAGGCAAAGGCCTGGCGCTGTAGATAGTCACGGGGGATGGTGGTAAGGTAATACCACTCCGGACCTTCCAGGCGGGCGAAACTGTAGTAGGTGTCGCTGGAGGGGTCGAAACCGGTAAATCGTCGTTCCGGGCGGCTGATCGCGAGGAAATAAAGGCTTTTGAGCGCAGTATCGCCGCAATCCTGTGCGGTCAGCAGCCCCTTACTTTTGAGTATTTCCGCGCGTTTGGCCGGGTGTGCGATCAGCCTTCCGTCCGGCCGGAAAATATAGTGTGAAACGCCCGGGATGTCGCTGTGCGCAGCCGCGTCAATCAGCCGGCTCATGGCCATGTTATGTCCGACGGAGGCGAGGAAGACGCCGTCTTTGACCACCGGTAGGTAAATGCAAACCAAGGGCTCCGAGACGACGTCGTCCTGTTGCAGTCCGGTCCAGGAAAAACGATCCGGAGGGGTTCCCCCGGGCAGCGCGGCGGCGATCCACTCCAAGCCATTGGTGTCGAAATGGGCGGGCATCTTCCATGACCAATCGGCCAGCAGGATGTCCACGCCCACATTTACCAAGCCGGGCCCGGGAAACTGGAAGTAGAAGCTGGGGAAGGTATCCGTCCAGCCGGGGAGCATTTCATCGCACAGTTCCTGGGCGATCAGTGTTTGGCGGCGCATCTCCCGCGTCGCAGGCCATTCCTTGTCCGCCCACATGCTGGAAGTCTTGCGCGCATCGCCGAACGCCTCGCGACTACGCCAGGCGCCGTCCGGATAGCGGCGATACCAATAGTCCCACTTGGTTTCGAGCACCTCATCGGGCATCGGCACCTCCAGCCTTTTCAAGAACTGCCCCCGAACCAACTTTAGGTTCGACTGCACCTGCTGGAACCGTGCTTCTTCGCGTTGGGCGCGCTCATCGATGTACGTGTTCAAGTGCCGCAGGTCGCGGTGCTTCAACGCATCATAGACCAGGGTGTAGGTGACTGCAGTGGTCACGGCGACCACAAAGAACAGCCCCAGTGCTACATGGACCAGGATGCGACGGGAGACCGTCATTTGGGCGATGGCATGTTCAAGTTGGCAAAGCGTACCACACCCCCAAGCTGAAGGCCATCGACCTGCCTGCCCATAGGTCTTTCGACCTACTTCCTGGGTGTTTTCATACCGTCCCCGGAAAGCCTGGCAGGGAGCTCCCGCTCCGTTAAGCGCGAGGCGCGACTGTCACGTTTTGTGGGGATCAACCAGCAAGAAAGTAGAAGCGGCGGCTCGCCGCCTAAGGCGAACCCGCAGGTCCAAGCTATACTTGACGTCTTGTCAACGTGGCTCCCGGTGGACTCTCGTTGGCGGTGGTTACTTTCCCAGTGCCGTATGGATGAACCTTGCCAAATCACCCTTTTGCTTCTGCAAATCAACCGGATTGACGTACATCATGTGACCCGCCGTGTAGTCGTCGAGGATGACGTTTTTCAGGAGCGAAGGATCCACGCCGAGATGATTGAAGGTGTATCGCGCCGCGAAATACGGCGTGGCGAGATCGTAGTACCCGCACGACACGTGGACCTTCAGGAACGGATTCTCCGTTAGACTTTCGGCAAGCGTTCCGGCGACATTCACGTAGGAATTCTCCGAGCCCCATTTCCAGGGATGCACCTTGCCGGTTAGAATTTCGTAGGGCGTATCCTGCTCGAACTTTAGCTCTGCCCGGACGTATTGGTTGAAGGTGGAAGTGAATGGCCCAAAAACGGCGGTGCCGCTCGGGTCGTAGGGCATTTCGTTCGCGATGCGATCGCGGACCTTGCCGGAATAGCGGCTGTCGAATCGTCCCACGACCTCATTGCGGTCGCGCAGCAATTCCACCGCAAATCGGCCCAGGGGTACCCGAAGGTTGGAGCGTTCGACAAACGTTTCGCTCAATCCCGTAAGGCGGGCATAACGGCTAATTGCCGACTGGCGTTCTGCGGCGGGAAGACCGTCACCCAACAGGAGCGCATGGTTATAGTCACCGGCGGCAAAAGCTTCGACTTCGGCCAGCACGTTGGTCAGCGGGCGGGCTTGGAGGTCGGGAGCGAGCTTCTTGTAATACCACGCGGTTGCTGTGTAACTGGGTAGATAGACCACGTAGGGCAGGTCGTTGCCCTCTTCGAATTCCAGGGTTTGGAAGTTGAGCACGGACGAAACCAGCATGATGCCATTGACGTTGATGAAGTGCCGTCCGCGCAATTCGCCCGAGAGTCCCGCGGCCCGGGTTGTTCCGTAGCTTTCGCCAATGATGAACTTCGGAGATTCCCAGCGACCATTGCGGGTCAGGTAAAGGCGGATGAAATCGGCAACGGAACGGATGTCTTCGTCCAAACCGTGATAGTTCTTCGCGTCATCGGGCTTGATGGCACGGCTGAATCCGGTGCTGACAGGGTCAATGAAAACCAGGTCTGTTTCATCAAGCAGCGAGTATTCGTTGTCGACCAGAGAGTAAGGGGGTGCAATGGGATGTCCGCCATCTTCCAAGCGAACCCGGCGCGGCCCCAGCAAACCCAGATGCAACCATACGGAGGATGAACCCGGTCCGCCGTTAAAGGAAAAGGTAATCGGCCGATTCTTGGGATCCGCCACGTTGGTCCGGGTATACGCGACGTAGAAGATCGCAGCGGCAGGCTTCTCCTCGTTGTTCTTGAGAACCAACGTTCCTGCGCGTGCCAGATAATCGATCTTCTGGCCACCAACCACCACGGAGTTCGTCGTCACCACCACCTTCTCGTGGGAGTCGGGTTTGTCCTTATCCTTGTCCTTTTCTTTGTCTTTATCCTTATCCTCAGCGGCTTTGGCCGTTTCGTCGGCGGCTTTGGGGGCATCTTCGGCGGTCGCCGAAAGGAACAGGGCCAGAAAGGTTGCGGCGAGCCACGCGAATTTGGACTTCGTCATCTGCGAATGACAGCAATGCATCGCGTCCCAAGGGTCAAGGGGAAACCGTACGTGCGTAACTCAGAAGTGGTAGCGACCGCCACTGCCGAAACGGAAAGAGGGAGCAATCTGCGGCTCACCGCTGAAAAAGAACGAGGAGAGATCCAAGGCGAGAGTGGCGTCCGAACCTCTTCCAACACGCCGACTAGCCTGTGCCCATCCGCTTTCTGGCAGCCTCGAGTACCTGCCGTTCTTTGGCCGTCAGGCTTTGGATCCCGTGGGTGGAGATCTTTTCGAGAATCGGGTCCACGTCCCGCGACATGAATTCGGTTTCGGGAGTGGGTTTCTGTCGCTCAATGATTTCGGTCTGCCACGCGGGGACGGGGCGTGTCTTGGGTGTCTTGCGTCGGGGCAGGTGATCCTGGACCCACTCCCACCATTGCGGTCCGGAGAACTCGCCGATCCATCCCCACCGAACGACGGCGTAGCCAAAGGCAATGCCTCCCAAATGAGCTGGATGGGCCGTTCCTGCATCGACGGGAAAAACGGTTAGAAAGACGGTGATGCCCAGAAAGAAAAAGAAGAGCCATTTGGCCCGCACAGTGATGGGAATGAACCAGATGAAGACGCTCATCATCTCCTCCGGATAGAGACTGGCGAACGCGGTAAATAGCGCCGCTGTGCCTGCCGATGCGCCCACCACGGGGATATCCTGGTGCATGGGCATAAATACCGAAAAGACTTGGAGAATGGCGCCAACCAAGGCCCCCCCCAGATAGAGCAGGATAAACGTATTTCGACCGTAACGTTCTTCGATATGCCGACCGAAGAAATAGATACCCAAGCAGTTTCCCAGCAGATGCCACGGTATCGGGGTCGGCATGGCATGCAGGAACTGGTAGGTCAGCGGTTGCCAGAGATACAGCGATTTGATGCCGTACCACGAAAGGCCAAGGTATCTGACGACGGGTACCCCAAAAAACAGCGTTGCACCCACTTGAAGAACGTAGCAGGCGATCAACGCAATGATCAGCACGGTCCAGGCCTTGGGCCCTTCCCGATAATCCTCCCGCATGTATTGCCGATCGTGAAGCATGTCTCCTCAAACTACGTCCGAGCCAACGCTTTTCAATGGGGATTCTCGTCGGACGGCGGATTTTCCGGCAGGGGCGGGAGGGGTTTGACGTTAAACAGGTTAACGCACCACAGGCCCCCCACAAACCCGCCCAAGTGCGCCAGGTGGGCCACGTTACCCAGTGGAATCTCCCATCCCCACTTGGGAATGCGGATGGTGCCATTCGAGAAAATCACTCCGGCCACGCTCAGCAAACCCACGATCAGCAAAAGGAATTTGGCGCGGAGTTTCAGGGGAATCAGCAGAAAGAGGTACACTTTGACCTCTTCTTCCGCGTAGAGCGCCGACAGCGCCGCGAGCACTCCGCAGATGCCAGCGGAAGCACCCACCACTGGATGTCCAAAAAGGGCGGGATTACTCCACGCGCCCACCAGATGGACCAAGCCCCCCAGACTCCCACTAATCAGGTAAAGTGCGACGTAGCGGCCTCGCCCTATCGTGGTTTCCAAAACCGGCCCAATCGAATGGAGCAACAGGAGATTCAGGCCGATGTGGATCCATCCACCGTGGAGAAACTGAAAGGTGATGAGCTGCCACCACGCCCCATGTTGCAATCCATTCAGACTGAGCGAATAGCGCAGGGTGAAATAGGTGTATTGCAGCGGGCTGCCTTGCTTGAGCCAGAACGAATACAGGAACACCGCCACGTTCATCACTATGATGACAATCGTGCCATGGCGGTCCCAAGAGAGGCTTTCCTCCTGTACGCGTTCGGGTTTGGAGGTCATGAAGCGGCTTGCCCGTTCGCCAACCGATCAAGTTCTTGTCTTACCTGATCGATCAGTGGACGAAGGGTGCCCGCTGAGAAATCGAAATGACATCCTGCAGCCGCAAATAATTCGGGCAGCGTCCGGGAACCACCCAAGGCGAGTCCGGCTTTGTAGTCGGCGAGCGCCTTCTGCGGGTGGTGACGAGAATTGGCCCAAACCTGGAGCGCTCCCACTTGGGCTATCCCATATTCCACGTAATAGAATGGGTGGATAAAGATATGGAGTTGGCGATGCCACAAATTGGCTCGAACGTCCTCGAAACCACTCCAATCGACATCGCCCCCGAACCGATCCATCAGGGCGGTCCAAGCGGCGCTACGCTCGGCGTGGGTGTGGCCCGGGTGGGTGTAGATCCAGTGTTGGAAGGCGTCGACCGTGGCAATCCATGGAAATACTCCGATGACCCCTTCAAGATGCACCAGTCGGGCGCGACGGGCATCGGCTTCCGAGTAGAACACGTCGAGATGGTCGGCCCCGATGAGTTCCATGCTCATGGAAGCCACTTCGCAAAACTCGATGGGAGCTTCCCGATATGCTGTCAGATCGTCCTCGCGGCAGGCGAGCGCGTGAAAGGCGTGTCCTGCCTCGTGCAGGATCGTTTCCACGTCCCGTTGCAGGCCAACGGAATTCATGAAAATAAACGGCACCCGCGAGCGATTCAGGGTGTATTGGTATCCGCCTGGGGCCTTGCCCTTACGATTAGCGAGATCCAGTAACCGGTTATCCCGCAATTCAGTGAACCCCCGCGCAAGATCCGGATCCAGGCGATTGAAAATCTCCTGCGTGCCCCGTTCCATTTCGGCGGTGTCAGTGAAGGGCTTCAAGGGGGCACGGCCTTGTGGATCGACACCCAAATCCCACGGGCGCAGCGTATCGACGCCCAGTTGGATCTTGCGCGCCTTCTGTATCTCCCGGATCGCGGGCATCACCTCCGCCTCGATGGCGTCGTGGAATCGCAGGCAGTCTTCGCGGGTATAGTCGAAACGCCCCCGCAACTTGAAGGCGTAATCCAGATAGCTGGAAAAACCCGCGTTGTGGGCGATCTTTTCCCGCAACGCCAGCATATCGTCAAAAATCCGCTCGAAGTTGTCGCGCTCCTGGAGGCGTCGGGCCGCAACCGCCCGCCAGGCTTCTTCCCGCAATCCACGGTCGGGCATTTCCTGAAAACGGCCCATGGCCACCAGCGTTTTCTCTTCGCCGCGAAATTGAACCGTGAGACTTCCGGAGAGCTTTTGATACTCATTGGTGAGCTTGGTTTCGTCCGTTTCCAGAGCCACGTTTTCGGGCCGGAAGAGCTCCGCTTCGGTCTTCTTTTTGCGGTTGAAGACCAGATACCGGCTGGGCGGCAATTGGTTCCGCAAGGGATGATGGAGGAAAAGCTCGTCCAACTTGAACTGCCAGGGCTTAACCTCCGGCTCTATTTTTTCGGCGAAGCCGAGAAAACTCGCTTCCGCCGTCGGGTCATCGGTGTGGCAAGTCATCGCGATGTATCGACGGGCTTTTTCTTCATCCAGGGCCGCCGTGAGTTCAGCCTGGTCCAGCAGCCACTTTTCCAGTTCGGCAGTGGTGAGGCAAAGCGGTGCGCGACGTTCCAGCTCGGCAAAGAGGGGTTCGATTTCCGGCCAATTCCCCAAGTCGATGGTGGCGGGGACGAAGGCCGGTTTGCGAAAAGGAGGCAAATCCCCGAAAGGCAGCAAACTCATTTCGCCCAAAGATGGAACGCGCCAAGCGGGTAGGCAAGCGTGGACCGGCATAGCCCCAGGAAGGGTGGACGTATCGATGCCGGGCAGGATGAAAGGCCATCGTCACTCGATGGGGCTGCTGGGTGGGTCTATCGTTCCGCTGGATTTCGCCCGATGTTCAGTATCCGGGCAGTATTGCTTAACGAGGAAAAGATCACTGCGTCATTCATTGGTGAGAAGGCGATTCGATCTCCCGCATCGGGAATGTCCTGAGAGACAACCTGTCGCAACGTTGGCAGGTGCCAGAACTTCACGCCTTGTGCGATACCGATGGAAGCCAGGGTTCGACCATCGCCCGAAAACGCCACATCTGTCGCCTCCTCGAGATGCCTCGCTAGCTCGGCAATGGGGTGTCCGGATCGGGTCTCCCAAAGCCGAATGAATCCATCCACCGACGCCGTGGCCAAGGACCGTCCGTCGGGTGAGAAACTGAGGCCTTTGACTATTTCCGTGTGATTGGTCAGCGAAAATCGCCGGCCGTTTTCCAGATTGTAGAGGAACACGGTATAAGGATCCTCGGCGCTTAGGGCCAGAAACCGGCCATGAGAGCTTACTGCACCGGAGACAATCCCGTTGCCGGGTAGGGGCAATGCGGAGCTCAACAGGCTCCCATCGGACGTCCGCCAAAGCCGGGTGCCATCCGGATAAACGCCTGCCACTGTGGTTCCATCGTTGGAAAATATGAAATTGGCGGCTCGGGATCCGGTGGGAACTTGGGAGAGGTGTACCAGGCGATTGATTTTGGGCGTCCCAGGATCCCATTGTTCCAGCACGGATTGGTCGTCACCCACCAGCAACAGTTGTTGTCCGTCAGGGGCAAACGTACCGTCCCATCGTCCTTTGAACCTGGCCACTGTTTCGCCAGTCGCCGTGGTTCGCAAAACCATGGTGCGAACTCCATTGGCACCCGCCTCGCTGGTGAGGCAGTGTTGGCCGTCCAGGGAGAATACCGGCCTCCAGTAGTTCAAATTCGACACTTCGATCCATTTTGGCTGCGGTCGCAGCGGCCAGGTGCGTACGGTCATGTCCTTGCCAGAAGTTGCGAGTGACTGCCCATCGGGAAACCAGGCCACAGACCAGACTTCGTCATCATGCCCCTCCAAGACCACTGCGTCGGCCACCGGGAAGAGCGGATGAATCCTCAAAGTCCGGTCCGCGCCGGTCGTGGCCACCGACCGGCCGTCCGGGGAGAAGGCGGCATCCCAGACTTGATAATTATGTCCACGAAGCGGCAGCGGTTCGCCGCCGGAGGACAGGTTCCAGACCAATGCGCCCAGGCCGAATCCAGCCGCCGCCAGCCGTTGACCATCGGGCGAAAAACTGAGCGACCAAGGAATCCCACTCGACAGACGGCGTGGGATTCCGGTCTTCACATCGACTAGCAGGATCCCGTCGTCGGTGGCGGCGGCCAGGTATGACCCATCGCGGGACAACGCCAGGCGGCGTGCGATGGCAGGACTTTCAAAGAGGGTTCGGCCCGTGTGACGATTGATGAGTTTCAGGCCGGGAGATCCAGGATGGTATTTGAACGGCGGCGAAGCGGAAACCGCCAGAAGTGACCCATCGGCAGAAAGCGCCGCGCTCGTTCCTGGAATGGGCGATCCGGTGGGTTTCCCGCCGTCGGTCCAGAAACGAACGTGGCCATCCGCACCGGCGGTGACTAGTTCACCGTTGGTGGCAATAGATATCGTCCAAACGACTGGAACGTGGGCCGGAAAATTCGTGAGACAGGCTCCGGTGGATGCATCCCATATTCGGAGCATCCCATCCATGCCGCCGGAGACTATTTTTCGCCCCCCCGGAAATACCGCCACGGAAGTGACTGTTGCCGTATGACCGACAAGTTTGAGTCGGTCGTTGCCTTTCGTCAGGCTGGCTAGCCAGTGCCATTCGGGGCCCCGAAGATCCTCTTCGCCAGGTTTGGGCAACTGGGAGGCCACCATACGGCGTGCCAAGCCGAGGTCGTGGTTTGCCAATGCCACTGAAGCCACCTGAAGGTCAGCCGCATAACGTTCCAGAAGCCTTTGCCGGGAGACTTCAATAGTCCTCCGCCATTCATAAAACACCGCGCCGACGCCTGTCGAAAAGGTGAGCAAAAGCAGCCCCAAGGCCAGTGCCAGTGCCGGTTTTCGGCGCACCCAGCGTTCCATCTTCTCCAGCGAAGTGGCGGGGCGGGACAGGATCGATTCGCCCCGCGCCCATCGATCCAACTCGTCGGCGAGGAATTCTGCTGATAATAAGCGCTTCTCAGGCTCCTTTTGCAGGCATTTCAGGCAGATGACCTCCAGATCAACCGGAATTGCGGGCCGAATCAACCTGGGTGGAATAGGCTCCTCTTCGGCAATAGCCCGCAATAACGCAGCGGTGGAATCCGCCCTGAACGGAATGCGTCCGGCCAGCAATTCGTAGAGGATGACACCCAGGCTATAAATATCGGTGGAGGCGGTCACCCGCCTGGTTTCGCCCGATGCCTGTTCCGGGGACATATACGCGGGACTGCCAAATATATCCGCGCTCTGGGTCAGGTGCGTTTCATATTCCTTGAATTTGGCCAGGCCGAAATCGCCCACAAAAGGATGCCCCGAAGCGTCCAAAAGTATATTGGCCGGCTTCAAGTCACGATGATGGATGCCCCTCTGGTGGGCGTAGTGGACCGCGCGCGCGACATCCGCCACCAAGCGAGCGGATTCGCGTGGCGTCAATCCAGCTTCTCGTGATCGAAGGTGCGCCGACAGGCTGCCTCCCTCCGCACGTTTCATGGTGAAGTAAGGTTGGCTGCCTATACGCCCCGTGGAGTAGACGGGAAGGAGATTGGGATGGTCGAGCGCGGCAATGGCTTCAGCTTCCATGCGAAACCGCTCGAGTTGACTGGGTGTTGCCAGCCGCCCCGGCAGAAGCATCTTGAGCGCCACCACTCGCTGAAGCGATAACTCGCGTGCCTCAAACACGACACCCGTCCCGCCTCGCCCAATTTCGTTGAGGAGCAGATAATCTCCGAAGCGCTTGCCGTCCGGCGAAGTCGGTTCCAGTTCAGTGATCAGGGCTTCTTCGTCGGGTCCGACACGGTCAAGGGCCACCCGCATTACGCACCGCGGACACAGCGCCCGCAACGCTCCTGCTTGGCGAACGGTTCCGCACTCCGCGCAAAGGGAGGCGTGGTTTGACATGGCAGATTTTTAAGGACGCGCTTCGTGGTTGGCAAGTTGGCTTCGACCCAGTGGGATAGGTTGCCACCGTCCTGGTGTTCGATTGGGAATCCGGGACGGTGAGCGTGGTTACCAGCCGCAGACCACGGCGTCAGTGGAGTGGAGCAGTTGAAATCACTCGCGACACCGGGCCGGACAGGCTCCCATCGTTTCCTGAGCCGCTCGAATCGGCGGCGGTGGTCCCTTCCGTTTCGTTGAAATGCCAGAGTCCCTGCAAGCCGTTTTCGGTTCCTTTGGCGGGATGATACATCAAAGCCCGGATTTCCTCCTCTGGCAGTGCCCGATTCCAGATCGAGACCTCTTCCAAGAGCCCATCGTAAGGCAACGCAGACCCGCCGCGATAGGCACCGAACAAGAGCGGTGATTCTGTGGTGGTTGCGGCAGCGGTGCCGAGCCACGGGAGGTCGTTCACCAGGACCCCATCGATATATATTTGTGCGGCATCGGTTCCCACCACGTAGGCCACATGGTGCCAGAGGCCGTCGGCTACGAATCGACCGTCCAACTCCGGCCCGCTCAATTCCTGGACGTGGTTGCCGGGGTCCGCATAGTACCACGGATCGAACCGGCCATTGGCCATTCCCAGGGCGTAGCCACGGGATTGGCCACCCTCGTATTTGCTGATAATACCGGGAAAGCTGCCGGTGCTCTGAGTGGTATTGAGCCAGGCCATGATCGTCAGTGGCAAGGCATTAAGGGAGGCACTATGAGGCACGGTCACCAAGC
>DATJII010000361.1:0-25436 GCA_035493435.1 Candidatus Limnocylindria bacterium | reverse complement strand
GGACTTACGGTCTCCAATCAAGCTTCCCTGCGGGGTGCTTTTGCCGCCAGGTTCAGAGCCGATGGCAGTCTTGCCTGGGCCGCGCCTGCGACCAACACCGGAGCCCGGATTACGGCCTTCTGCACCGATAATGCCGGCGGATACTGGCTCACCGGCCCGGTCCCAACCCCCTTTCCTTTCGGACCGCAGCCAGCCATGGCCCATTACAATGCGCAGGGCCAGCTTCTAACGGCAGTAATAGCCGAAGGGGCATATCCTCCCGTATCTTCCTCCATCCTTTCGATTCCAGGAGAGATCTCTTTGATGGCCCCCCTCCCCGAAGGAGGGGTTGTCGCAGTGATCCCGAGCACGGTCTGGCAAGACGTCAGTAGTGGTTTACCTTGGGAACCGCGAAATTACCAGCTTGCCGGGTACCAGTATCGCAGCGTGGCGACGTTCAATCCCAGGGGTTTCCAGGAAGTCATTACCTGGACCGAGAAGATCTACTCCGACTACCGGGACCAGTTCACAGCGCTGGCTGTAGACTCCCTGTCTCGCATCCATTTTTCTGGGCAATTTGCCAGCAAAGCCTGGGTGGAATTGAGCTCTTATCAGGGCCTTGATCCGCTGTCGTCCGACTCCGCCCGGCTGGCGACCTACTTCGCGAGCTACGACACCGACGGCGCCCTGCTGGGAGTGCGGCAGGCGTCCACCAGCGATCTGGCCGTTCACGATACAAATCGCGTTTCGGTGATCACTGCCGCGTGCCTGGCGGTCGATTCGGAAAACAACCTGGTGGCTGCGGGATCCTATACCGGGCAGGCGGAATTGGACGGATTCTCGCTGCCCGCAGGCCCTTCGCCGGACAGTTCCAGGGCTTTTATCGCCAAGTTGGGCCGGAGCCCCGCGATCGTCACCACCCCGGCCGATACGACGGCGATCCCCGGTCAGCGTGCCCAGTTTTCGGTGACGGCTTCCGGCCCGGCCCCCTTGACTTACCAGTGGCTGCATGACGGCGCACCGCTGCCCGGAAAGACCGGTTCAACCCTGGTTATACCTGCCATCAAGGTCGGGGACGCCGGACACTATAGCGTGCGGGTTTCCAGTCCCTGGGGGAGCGCCGAGTCCGCGGCGGCGACTCTCAGCCTCGGCGTGGAAGGGACACTGATTCAATTGGTTCCAGGGGTTTCGGTCACGGGAACCATTGGATCCATCTATAAGATTCAGGCTTCCAGCGACGGAATCCACGACTGGAAGACCGTCGGCCAGGTCACTCTGTCCACCTCCCCCCAGCCATGGGTGGACGAAAACGGGGTTGCCGGGGACGCCCGCTTTCTCAAAACGGTTCCGGGCCCATGACCCGGTGGATCCATGCGGTCACTTCTTTCCTTGAAATAATCATATGATTCTCAAGCACATCCTGCGGGTGGTCCTGGTGTTCGCCGTCTTTTGGAGCCTGCCTGCGACTGGCTGGGCGGAGGAAAAGGGCCTTTGGCAGTGGGCCCAGGCCGGCGGCGGGCGCGATTTCGACTTTGCGGCCGGGGTTGCCACGTCACCTGATGGCGGTGTGGTTCTGGCGGGGGGCGTCACTGGGAACGTCACCCTCTGGGGGCAGCAGCTGTCTCCTGCTCCTGGCCTGGCCAACGGGCAGTTTATTGCAAAATTCGATTCAACGGGCAAAGCCAAGTGGGTCAAAAGCAACCCTTTCTGGCAAAACTCGCCTGCCATTGTCACCAGTCCGGCGGGCGAAATTTATTGGGGCCTGGAAAAGTTCTCCGCCGAAGGGATGCTTCTCAGCACTAATTGGCTTGGCTTAACCGCCGAATCCGAAAACGTCACCGTGGACGCCATCGCCGTTGATCGTTTGGGTAACGTCGCCTGCGCTGGCCGCTTTCTAGGCTTCGGCAGCGGTTCGATTGGCTCTCTCCAATTCACCAACGGAAGCACGGCTTCCATCTATTTTGCGACCTACACCTCCGACGGCCATCATACCCGCGTGCGCGGCTTCGACCAGGCCGTCTTCTCTACGGCGAACCCGCCGGTCCTTTGTGCGGCGGCCTCCGGCGGGTTCTGGCTGGGTGTCACGGCGGTGGGCACGGCTAATTTGGGATCGGTCGTCCTTCATCCCACCACGGCTAGTCAGGCGGTAGTCGTGCGCCTCTCAGCGATCGGCAACATTGGTGAGGCCGGAATCGTGGCGGAAGGGAATACTGATCGGTCCGGCTTTACCTTTATCAGCAAGCTGTCCGCGGGGTCGGACGGCTCGGTGGCTGTGGCGGGAACTGGCTGGGAAGAGGAACAACATGGTTTCCCGAGACAGTTCGTGAGTTTGCTGGATGGCAGCGGTCGACGGAAGTGGTTTGTCCCGGTCCAGGATCTGCCCGTGACGGATCTCAATGTTGACCCGGGAGGGGGAATTACGCTCGCGGGGGTATTTTACGCCAACGCGGCCATTGGTGCCAAATTCTACAAGCCGGCCTCATACTTGAGCCTCTATATAGCCCGCCTGTCGCCCGGCGGAATTCTCTCCCGCTTCGACCAGCCAGCCGGAGCGACACTGCGCGACACCTCCTATCAGACCCTGAAGGCCGTGAGCATGGCCGGGGACGGCACCGGGAATATATATATTGCCGGAAATCTGGACAGCAAAACCTCCTTTGAAGGCAACCCTCTCGAGGTCGGGTATCAGCCCAACGACGGGAACCTTTTCCTGGCGAAGTGGGACATCGTCCCGGCTATCACGCACAATTCGGGCTCATTCGCGGTGCTTCCCGGGGAGTCCACAACGCTTTGGGCGGAGGTAGCCGGCCGCCCGCCATTTTATTTCCAGTGGTACAAGGGGAGTTCCCCCATCGAAGGAGCCACCAACAGCAGCTTCGCGATCTCCCCGGTCGGTTCCGGAGACGACGCAGACTATCATGTGGAGGTGTGGAATTCCGAACTACGTGTCATCGGCCGCACCGCCCACGTGTACGTCTTGCTGGACGCTTTGCCACTTCAGCACTTTGCCAGGATCACCGTGACAGGCGTCCCGGGAAAAACCTATGCCGTGCAGATTTCAAGCGATCCCAGCGCTGACCATTGGACCACAGCCGCCACCGTCACCCTCACCTCGTCCACTGAAGTCTGGACCGACCCGCAGCCAACCACGGGCGACAAGAAGTTTTACCGGACCGTTCCGCAGCCATGAGGATAGCGTTGACCTTAAATACAGGACGGGGCGCATCTCGACACTGCCTCCGGGAAACACGGTGATCGTCGTCGGCCCCGGCGAACCCCAAGGCCTTCCAAGCCTGGTAGGGAGAGACTCCGTCGAGCCCTGCTATTGGAGAGAGACTTCGTGCTTGAGGAAGAGCAGGCAAATTGAAGCCAAGGGCTTCCGATCCTGATACCTGATACTCCGTTGGAATGTGTTGTGACTTAACCTAAAGCCTCTCGCTGTTAGTTGGGCTCGACGGAGTCTCTCCCTACCTTTCTTGGCCAACGCGCCGGGTTGGCTAGCACAACCAGGAGAAGCCCAGCTCTCGAGTGCTTGCTCAAATCAGCAAGCCTTGACAACCGAATCACCAAAGTCGGGGGCAGTGTCAAGATGCGCCCTACCGGGCGGCCTTCCAACACCGAGTCGCGTTTTTCTCTCGTCTCCTCGTGCGATATTTAGGCGCTCTCTTCTTGGGCTTGATCAAATGAAGCGAGAGGGGAAAGAAACTCACGCGGAGACGCGGAGGCGCGGAGAAGGGGAAAAGACGGGAACCACGAAGCACACAAAAGACACGAAAAAAGAATCGGAGGAAGGAGTTCCACGACGAAGGATTCTTTCGTGTGCTTCGTGTGTTTCGTGGTTCAAAATCCTCTTCTTCTCCGCGGCTCCGCGGCACTGTGTGAGCCTATACCTCACGCCAATAGGCCCTTCACCACTTCGCCGGAGACATCGGTGAGGCGGTAGTCGCGGCCGGTGTGGCGGTAGGTGAGTTGTTCGTGGTTCAGGCCCATCAGGTGCAGGATGGTGGCGTGGAAATCGTGTACGTGGACCGGGTCCTTGGCCACGTTGATGCCGTAGTCGTCGGATTCCCCATAGACGATCCCGGGTTTCACTCCCGCGCCCGCGAGCCAGGAGGAGAAGACCCAGTGATGATGTTCCCGGCCCTTGGAATCCGCGGAGCTATTGAAAGGGGTGCGTCCGAATTCAGTCGTCCAGACGACCAGCGTGTCGTCGAGCAGGCCACGGATTTTGAGATCCTGGAGCAGTCCGGCAATGGGCTGGTCTACGTTTCGCGCGAGGGGCGTGTGGGTGAGCATGTCGCCGTGGGCATCCCAGTTGTCGGAAGAGCCGACGTCGATCAGTTCAATGAAACGGACGCCTCGTTCCGCCAATCGACGCGCGACGAGGCATTGCCAGGCGAAGCCCTTGGTGCTGCCGCGTTCGAGGCCGTATAATTGATGGGTCGCGTCGCTCTCCCGCGACAGGTCGAACACGTCCGGAAGTTCCATCTGCATCCCGAAGGCGGTTTCGAAGGATTTCATCCGGGCGCTGAGCAACGGATCGGCAGCACGGGAGGCGAGATGGCGTTGATTCATCCGGGCCATCGCGGCCAGTTCCATTTCCTGGAGGGGGCCGGTGGCGACGCGGCGCTGGATATTGGCGACGGGCTCGTTGCCGGGAACGACCAAGGTGCCTTGATGCGCTCCCGGGAGAAAGTCGCTGGCCCAGACCTGACCGCCGGCATAGGGCGACTTGGGCGCAATGACGATGAAGGACGGAAGATTCTTATTCTCGGTGCCGAGTCCGTAGCTGACCCACGAACCGATGCTCGGGCGCGCAAACGTAAAGGAGCCGGTATGGATTCCCAACGTCGCTTCGTAGTGGTTCGTGTGATCCGACTTCATCGAGCGGATGACACATAGGTCGTCCACGCATCCCGCCATATGCGGGAAGAGGGCACTGACTTCGGTGCCGCAACGTCCGTGCCGGGAGAACTCCCACTGGGGCCGCTTGGCGAACATCTTGAAGTCCCCTTTGCGGCCCTGGAATTCGTTCACGGCCACCGTCTTTCCGCCATCAGCAAAGAGGCGGGGCTTGGGATCCCAGGAATCCACGTGGGAAACCCCGCCGCTCATATAGAGAAAGATGACACGCTTCGCCTTGGGCGAGAAATGCGGGGCGCGTGGCAACAGGGGATCGGCAGCTTCCGAATGCCCGGCTTCGTCTGCCATGAGCCGCGATAGTATATCGGGGACCAACAGTGAGCCACCGACCATGGTGCGAAAGAATCCCCTGCGGGAAGGTATAAAGGCGGGTTGGGATTTCATGGGCGATTCAATCGACGGTCAAAAATTCATTGCTGCCGAAGAGCACGCGGACGAACGCGGCCAAGGCGTCGTGCCGGGCTTTCGCCGCGTCGGAGGACGCCAGGGCTTTGCGATAAGCGGAAAGGAAGCCGGTCGCTTCGGCGAACTCAACCGAGTTGGGTTGACGTCCCAGCGCGATTCTATAGGCCGATTCGATGCAGGGTGATTCCTCTGGATTACTGGCTAGCAGGCGAGTGGCGAATTGCGCCGACTTGGCGTGGACGAACGGATCGTTGAGGAAGAACAGGGCCTGCGTCGGGACCGTGGTGGTCCGGCGCTCGCCGGTGCTGGCATTGGGGTCGGCTCCGTCGAACAGGGCGAGGAAGGGATGCCGCTTGATGCGTTGGGTCATGAGATACACGCTGCGACGCCGATGATCATATACCGCACTAAACGGCCCGTGCTGGGTATAACTCCAGCCAGTGGGCGAGGGAAAAGGATGCCCCTGGCCGACGGAATCGTCGAGGTCGCCACTGACGAACAGGATGGCGTCGCGCGTTTCTTCGGCTCCCAACCGACGGCGAGGGAAGGACGGTAAGAGATCGCTGCTGCCCAGTCCGGATTTCGCATCGGCCGCCACGCCGGAGATTTCCGACTGGGGGCTTTGTTGTTGATAGGCCGCGCTCAGCATCAGGAGCCGATGCATGGCCTTGATCGACCAGCCGCTATGGATGAACTGGGACGCCAGATGGTCGAGTAACTCGGGATTGGTGGGAGGCTGGCCGCGTTTGCCGAAGTCGTTGGGCGTTTTCACAAGGCCCTGGCCGAAGTGATATTGCCAGATCCGATTGGCCATGACCCGGGCAGTCAGGGGATTGGCCGGGTCCACCAGCCAGTTCGCCAATTCCAACCGTCCGCTGCCAGTGGATTCCTTGGGCAAGGGAAGGCCGCCGACGCTTCTGGGAAAGCCGCGTGGAACAGTATCGCCGGGTCGGTCGGGTTCGCCGCGCAACTGGATTTGGGCGTCGTGCGGCGAGCCTTCGCTCACGGCGTAGGTTAGGTCCATCGGCCCATCAGCGAGCAGGGACTCCAATTCCTTGCGGTCTGCTTCGGCGTTGGTTTTGATTTGCGCCAATTCGGCGCGCAGTTGGTTCACCCGCTGGCGGCGCGAATCGCGTTCACCCGCGCCCAACCGGATCGGGCCGGCATCCAGTGGCGGAAGAGGCTTTTCTCCCAGCGTGAAGTTATCCGCGTCCAGCGCGGGTTTCACGCCCGGCAGATGGCCGTAACTGTCGATAAAAGTATAATCGATATTCCCGTCCCAGCCGCTGGCCAATTGCCCGTCGAAGGCCACGCGGTTGGAAAACGAAAGCAGCAGTCCGGTATAGCGTTTGGCTTTCAGGTCCAGATCAAGCTGCACCTGGTACCATTCGCCGATCCGCAGCGGTGAGACGATCTCCCGGGCGTCGCCACTGCGACGGAAGAACTGGGTGCCGTTCATGAAGAGCTCAACGGCGGCGGAATTACCGGGGCCATGGCCGAGGTAATAGCGCCAGGTGCCCTCGCCACCGGCCTCCACACCTGCACAGCGGAAGTCGAAGCTCGCGAAGAGGCGTCCGGTGTTCGCGCTCAGCCACGGTTTGGCGAGCGTCTGGCCGAATCCGTTATAAGCACCGCTATTCGGCAGGTGCACGCCAAGTTGACCGGCGCCGTGGAGGTTCTGGAACGGGCTCTGCGAGGTGGCCTGGATTCTTACGATGCTATTGGGACCGGGACCCCACGGTGCACTCGGTGGCGACCCGCCGTCCTGCAACTCGAAGTCTCCATCGATCCCGGCGACGTCACGCAATTGACTATTTAGTTTATTGGCGTCCGGATCGTCGCCGAGAGACGCGATCGCCGGGAGCGTGGTGGCAACGGGTGGAATGGGCGAGGATTGGACGCCCAGATTGTCCCAGGCGATGGCGGGGCGCGACGCCGTTGTCGCGCCGTCGGGCCCAAATCCCAAAGTGTCCACGATCCCTTCCCAGGAAGACGAGAGCCGATGTTCGGGGAATGACGCGACATCGTCGGGAAGTCCCACGCTGCCGCTGACGGTGCCGGTCTTGAGATCCAGTATAAGCTGGAGGTTATGCCACTGGCCGGGCCTGAGCGTGTGGATCGTTTCGACCTGGTTGCCGAGGCGTAGTGAAACCGTGGTTGTGTCCAAAAGGATTTCCACTGCCGGGCTGCCGTCTCGTGAGCCAATCCAGAAACGGTGACGCCCGGTGGTGGAGGTTTCGTTGGTGGCGAGCCGGAAGTCGAGGTTGACGTAGATTCGGTCACCCGAAGCGCGGGTGTGGCTGGGATGCAGTGATTGCCACAGGCGATAATGGTTCGTTCCGGCGGCGAGGCTGGCCCCGACTTTTCCCAGCGGGTAGAGATTCTTATAGGGACTTTGCGCATCCGAGGTCACAGCTATAGGGCCTTCGCAGACCCAAGGTGGAACCAGCACACCTTTGCTGCCGCCGGCGGCGGGGGCCTGCATCTCGAAGTCGCCATCCAGCTCATCGACGGAGCGCAACGTGGCGCTGGGAGCGGAAACATGGGCTCGCTCAAGTCGACGGGTGAGCTGGGCGACGCGGGTGTCGAAATCGCGCCATTTCGCCTGGGCTTCTTCCGGTGGCAACAGGGGAACGAGCGCCCGGTGTTTCTGTTTTTGCTCCGAGCCCGGGAAGGCGTAGCGCGTGCTCTCAAAGATGCCGTAGAGCGCGTAGTAGTCGTTCATTGAGACCGGATCGAACTTATGCGCATGGCAACGGGCGCAACCCAGTGTTAGACCGAGGACACTTTGACCCAGGGTGTCGATTGTGTCCTGCAGGGTCAGGTGGTGATAGTTCTCGGAATCAAAGCCAAAGCGTCGCGAGATCGCGAGATAGCCAGTCGCGGTGACCCGTTCCGCATAGCGTTCGCATGGGCCTTGACGGGCCAGGATGTCCCCGGCGATCTGTTCGCGCAGGAATTCATTATACGGCTGGTCCGCATTGAAGGCATTGATGACATAGTTGCGGTAGCGCCAGGCGACCGGCACTGGGTAGTCCGCCGTCTCCCCGGCGGTATCGGCGTAGCGAACCACGTCCAGCCAATGGCGACCCCAATGTTCGCCATAATGTGGCGAAGCCAGCAGCCGTTCCACCACCCGGGCAAAGGCGTCGGGCTGGGTATCGGCGAGGAACGCCTCCATTTCCGCCGGGGTGGGCGGAAGTCCAGTTAGATCGAAGGTGGCTCGCCGGAGTAGTGTGCGGCGGTCGGCGGCGGGAGCGGGTGCGACCCCGTGCTTTTCCAGTTTGGCCAAGACGAAGGCATCGACGGAGGTGCGCGGCCAATCCATGCGATGGACCGATGGCTCCCGGGGATTCTGGATCTTTTGGAACGACCAATGGCCACTCGCAACGGATGGCGCGTTCGGGTCGGATTTGGACGAGGCAGGGTAAGGCGCGCCGATCTCGATCCAGCGGACGATATCCTGGATAATCGATTCCGGAAGCTTCTTAGATCCGACGGTGGTACGGGGCATCGCAATGTCGGAATTCACATGGCGTATTGCCTGGACGATGCGACTGGCCTGGGGATCACCGGGAATCAAGGCGGGGCCGGAGTCGCCGCCTTTCATGACGCCTTCCCGGGTGTCGAGCAGCAGTCCGCCTTTGAGTTTGGCGGCTTGGGCGCCGTGGCATTCGTAGCAGTGTTCGGCCAGCACAGGCCGGATGCGGTTCTCGAAGAACTCCAGGCCAGCCGAGTTGCTCGGGGTGGCTCCGGCGATGGCGTGGACGTTGTGGCACAACATCGCCAACGCCAGCAGCCATGCGCCAAGAAAGACCCCTGAACTACAGCCTATCGAACGCCGTTCGCCATGATGTCGCCCGTACCCCATCCCGGCAGGTCCGGCGGGCAGGCGCGAGCCTTCCGCAGAATGGGTCCCGTCGTGGCGCATAAAGTACATGGTGTGCCCGCTGCCGAGTCGAATACAAGGTTCACCGTTCGATCCCGTGCGATGCAGGCGCATCCCTTTCACCACCGGGTTCCGGGTCGTCGGGAGAATCGGCTTTTCGACGAAATCGGGCACAGCCGCATTTAATCGGTTTTCAATGAGCACTGCTGCTTGATGGGGAGTGCGCCGACCTGGATGGCGCAAGGTGCGAGCGTGCCCATGGGTTGAGAAGGACCAGACGGCCCGCCAAAGCGGCGGTTTTAACGAAAGAGGAACTCCATGACCCAGTCGGGATGATTACGGCCATGGATTTGTCGTGGTGCTCGGGGCAAGCCCAGCGTGACACCGCTTTGGCTAGGTGTGCCGCTTTGAAGAATTTGAAATATGACAACAGGCGGCCACGCTCAAAAAAACACCCTCTCAACAACAGAAGCGGGTTACCCACATGGTATCCAGCGGCGAAAACCGCCTTCTTGCCTCGTGGGGCCTCGATTAGATCGCCCGTTTGCTGGAATCAAATGACTCTCCAAAGCGGTGTCGCGCGTTGCTTGCCACCGCACTCCACGACGCTTCGCGTTCATCCATGCCTTACGTGCTTCTGACCTTGCCATGACGATATGACGGTATGACGATAAAATCCCTATGAATCAACTCGAGACTTCTAAAATGTCCGTCGCGCATTTGTTAAAATTAATTATAAATCCTCTGGCGCCTCCTCGCGGCTGACTTTCCAAAACAGCAGCGCCGACGCGCCAAACAGCAGGCCGAGAAACGCATTCCCGCCGAGGCCACGAAATTCGGGTAGCGTCCAGAAGTCCAGGTCGGGATATCGATAGGCCATCCTAATCAGCACAATCGCCAGAACGAGGGTTTGAGTGAGGGCGGTGGCAAGTGCGGCGAACGCCATACCTTTGGGTCGAAGTCGTGCTATGGCAACGCCGATGAGACCGACAACAGGCACTACGAAATACATCGCGGCATCGCGATTGACATCGAACGATTGGACAAGGTTCGACCAGGTGAGGAGGAATCCCGCCACAAACGCGATGACCACGGCGGCTCGGTAGGCCAGGGCGTCGTGGTTCCGCGTCACCAACTGGTAGGCAAGGCCAATACCAAAGAGAAGAACGCCTAGGATGACAAACGCCGCAGGATGCCAGTGCCATCCCCTGACCAAACGGCTCGCCACCAAGGGGATCATCACGAGGAGCACAGCGACTATTGCCGGGCCCTTCCAGAGACTCCTTCTCCGCCGACTGCTGCGGTCATTTCTCCCTCCTGCCACGGCTTGGTCTGTTTGCATGCTGGTAATCAAAGGTGTTTCGATGCTTTGTGGTACAAAGTGATTCATCGCGTGCCGCCAATCAAGCGTTAAAACCGACTAATAGGCGGATAGCGGACACCTGTTTCACTGATCTAGGGGTTAAACTCTGCGGTGCAAAGTGTATCCGTACAGCTTCGCCGGCTCCGAATGACGCGAAGCGCCTGGAGTGCGGCTGCAGAGTCTTCGAAGCTGCCGCTTTGGGAGTCGTCTGGTATCGCCAGCAGACAGACTTTGGAGGGGCTCTTGCTCCAACTCTTTTACCCAATTTCAGCCTCTTGAACCGAGCATCAGCCAAATACGAGATCGAGTAACACCTTGCTGGTCCTTCACCTCTGCCGAAAACAGGTCACGGGTTGCAGTGAAACTGTTCCAATCAGAGGCATAGCCCCTTTCGAGTCTTTTTCGCCCGCAAGGTGACATCCCTCCCAAAGCGGTAGCTTCGCCAAGCCTTCGCGACCGCACTCCAGGCGCTGTCGCGTTTGCTTGGACGAAGCTTTTTCTTCGACCTGCGAAATCCTTTCTGTTTCGGATCGCCCCGAATTTCTGCCACCGCGATTTCATTTGTCCCATTATCGGGATGACCCAATCCCGTGACTGGGTGCCGCTCCTGGATTCAGGGGGTGAATGAAGCTGCATTTGTTGTGACGTATCTGGTTTAAAATAAGACAGTTACGCGACCGTCTCGAAGGCTGAAGCCAGTTGGCACAGCCCTTGTTCTAGGGGCTGAGACAGATTGTACTATGAGCAGCCGCCTTTCACCGCCGAATGGAGTCACCGAAAGCGCCCAGCCAAAGCTTGGCGCGGCGAAGGGATCGGCTTTCACTGGAGCCAGTTCCGCCATGGATATTGCACGCCCGGATCTGGCTCGTAAGAAACGCCGCAAACAGATCATCTGGATCACGGCTGCCGCAGTGTCGTTGACGGTGATCACTGTCTTTCTCATGCGGCTGGAACCGGCGGTGCCGGGTGTGGAGCGTTCGTCGCTCATCTTCGACTCCGTCAAGCAGGGGCTCCTGATTCGTCAGGTGCGCGGCAACGGAACCCTGGTTCCCGAGCGGATCCAGTATATCCAGGCTGAGACCGGCGGCTTGGTGGAGAAGATCTTGATACTTCCAGGCGCGGCGGTGGAGCCGGAGACGGTCCTCGTGGAACTGAGCAATCCTGACCTGAAACAAGCCGCGTTCGATTCCGAGTGGGCAGCCAAAGCGGCGGAGGCCCTCCTCGCAAAACTGACGGTCCAGGTGGAAAGCGACCGGCTCGCCGAGGAATCCACCTTGGTTACTTTGCGCGCCGACGCCAAACAGGCGGAATTGGAAGCACGCGCCGACGAAGGATTGCTTAAGGACGGGTTGGTGCCGCAGATAAGCCAACAGAAATCACGTTCCCACGCCGATGATCTCACGGCCCGGGTAGCTATTGAGGAAAAGCGGCTGAAGTTCATGGAACAATCGGCCAAGTCCCAACTCGCCGTTCAGGAAGCGGAAGTGGAGAAGCTGAAAGCGATGAGGGAACTCAAGCGCAGCCAGGTCGCGGGGCTGCGGATCACGGCCGGAATTTCGGGCGTCTTGACACAAATCGGCGACAAGGAGCTTTTGCAGACCGGCCAACGGGTTATGCCGGGGGCGACCCTGGCCAAGGTCGTGGTTCCCACCCAGCTCAAAGCGGAAATCAAGATCAACGAAACCCAGGCTCGCGACGTTACCTTGGGACAGGTTGTGGAAGTGGATACCCGCAATGGCGTCGTGGGCGTGGTCAAGGGTCATGTGATCCGGGTTGATCCCGCCGTCATAAACAGCACGGTTACTGTGGACGTAAAACTCGATGGGGCCTTGCCGAAGGGAGCCCGTCCCGATCTCAGCGTGGAAGGCACGATTGAGATCGATCGCTTGGAGAACGTGCTGAACGTCGGTCGGCCGGTGCAGGGATTGCCCGATAGCACGGTGGGCTTGTTCAAAGTCATCGAAGGCGGCAAATACGCGGTCCGGGTGCCCGTCAAACTGGGCCGGGGCTCAGTTACGGCCATCGAAGTGATCGAAGGTTTGCAAGTAGGTGACACCATCATCATGTCCGATATGAACCAGTGGGATTCCCACAATAAAGTTCAGCTCAATTAATCCAGACTTTTTCCAGGATCCATTCGTTCCATTGTTTGTTATGTCCGACGCGCTCATCCAACTCGAAGGTATCAAAAAGGTGTTTCTCACCGATGAAGTCGAAACCCACGCCCTGGCGGGAATCCATATGGAGATCAAGCAGGGGGAATACGTGTCCATTTCCGGGCCGTCGGGCTGCGGCAAGTCCACGCTGCTGGCCATCCTTGGCCTGCTCGATTCGCCCAGTGACGGAACTTATGTGCTGAACAACCAGCAGGTCGCCAACCTCGATCATTCCCAGCGGGCGCGTATTCGCAACCGCGAGATCGGTTTCATCTTCCAGAGTTTCAATTTGATCGGTGACCTGACCGTGTTCGAAAACGTCGAACTGCCGCTGACGTATCGCGGGCTCAGTTCCGCCGAGCGCAAACAACGCGCGCAGGAAGCGTTGGAGAAGGTCGGCATGAGCCACCGGATGCGCCATTACCCCAGCCAGCTTTCGGGCGGTCAGCAGCAGCGTGTGGCTGTGGCTCGTGCCCTGGGCGGACGTCCGAGCATCCTGCTGGCGGACGAGCCGACGGGTAATTTGGACTCGAAGAACGGTGAGGCCGTGATGGACCTGTTGCGCCAATTGCATCGCGAGGGTGCGACCATCTGCATGGTCACCCATGATACGCGTTTTGCCCGGCACGCCGATCGGCAGGTGCACCTGTTCGACGGTCGCATCGTGCAGGAATTGCAGGAAGTGGCTTAGAGACTGTTTTAAGAATGCAATTGGGCCTACTGCTGGTGAAAAAGAGCGAGGGCGTTGTTGTCCTTCGGTCACAGATCTTCGCAGATATGCTCCCTCAGGACGCCTGGCCCTCGCTCTTTTTCCCTGGCGCATCAGACCCAAGCCCCTTTTAAAACAGTCTCTTAGGAAATTGCGGCAGCGTTGGCCGATCCCCGGCCCGCACACTATTAATCTATGTTACAGGACCTGCGGTACGCCATCCGGACATTGCTCAAGAGCCCGGTATTTGCGCTGACAGCCATTTTCACGCTCGCCCTGGGCATAGGAGCCAACACGGCCATCTTTGGCCTGATCGACGCGGTGATGCTGCGGAATCTGCCGGTTCCGCAGCCCGAGCAGTTGGTGGTGTTTGGCGACACGCGTGCCGCAGGGTCGAACGGCGGGCAGCCGGAAGGCAGCATGGACCTGTACTCCTATCCCATGTTGCGCGATCTCCGCAAGGCCGACCGGGTATTCTCGGGCCTGGCGGCCATGAGGAGCATGGGCCCCCATACTTATGGACGCCTCCAGGGACGCAACGAAAGGCAGGCCTTCGATGTGGAACTGGTGTCCGGGAACTTCTTTTCCGTGCTGGGAGTGAAGCCGTGGTTGGGACGCCTCTTGATGGACGAGGACGATGGCGCCGAGGGGGCCAATCCGGTGGTGGTGGCCAGCCAGTCGTGGTGGACCCGCCACATGGCGGGCCAGGTCTTTGCCCCCAACCAGACGATCACCCTGGGGACGACAACTTATACCATCGTGGGTGTGGCCCCTCCGGAGTTCCAGGGAATCCGCATGGGCGACGCGCCGGACTTTTGGATGCCCCTGTCGATGGAAGCCCAGATTTCGCCGGGGTGGAACGGGCGCGAGGACCGGCTGTTCCAGGCTCATTATCTATTTGGCCGGTTAAAGCCGGGGGTCCTTCCCGCCGTCGCGTCAGCGGAAACATCCGTCTCGCTCCGGCGCATTGTGCAGGATTATGCCGGACAGCAGCCCACGGCTGAAGATGCGGCGCGAATCAAGACCGTGAGGGTCGAGGTGCATTCCCTGGCAACCGGGTTGTCCCGCCTGCGTTCCCGGTATTCCACGCCCTTGAACATCCTGATGGCCGTCGTGGGAGTGGTCCTCGCGATCGCCTGTGCCAATATTGCCAATCTACTCATGGCACGGAGCCGGGTACGGGCGCGTGAAATCAGCCTCCGGGCCGCGCTGGGGGCGAGCCGCTGGAGGTTGATCCGGCAAACGTTGTCGGAGAGTCTCCTGCTGGCGGGGCTGGGTGGCGTGCTGGGAATGTTAATAGGCGCTTGGGGCAGCCGACTTTTGCTGGCCTTCGTCTCGAACGGACACAACCCCATCGTCATGGATGTCAGCCCCAGCGGGCACGTCCTGCTCTTCACCCTGGGAGTATCGGTCTGCACGGCGCTTTTGTTCGGGGTGTTGCCCGCCCTGTCCGGAAGCCGGGCGAATCCCCAGGACGCCTTGCGCGAAATGGGAAGGGGAGTGGCCGGGAATTCGAGAAATCGGCTGGGCAAGGCCCTGATCGTCGCCCAAATCTCGCTGTCGCTGGTACTGCTTGCGGGCGGGGCGTTGTTTCTCAAGAGCCTGGCCAACCTGACCAGCGTCGACATGGGATTCCGGGCGGATCACCTGCTGCAATTCGGCGTCGATGCCGGGGCGATTGGGTATAAAGAGGATGCGACCCTCGGCGCCCTGCACCGGAACATTGAGGACCGCGTCAACGCCATTCCCGGAGTGAAGGCTTCGAGTTTCTCGTTCTTCACTTATAACCAGGGCGGATGGCATACCTCGGTGCAGCCCCAAGGTGTCCCGGCAGACCGGGTGCCGAAAACTACCGTGTCCCATAATGTGGTGGGGCCCGGTTATTTTGCAGCCATGGGAATCCCGTTGCTAGGTGGGCGTGGATTCAGCGCCCTGGATGCCGAGAAGACGCCCCACGTGGCGGTCATCAACGAGACCATGGCCCGGACGTTTTTTCCGGATGGCCCAGCCTTGGGCCGCCATTTCAAGCGAAGCGGCGAGGAGGAAGATGTGGAAGTCGTGGGTATTAGCAAGGATACCCGGCACGAAGGTATCAGTGGCCAGCAACGACCTTCGGCTTATTATCCCCACCCGCAGCATGTCCAATACATGGGAAACTTCGTGGTCCGCTTTGAAGGTAGTCCGGCTCCCATCATCTCGGCAGTACGCCGTGCGATAGGAGAGGTGGAGTCCAATCTCCCCCTCTCGGGTCCGACCACCATGGAACAGGAACTTGCCTGGTCGATGACCAGCGAGCGCCTGATCGCCCGTCTCTCCGCATTTTTCGCGGGATTGGGCGTATTTCTCGCCTGCCTGGGAATCTATGGCTTGATGACCCAGGCGGTAATCCAGCGCACCACTGAAATTGGGATTCGTTCCGCGTTGGGCGCGCAGTCCCGCCAAGTCGTCTGGCTGATCCTGCGGGAAAACGTGATGCTGGTAATTATAGGTATTGCGATAGGCATTCCCGCCGTGATCGGCGCCACGCGCCTCGTGGCGAACCAACTTTACGGCGTCCAGGCCAACGACCCGGTGCCGTTCCTCGTCGCCTCGGCCGTCCTGGCAGCCGTGTCTACTTTAGCCGCGGGCGTTCCCGCCTGCCGGGCCGCCCGAATCGATCCTGTCCAGGCCCTGCGCGGCGATTGAGCCGCTTGAAGGCCAACCCGCAGATGCCATGCTCAACGACCTTCGATTTGCGATCCGGCAACTAATCAAGTCGCCGATCTTTGCCTTGGTGGCGATCGCGTCACTGGCGCTCGGTATCGGCGCCAATGCGACGGTCTTCTCCTGGATTGACGAAGTGCTCTTGCATCCGATCCCGGGGGCCAAAGACGGCAGCCGATTGGTAGTGATCATCAACCGGCATGTTTCCGGTTCCACGGGCGACACGCTGTCGCTTCCCGATATCCAGGACTTGGGCCGGGATACCAATACCTTCGAAGGGGTGATCGGTTCGCAGTTTGGATCTCTCGCTATGGGGAACGAAGGCCAACTCGATTGGCTTTGGGGCCAGATCGTCACGGCTAATTATTTCGACGTGCTCGGCGTTCCCTTGGAACTCGGCCGGGGATTCGTCCCGGACGAGGAAGTCGGTGGCAATGGAGCCCCGGCGGCGGTGATCAGCGACGCCTTGTGGCGGCGCCGTTTCGCGGCCGATCCAGGTGTCTTGGGAAAGGTCATCCAACTGAATCGCAACCCGGTGACCGTGGTGGGCGTGGCCCCGGCGAATTTTCGTGGAACCATGGGTGGCCTGCGTTTCGACGTGTGGGTTCCCTTGGGAATGAACCGCATTCTGAACTTCTCCGGCTCCGATCCACTGGATCGCGGGGATCGCTGGCTGCATACCGTGGCCCGCCTGAAACGAGGAATATCGCTGGAGCAAGCCCAGGCGGGCACCACCACGGTCATGCGTCGTTTGGAAGCGGAGTATCCGAAGTTCAATCGCAACATGGGCGCACAGGTGCTGCGGATCTGGAATTCCCCTTGGGGAGCCCAATCAATACTGCTCCCGTTGCTACGGGTCCTGGGCGGGGTGGCGATACTAGTATTCCTGCTGGTGACCGCCAATCTCACGAATCTCCTGCTGGCCCGTTCTTCCTCGCGGCGTCGGGAAGTCGCAGTGCGTTTGGCGATTGGCGCGAGCGGGGGCCGCTTGCTGCGGCAGTTGCTTACCGAGAGTCTATTACTGGCATCGTTGGGAGGTTTGGGTGGTGTGGTCTTCTGTGTTTGGAGTCTGGGACTTCTGGTCCGGTTGTTGCCGGTGACCTATCTTCCTATCGGCTTCGACTTGCACCTGAGTTGGGCGATGCTCATTCCCACCCTTGGTCTAACTTTGGCGGCAGCGTTGATTTTCGGCCTGGTACCTGCCTCGCAGTCGGGAAGAACGGATCTCAATTCGGCGCTGAAGGAAGGTGCTCGAACGGACGGGGCACGGGCAGGCAGTTCCCGCCTTCGAGATAGCCTGGTGGTCGCCGAAGTTGCGCTGGCACTGATGTTGTTGGTGGCGGCTGGGTTGTGTTTTAAGAGCTTCGAAGTGGCGCGCCGGTCCGATGCAGGGTTCTCGACAGATGGCGTGTGGCTGGGCGGCTATCGACTTAAAGCGCACGGTTACTCGGATGTCACCGGCGGCCGGTTTTTCAAGGATCTACGGCAACGACTGGTCAACGCCCCAGGCGTTGAAGCGGTGGCTTTTGCGGACTGGCTGCCCATGGGTTTTGAAGGTGGATCCAGTTCAGGGGTGCAAGTAGAAGGCTATGTTCCTGCGCCCGGCGAGGCGATGGACACCATGATTTCCCGCGTCTCACCGGACTATTTCAAGGCTTTGCGGATACCCCTGCGGGCCGGTCGCGAATTCTCGGAACTCGATGACGAGAAGGCCTCACGGGTGGTTATTGTCAACGAGGCCTTCGTGAATCGTTACCTCCAAGGGCGGGAGCCCATCGGACACAAGATTCACTACTGGGACGGCGACGCCCAAATCATAGGGGTGGTACCCACCGGAAAATACCGTTCCCTCGGTGAAGCGCCGCATCCGTATATGTACACGGCGGCCTGGCAACGGCCCGTGGCGCATCTCACCGCCGTGCTACGGATGAAAGGCGAGGCGGTCACCGGGAGTCCGCTGTTGTTGCGCGAAACCAGTGCGCTTGATCCAGCGGTCAATGTCTGGGTGGGAATATCCTTCGCCCGTTTCACCGAGGCAGCCTATGCCGTGCAGGGAGTGGCGGCCCGGCTCTTGTTGGTGCTGGGAGCGGTGGCCCTGATTTTGGCGGCCATGGGGATCTATGGTGTGATCGCCTTTGGCGTCAGCCAACGCACCCGCGAGATTGGAGTTCGCATGGCCTTGGGAGCCCAAAGGGACGACATACGCGGCATGGTTCTCCGGCAGGGGCTGCTGGTGATAGCCGTAGGGTGCGGGGTGGGTCTTATTGCTACGGCGTTGGCGGGCCGGGTGCTGGCGAGTGTGTTGATCGGCGTCGCGTGGTTCGACCCACTCATCGTGAGCTTGGTTACCGTTGGATTGGCAGCGGTCGCTTTGCTCGCGTGCTGGTTCCCTGCCCGTCGCGCCGCCTCGGTGGATCCGATGGTGGCTCTGCGGACGGAGTGAGGGTGTGGTTGGACACCTCAGTGGTCGTCGTCGGCACTGGCAAACCGCAAGGTCGTCCAAAGCCCGGTAGGGAGAGACTCCGTCGAGCCCATCGTAACGGTGAGAGGCTTCGGGTAAGGTCACTACCCTATCAACGAACCTTCACGTTTCAGGATCGGATTCCCTTGGCTTCGATTTGTCTGCTCTTCCTCCAAAGCGAAGCCACTCACCGATAGTTGGGCTCGACGGAGTCTCGCCATCCCGTTCTTGGCGGACGCGCCACGTAGGCTGGGACAACCGGGAGGAGCTCGGCTTTTTTTCACCTTTTTCCCTGCAAAAGACTTTTTGATTACGGGTTGCGCTGAGACAGTCAGACGCATCCACATGAAGTTTCCAATTCTGACGTTAAGCCTGTGCGCGGCAACGTCGCTCGCCTGGGCTGAGGGCCAGCAAGCAACCACGGGAACGGCGGGGACCGGCAGCAGCACCAACAAATGGCTGCCGCCCGAATCCTCGTTTACCAAGGTTGTCCTCGATGAAGACGCCACCGTCGACGGAGTAAAAAAAGACACCATCGACAATCCCATGGAGCTCGCGGTCGCGCCCGATGGACGGGTGTTCTGGATCGAGATCAAGGGTGACGTCAAAATGTGGAAGCCGGACACCAAGACCACGGTCAGCATCGGCAAGATCCCGGTTTTCGTGGATCGCGATCACGGTTACGAAGACGGTTTGCTGGGCGTCACCTTGGATCCCCATTTCGCCAAGAATGGCTGGATTTACCTGAATCATTCCCTTCCTGAAACCACCACAGATGCCAAGGGCCAAAAGGCCGGTATCATCCGGGTGTCCCGCTATACCGTTAAAGGAGAGCAGATCGACATGGCCTCCGAGGTCAAGATCATCGACATCCCGGAACAGCGGGTGACTTGCTGTCACGTGGGCGGATCGCTCACCTTCGATAAGGATGGCAACCTTTACGTCTCCGTCGGTGACAATACGAATCCCTTCGATTCCGAAGGGTTCGACCCGATCGACGAACGCCCCGGTCACGAACCCTGGGACGGCCAGCGCAGTGCGGCCAACGCCAACGCCTTGACCGGCAAAATCCTGCGGGTCAAGCCCAAGGCGGAGGGCGGGTACGACATCCCGAAGGGCAACCTCTTCAAGCCCGGCACTCCTGGCACCCGGCCGGAAGTGTACGTCATGGGCAACCGAAATCCGTTCCGCATTTCCGTCGACCGCAAGAATGGTTACCTATACTGGGGCGAAGTCGGTCCCGACGCGGGCGGCCCCGATCCGTTGCGCGGACCAGCCGGGTTTGACGAGGTCAACCAGGCCCGTGGCCCCGGATTCTTTGGCTGGCCCCTCTTCGTGGCGGACAACAAGCCGTACCTGAAGGTCGATTTTGTGGAACGCGCCAAGTTCCAGGACGCGGAAAACGCCTATAAGGAAGTCAGCAAGAAACGCCAGGAGCTGATGAAAAAGGGCGAGACCAACAACCTGCCCGAGCTCCCCGACCGTCCCGCGCCGTGGAAACCCCATGGCATCGCCTTTGACGCCGCGCATCCGACCAACAATTCGCCTAATAATACGGGCATCCAATTGCTGCCCCCGGCGCAACCGGCCTTCATCTATTATCCGAGTTCCGCGTCGACCCGCTTCCCGGTGGTGGGTTCCGGCGGCCGCACGGCCATGGCCGGTCCGATCTATTATTATGATGAGAAGAATCCTTCGCCCACCAAGCTCCCGAAGGAATTCGACCACACCCTCTTCATCTATGAGTGGAGCCGCAATTGGATCATCGCGGTGAAGCTCGACCAGAACGACAAGATCGCGAAGATGGAGCGTTTCCTGCCCACGACGGAAATCAAGCGCCCGATGGACATCGAAATGGGTCCGGACGGCTGCCTCTACGTGATCGAGTACGGCAAGGAATGGGGCGGGAACCTGGATACCAAGATCCTGCGGATCGAGTATCATCCGCAGTCGAGCCTCTAAGAGGTTTCGTTTTTCAGGCGGCGCGCGGATGTTATCCGGCGCCGTCTTTTTTGTTTGGCGAA
The DNA here is from genome assembly GCA_035493435.1 of Candidatus Limnocylindria bacterium. Lineage (GTDB taxonomy): Bacteria > Verrucomicrobiota > Verrucomicrobiia > Limisphaerales > UBA9464 > DATJII01. Next base: position 4,824 of record DATJII010000361.1, on the reverse strand, counting down.
CGGGACCAAGGGGGAGGAATGGGAGGTATGAGTTACCTCAACCACGCAGCGGCATTCCGCGAAGCAGGCGGACGTCCACGGCGTCCATGCCAGCCGAGCGGATGGCCTGCATGCCGAGGTCCGTATCTTCATAGGCCCGGCAGAAGCGTGGTGCTACGCCAAGACGGCGGGCGGCCTCCAGGAATATATCGGGCGCGGGTTTCTGACGTTGCACAGCCTCGTTGGTGACGACGGCCTGGAACCAATCGTGGATGCCTAGATGATTGAGAACCCGGCCGATGGATCGCTCGGAACCACCACTGGCAACGGCCATGGGCAATCGACCGCGATGTTCGCTGGCGATCGCTACGACCTCCTTCACCGGGCCCACTTGCGGCAGCAACTTCAGATAGGCTTCTTCTTTTTCCTTGGCGGCCATCAAAGGGTCCAAGTCCGGGCGACGCTGTTCGCCTGCGAGCATGCGGAGGATGTCCCGGGTGGGCACGCCGCCGAGGGAATAGAAGCGGTCCTCGGGAAACTCGATCCGATACTTGCGGGTAATGAGCTGCCAAGCCTGCCAGTGAAGGGGCATGGTATCGGCCAACGTTCCGTCGCAGTCGAAAATCAGGGCATGCGGACGCTGGCCGGATTGAAAATGGGATTCCTCCATGGCAATTAGGCTTGTTGCAGGCGGGCGAGCTTTTCCTTCAATTCGTGGTCGAGCAGGGGACGGATGATGGGATCCAGGCTGCCGTCGATCACCGAGCTGAGATTATACAGGGTGAGTTCGATGCGGTGGTCGGTGACGCGATTCTGCGGAAAATTATAGGTGCGGATCTTTTCGCTGCGTTCGCCGGTGCCGACCTGGTCTTTTCGTTGCTGGGCGTACTTGGCGTCTTCCTCGGCGCGCTTCTTTTCGAACAGGCGCGAGCGCAGCACCATCATGGCCTTGGCCTTGTTCTTTTGCTGGGACCGTTCGTCCTGGCAGCGAACTTCGGTGCCGGTCGGCTTGTGGAAAATCCGGACGGCGGAATCGGTGGTATTGACTCCCTGGCCGCCATGACCACCCGCGCGACACACGTTGATTTCCAGGTCTTCCGGCTTGATGACGATGTCCACTTCCTGGGCTTCCGGCAGCACGGCAACGGTGGCGGTGCTGGTGTGGATGCGGCCCTGGGCTTCGGTGGCGGGAACCCGTTGGACCCGATGCACGCCGGACTCGTGCTTCATGAGCTTGAAGGTGCTGTCGCCGGTGATCATGTAGATCAATTCCTTGTATCCGCCGAGGTCGGACGGATTGGCGTCGAGGACTTCCACCTTCCAACCGCGATTTTCGGCGTACCGCTGGTACATACGTCCCAAGTCGGCGGCAAACAGGGCGCTCTCGTCGCCACCGGCACCGGCGCGGATTTCCACGATGGTGTTGCGGGAATCGGTCGGGTCGGGAGGCAGGATGCCGCGTTGGACTTCCAGGGTCAGGCGGGCGTTTTCCTCCTCCAGCCGTTTGATTTCCTCGGCCGTCATCACGGCCATCTCTGAGCCCACCGGTTCGGTGGCCAGCATCTCGCGGTTTTCGCGAAGCTCGCGTTGGACCTTCAGCCAGGCGTCACCGTTTTCCACGAACTCCCGCAGGCTGGAATGCTCGCGGGTGAGCTCCTGGCCTCGTTGGGCGTTGGCAAAAGCGTCCGGCGACGATAACTGGGCTTCGACTTCCCTGAATCGTTGGCGGTACTTTTCGATGAACGGTGTAAGATCCACGGACTGAGACGGATAGAAATTCTGACGAGGAACCCTTGGGAAAGCAAAACCGCCCGCGAGCCGAACAATGCGGCTGGCGGGCGGTTTAAAGGCGCGAAACTACTTCTTCTTTTTCTTGGAAGCAGCGGCCTCGGCGGCGGCGGCTTGCGCCACGCGGGTCTTTTCCAAGCGTTGTTGGAACTTGTCCACGCGACCGGCGGTATCAACGAACTTCTGTTGACCGGTGTAGAAAGGATGGGTGAACGCGCTGATACCCAGGAGGTACAGCGGGTACTCCGCTCCATCTTCCCACTTTGCGGTCATGTTCGTGTTCGCGCAGGAACGTGTGAGAAACTGCTGACCCGAAGCCGAGTCGCGGAAAATCACTAGCCGATAGTTCTTCGGGTGAAGGTTATTTTTCATCGCACCAAGAACGAGCAGTATGCCAGCGGTATTTCCGGTGACAAGGGGGAATTTGGGAATTTGGGGTGGAGGGAATGGGAAGAATCGGATGCAGGGAAAAATGAGTTAAACGTAAAAGAAGACGTAGACGGCGAATCCGACGGCGGACAATCCGGCGGCGGCGGCGAAAGTCCAGAGCATGGACCTCGCCCGGGCTGCCAGGGAAAAGGTCGAGACGATGACGGCCATCTGGGCGCCGAGCATGCCGAAGAAGAAGCGCTGGCTTCGGCGGCGATGCCGTTCGGCGATCAGGTTGCTTTTGCGGACTTCCAGTTCGATGAGCTCCGCGATGCCCTGATTGAGGCGGGCCTCGGCGTCGTAGCGATTGGAGGTATAGCGAAGACGCACGGCAGTGAAGTCGCGTAGCCGTTCCTGTCCGGCGTTGGCCAGCGATTGCTCGATTTCATCGATGGCCTTGCTAATGGGCTTCATGAGGACGTCGTAGGTATCAGCCCGTTCGCGGGTGGCGCGTTCCGCGTCGACGAGGGTCTTCAGTTCGATCGTGTTGAGCGGGACGGCAATTTCCTCGTCCGGTTTGGCGGCTTCCAGCATTTCCAACGCGCTCTTGATGGCGGGCTCCAGGGTCACTTCCGGTGGCAACGGGAGCAGTTCGCCTTTTTGGATGGCGGCGAGGGTTCCGGCGGGAAGACTGCCCAACGTGGAAGTATCGGCAGGATGCAGTGCCACAGTGGCTTGCAGGAGATCGAGCGTGCTTCGCTGCATGGCTCCGCGCAGGCGTTTGGCCTGGAAATAGCCCCATTGGTCCCCGGCCTTGGCTTGTTGTTGCGCGCCGCTGGAGCGTGAGTATTGGGCGCGGGTCATTTCACTGGAGGCCAGACCCGCCAGCATCGTTGAGATGACCGTCATGATGATGGGGGTGGCGGTCAGGATCTTGCCCCAATTGTTCTTCGGCGCGTCTTCCTTCAGCGAATCTGGAATCTGGATTTTCATCGTGCGGTCGTGTTGGCGGGCGTCCTCGTGAGCGACAAGACTACACCCTCCAGCCCGGGAAGGCAGTAGAGAAGTGGGGGCTCAGTTTGACACTGCCCCCGACTTTGGTGTTTCGGTAGTTAAGGCCGGCTGATTTCAGCAAGCACCCCAAGGCTGAGCTTCTCCTGATGGTGCTAGCCAACACGACGCGTCCGCCGGAGGGGGGCAACGCGCGGGCATCCTTCCTGGGCGGGCTTCAAAATGTCGACGGGATCTCCCTGGGGAAACCCGAGGTCGGAACCTACACCTTCAAGGCCCGGCGTTTGAACGGTCAGCCCGGCATCGTTAACCGCTTCGCCTTCTGGCAACGGCGGGATGGATATGACTTGTGTGGGCATCCCCTGGCGCGAGTATGCCGTTCAGGTGACTGGCAAAAGGTGGCAACGGTGCAAGCGGGGTCCGCCGGGTTCATCCATTGGACCGATATCGACGCGGGAAACCATGCCACCCGTTATTACCGCATCGCATCGCTGTAGGCAGTCATTCTATTTCTATCTCCATTCCCTGTTTTTCTCAATCCATCATGAAATCATACCCTTCGTACGTATTTCTGGCGGCTGCAGGTTGCCTCGTTTCAAGTGGTCGAGGCCAGTACCAGTTTTGCGCCCAACCGAAACATTACCGACAATTCCGCCGCGGGAATATCCGATACGCGGACAGTTTCGCTGGCTGACAACTATGCCATCACTTCCCTGTCGGTTTCAGTGAACATCGATCCCCGCAGTTCTGGCATGTTCAACGGCGATATTTATTTGACCCTCGCCAAGGGGGAAGAAGCGTTTTCAGTCCTGCTGAACCGCACGGGCACGCGTGATGACAGCTCGTTTGGCTACGGCGACAACGGGTTTCATATTACCTTTTCCGACTCCGCCGCGAACGACATTCATATGTATCGCCTGACCGCGACGGGCAGCAATACGACGCCCCTTGCCAGCAATCCGCTGACGGGCACCTGGCAACCCGACGCACGGAATATCGATCCCGACTCAGTGGTCAACACCGATCCGCGCACTGCGTTTCTATCAGCATTCAAAGGCCTCACTCCCAACGGCCAATGGACCCTTTTCGCCGCCGACCTTTCTAGTGGCGGGACGGCGAAACTCTCGAGTTGGTCACTGAATTTCGTGATGGTGCCGGAGCCTGGGGAGACGGCGAGCGCAGTGGCGGCAGTGTTGAGTGGGTTTGCCTGTTTGCGGCTGCGGAGAAGGAAATAGGCGTGGTGAATTGTCGGGTCTAAGGTAGCCACCGGGGTAACAAGCTGAACGAACGCGCGGGTTTGAATATAAACAGCCCGCCACTGCCGTTAGGGTCTACACTATTTTTCAAAGTGGACAGACGCGAAATCGTTATTTTATTTTCATCGTCTCCAATCTGGAGATTTTGATACCGCTCCATTTCGCCACGGAGTGGTGGTCACAGTCGGTAATACATCCAAGCATTCGGCGGGTTACGAAACAGCAATAACAAGGTTGTGTTGCTTAATGTAGGTCGCCAATGTAAGGGCTTCATATCGATTGTAAAAAGTCTCGAACCAGAATACGTGCGCGTTACCATACATATCTTGCAGTATTACTTCGGCCGAACCTATCGGACCGCCTTTTGCCTTTGAGCAGTATTGTTGCAGAGCCTCGAAAATCTCCGTTTCGGCAATACTGC
>DATJII010000360.1:0-10519 GCA_035493435.1 Candidatus Limnocylindria bacterium | reverse complement strand
TCGTCACTACTCGGCCAACTGCAACGGCTTGGCCTCGGTACCGCGTCGATATTGGAAGGGAAGGCTCTTTACCACCTCGACAACCAGGTCCGTGGTACGGTAGCCATCCTTTTCAATCGCCTTGATAATCTCCTTCACCGTGGCGGCATCATAATATTCCAAACCGCGCCCCAAGGCGTACGCCAATGCCTTGCTGGTGACATGGCGGAGAAAAAGATCCTGCTTCGCCAGCAGCACTTTTTTCAAAGCGAGTGGCCCGTCAATCTTTTCGCCGGTGACCAACTGCCCGCTGGCGTCCACCGGGGCACCGTCGATGGTGTCACGCCACCGACCTATGGCATCGAAGTTCTCCAGGCAGAATCCCAGTGGATCGAGCCGGGAATGGCACGCAGCGCAATTGGGGTCCTTCCGGTGCCTTTCCAAACGTTGCCGGAACGTCTCCCCTTCCTTCGAGCGACGGTCGTCGTCAGCCAGGGTGGCCACCAATGGAGGAGGCGGCGGTGGCGGGGTGCCCATGACCTCTTCCAGAATCCAGCGGCCGCGCAATACCGGGCTGGTGCGTTGGGGATAACTGGTCTGGGTCAATATGGCGGCCATGCCCGTGATGCCACCGCGGCGGCGGTCCGGCAGGTTCACCTTCACCAGGTTGGTTCCCGCCACTTCCGGCAACCCGTATAATTTTGCCAGGTCCCCGTTCACGAAGGTATAGGGGGCGTCGATAAGCTGGAGCAGGCTTGCGTTGTCATCCAGGAGCGATTCGAACAAGGCGACCGGTTCAGCCTTCATGGCCTCGCGGAGGGCCGGAGTAAATTGGGGGTATCGACCGCCGTCCGGGGCTGCCACGGTGGCCAGCGACTTCGTGCCGAGCCATTGGCCGACAAACTGTTCGGAAAAGGCATGCGCCTTCGGGCTCGCCAGCATCCGGCGCACTTCGTTTTCCAATACCTTGGGATCTCCCAGGGTCTTCTGCTCCGCCCGTTTCAGCAACGCCTCATCTGGCATGGAAGACCACAGGAAATAACTCAGTCGGGAAGCAAGTTCGAAGTCATCCAGCCGCTGCGGCACCACGCCCGGGCGATCCTGTTCCACCCGGAAAAGGAAGCGCGGTGAAATCAACGCCGCGCGGTACGCGGCCTTCAACGATTCCTGAAAGGCCCGGCCGGCTTGCCGCTCCTTCTTATATAAGACCAGGAATCGCTCGACATCCGCCTTGTTGGCGGGACGCCGCCAGGCGCGGCGGAGGAACCACGACAGGTTCCTTCGCGCCGTGGTGACGTCGGGGCGATACCAGGCCGGTTGTGCCACGAAGAGGTTCGTGGGTTGGGCCGCCCGCAGGACGTCGTCCGCGGCATGGAGGTATTTTTCCAGCAGGATGGGTGGGACAAAAAGCGTGTCCGCATTGTTGTCGAATCCACCCCCACCGCCACCGTCGGAAGGAAAAGTGTCGGCCGGGCGCAGGGTCACACCCAGCAGGTCGCGCACGGTATTATTATATTCGGAATGGGTGAGCCGGTGCGCCCCCACCCGGCCGGGGTCCGGCTTGACATAGCGGGGATCGGGATTGTCCAACAACGCCTGCAACCCCTCCATCAGAGCCACCCGCTCTTCGGTGGAAGGCTGGGTCTTGCCTTCCGGCGGCATGGCTCTATCCCGCAACTGGCGCACCACATTCTCCCATACGGGCGGATCAAGATAGAGGCTGGCCGTGGTGTCGAATTTGACCAGGTTAATACCGGCCTTGGCCTTCTGCTCGTTATGGCATTTGAAGCAGTATTTCTCCAATGACTCGCGAACCGGGCCTTCCAAAACTGGCCCGCCCGCCCACGCCAGCCATTGGCTGGCGAGGAGAGTGCCCACAAAATGGATGATTCCTCTTATTCCCAAACGTCGGCATTGGACGATTTCCCAGCGTCATCATTCACTGCCTGTGGCAAAGATTCGCGGGCGAGTGCGTTCCGCGCCAGTTGGTTCCACCACCCACGGTTTTCAAGCTTCCTCCAACCCGAACTCGTGCAACTTGCGATGCAAGGTTCGGCGGCTAATCCCCAGCTTTTTGGCGGCTCCCGTCCGATTGCCACCGCATTCCTTCAAGGCGTGAATGATCAACTGCTTCTCTGCTTCCTTCAGGGATAACTTGCCCGACCCGATCTTGCGTTCCGTCTCCGCTGCGGAAGCTTCGATCTCGGCCTGCAAATCACGCACTTCCGGCGGAAGATCACGGGCCATCACCCATTCCCCCCGCGACAAAACCACGGCGCGCTCCACGGTTGCACGAAGTTCCCGGACATTGCCCGGCCACCGGTAGCGCAACATGGCGTCCATGGCGTCGGTGCCAAAGCCCTGCAGTTTCTTGCCGTTCTCCGCCGCGAATTCAGTCAGAAAAGCCTGGGCCAAAGCCGGTATGTCCCCTACCCGCTCCCGCAATGGCGGCAGGTGAATGGTGATCACCGCGATGCGGTAAAACAGGTCCTCGCGGAACTTGCCTTCCTTGACCAGCGTTTTTAGGTCCTTGTTAGTCGCGGAGAGAAACCGCACATCGGCAGTCTGAGTTTTGTTCGAACCGAGCCGTTCGAAGGTGCGTTCCCCCAACAAACGAAGCAATTTGACCTGGGTCGAAGGGTCCACCTCCCCAATTTCATCCAGAAACAGGGTTCCACTTTGTGCCTGCTCCACCCGCCCAATGCGACGTTCGTGAGCCCCGGTAAACGCGCCTTTTTCGTGCCCGAAAAGTTCCGCCTCCAGGAGGCTGGCTGGAATGGCCGCGCAGTTGACGGTAATCATCGGTCCCCGGGCTCGGTGGCTCAATTGATGGATCGCCTTGGCTACCAATTCCTTGCCTGTTCCACTTTCGCCCGTGATCAGCACTTTGGCCTGCGTGGGCCCAATCTGCTGGATCTGGTCGAAGATCTCCTTCATCGCCCCGGTCTCGCCAATGATGTTCTGGAGCCCAAACTTGCTGTCGAGACGCTGGTGAAGTTGCTCGTTTTCGGATTCCAAACGCTGGCGTTTCAACGCCCGTTGAATCCGCAATTCGAGCTCATCGATCTGGAGGCGTCCCTTGCTGATGTAGTCGTCCGCCCCCTGCTTCATGGCCTCCACCGCCAGATCTTCCGAGCCGTAGGCGGTCATCAGGATACAGATTGGCGGCTTGGGAAGAGCTTTGGCGCGTTTGATTAACGAAAGGCCGTCTTCACCGGCCATCCGTAGATCGGTGAGCATTACCTCGAACGATTCCTTCTCCAACAACTGCCAAGCGCTCGCGGCGTCGGCAGCCACGTAAACGTCGAATTTTTCTTCGAGCGCCGTGCGCAGCCCCTCGCGGGTCGCCTTTTCGTCGTCCACGATGAGCAGCGTGGGTGTCATGTGTGACATAATAGCACACCTGCGACGACTCGGGAAAGTCGAAGTGGAGGAATTTCGGCTATCGAAAGATCAACGGATCCAATGAAGAAACCGAAACGGACGCCCACCTCGGAGAGGGCTGAAAAAGGACGCAAGAAAAATACTGGAATCACCGCCAAGCGGTTCCAGTAGAGCTACAAACCCAATTAAGCGGCGGCGTGAAACTCGGCGACTGCCTGTTGCAACTCTGCCTGCACTGCCGGATAGAGCTCTGTCAGGCGGGCGAATAGAGCCGGTTGATTCGACTTATCACCATTGGCCGCAGCAATTTCGAGTGCCAAGGCGGCCTTCTCGATGGCATGGACGCCGAAAATTGAAGAGCTGCCTTTCAAGGAATGGGCGGCGCGACGCAAAGCCGTTTGGTCGCCGGAAGCCATCATTTGAGCGATTTCATCGAGGCGAGCTGGCGTATCGGCCAAGTAGGCCTCGATCAATTCCACCACCGATTCGGAACCCAGTTCTGAAGCGAGCGTGGCTAGCGTTTCGTTCGGCATGGTATGGCAGGTTGACATTGACTTATTACGTTCGCAAAACCGGTTTCCTACTCCCTAGGATCGTCATTTTGCCCCCCGGACTTTAGGACCAAGTTCCGGAAGCAAGCGAATTTTTATGTCAGATCTGCCAATCGTTCTGCGCGATGGAGCGCTCCTTCTTGGTCACCACTTTCAAGCGAACATCATCCATCAGGACCAAGGAATCAGGCGGAACACTATGCATGAGAAACACATTCGCTCCGACGGTGCTGCCCGCGCCGATCACCGTATCGCCACCTACGATGGTGGCGTTGGCGTAAATGGTAACCCGATCCTGAACCGTGGGGTGACGTTTCTGCCCACGTAAACCCTGCCCAGCCGACAACGACCGCGCCACCAATCCAACGCCTTGGTACAGCTTGACGTTGTTGCCTATTTCACAGGTTTCACCAATCACCGTGCCTGTGCAATGATCGACAAAGAAATGCGTTCCGATCTTGGCCCCCGGGTGAATATCCATCCCGGTACGTGCGTGCGCCCACTCGCTCATGATCCGAGGAATCAACGGCACTCCCACGCGATAGAGTTCATGGGACATCCGGTGCACTGCAATGGCTTCCACGAAGGGGTAGGCCACAATGATCTCCTCGCGTGTCCTGGCCGCCGGATCGCCATTGAACGCGGCGTCGACATCGGTCTGGAGAAGGGCGCGGATTTCTGGCAGGCGGGTTAAAAAATCGATGGTCAACTGATCCGGGCTGACTCGCGCCCCCGACCCGTTTGCCTCGGAACAGGCAAAACAACGGAGGGCTTTGTCGATTTCGTCCGCCAGCCGGTCCGCGATGGAATCCAGGAGAAACGCGGTCTCGGCCTTTAACTCCTCGCTCCGCAAGCGCCGCTCGGTAAAGAAACCGGGGAAAACGACCTGGAGAAGGTCCGTGGTAATCTCCACGACGGTGGCCTTCGAAGGCAGGTTAACACCTTCCAGGTGATTGATGCCCCCGTGCTTGCCATAACTGGCGAGCAGGGCGCTGGTGAGTTCCGTAACCGGAAATTGCACGGCGGACTATCGCCCGCCGTGAAGCCAGCGGGAAGAGCATTTAACCACGAAAATCACGAAGGACACGAAAAGAAGGCGGGAAATCGTTTTGAGGACCGGCCGCCCGGTCCTCAACGGGCCAGACGTTCGATTTCAATGCCTGGAAAATGGCCGAAATTAATAATTAACCCGAGGCGGAGACTCGTGGCCTTGAGGTAGTTCAACATTTGAGCCTGATGCTCGGGTGCGATAGTCTTTACGGCTTTCAGTTCGATGAGGATCTGCTCATGGCAGACAAAGTCAGGTCGATAGGTTTGGCTCAGTAGTTCCCCCTTGTAAGCAAGGGTGAGAACACGTTGTGCCGCGAAAGGAATACTTCGACGCCGAAACTCCTTCTCCAAGCATTCCTGATAGACCGTTTCGAGGAAGCCGCAGCCCATTTCCCGATAAACTTCGAAGGCTGCCCCTTGGATGGCATACACTTCGTCCTTAAAAAGCAGCTTGTCGTGTTGCACGCGCTTTCTGCTGTCCACTCTTTCGAGGGAACCTCATACTTTGTTTTGGATTTTTCTCTTTCGTGTCCTTCGTGATTTTCGTGGTTCCTCTTTCTGTCTATACCCCCTTCTTCACGGGTCCGGCCACGGCGCGGAGGCGCTGGGCGATGGCTTCACAGCGCTGGGGGTCGATCACTATTTCGCCTTCCACCTCGGTTACATAGAAGGTGTCGATGGCGGCGCCTTTTTCCGTCACGATCTTGGCGAGTACGAGGTTGAGTTCCAGGTCCGCAAGGGCCTGGGACAGGGCATAAAGGAGGCCCACCCGGTCTTCCGTGATGATCTCGATCAACGTGCGGCCGCTGTGAACCTCCGGTTCCACCCGCACTTGCACGGGCAGACGCTCCTCGCCCGGCGCCTGGTAAAGAGCCTTCACTTGCGCTGTGCGCGAGATGGCCGCCCGGAGATCGACGCCCTTCGCCAGCACGTCGAGCACCCATTTTTCGAAGCGTTCACGAACGCCCGGTTCAGGAGGTTCACCCGTGCGTGCATCCACGACCTGGAAGCTGTCGAGTACGATGCCGTCCGACCGCGTAAATATCTGGGCGCTGAGGATGTTCAGGCCCGCAGCGGTCAAGGCTCCCGTCAGCTTGCTAAATAATCCCGCACGATCCCAGGTGCAGACGATGACCAGGCTGCAGCCACGATCCCGTTCGTCGCTCCACACGATCACCGGTTCCAACGCCCGATCCTCCTCCGTGAGCTGGAGATGCATGAAGCGGTGCGCGAGGGAAAGGTCGCGGGCGATATCGCGCGCGGAATGGAGCGGAAAATAGCGGGAGGGCAAGCCGTCGAAATGGGCGTCGATTTCGTCCGCCGCAAAGCTCCGGGGGAGAATGGCCTGCACTTCCGCGCGCAATAGTTCACGCTGGCGTTTCTCGGCGCGAATAAAATCGGTTCCTCCGACAAGCACCCTGGCGGCCTTGTGATATAATTGCCAAAGCAGCGAATCCTTGAACCCATTCCACAGGGTATCGCTCGTGCCCATCGAATCCGCAAAGGTGTGGAGCGTGAGCAGGTCGAGATTTTCCTTGGTCTGGATCGCGGTCGCGAACTCGGCAATGACCGTGGCGTCCTCCAGGTCGCGTCGCTGGGACACCTGCACCATCGCGAGATGCTGGGCGATGATGAGGCACAGGCTATGGGTGGTCGCGCCATCGAGCCGGAAACGCCGCGCCGCCTTCATGGCGAGCTCGGCGCCCACGACCTCATGCCGGCCCGAATCGTAGGCCTTGCCCGCATCGTGCAGGAGCAGGGCGAGGTAGAGCACGAAGGGCCGGTCGAGGCTGCGGAACAAGTCTGTATAATTACTATAGGGCTTGCCCGTGTTGCGCCACACCTCGTCCAGCTTGGCCACGCAATGCAGGGTGTGCTCGTCCACCGCGTACTGGTGATAATATTCGTGCTGGACAAGGTTGGTGAGCTTGGCGAACTCGGGAAGAAACTTCCCGAGCAACCCCACCTCGTGCATGGCGCGAACAAAGGGCGCCACGTTGCCACGCTGGTTCAGGATCTCCAGGAAGGTGGCGTGGTGGTGGGGGTCCGCGACAAACGCGCGATCCACCAGCCCGATCTGCTGGCGGAGCAACTGGGCGAGGTCCGGATGCAATTGCAGCCCGCGCCGCTGGGCTTCCAGGAAGGCGCGCAACAGCCGCCCACTATCCTCCTTGAGCAGGTTCTTCGATTCGAAATGAAGCTGCCCTTCCACGATGCGGAAGCCGTCAAATTCCTTGGCCGGTTCCACGTGCGGCCCGGCTTCCCCTTTCGTTTTTGGGGTTTCCCTGGCCCGGGATGGTACCAACGCCATCCGCTGCTCCAGGGTGCGCGTGATGAGATAAAGGTTGCGGGTGTGGGTATAATAATCCCGCATGAAGCGCTCGGTGCGAATCCGGGGCGAGCGTTCGTGGTAACCCAGTCCGTACGCCACCGCGGGTTTCAAGTTGGCCGTCAGGGCGTCAATGCTGCGTCCAGCGACATAGTGCAGTTCCGTGCGGGCCCGCAGGAGGAAATCATAGGCAGTCTCCAGTTGTTTGCGCTCCGGGGCGTTGAGAAACTCTTCTTCCTGGAGCTCCAACAGCGAACGGGTGCGGTACTTCACCAACGCCATCCAGAGCAGGTTTTGATAGTCACGCAATCCACCCACACCGTTCTTGATGTTGGGCTCCTGCATGGCCGGTGAGTTGCCGTATTTCGTGCGCCGGGTCGCCTGGTCCGCGAGGCGGAGCTTGATATACTCCGTCTCGTACCCGCGAATGCATTCCTGGCCGACGGTCCGTTGCAGCCGCCGGAAAAGCGGTTGATCGCCGGCAATCTGGCGGGTTTCGATCATCGCCGTCTTGGCCTGCATGTCCTGGTTCGCCACCTCGACACAATCCTCCACCGACCGGACGGCGTGGCCCACCTTCAATCCGATATCCCAAAGCGTGTAGAGCAAGCCGCTGGTCCACTCGGTTAACGCCGTTTCCGCCGCGCTTTGGGGAACGATGCCCGTCTCATGCAGGAACATGAGGTCGATATCGCTATACGGGTTCAATTCACCACGCCCATAACCGCCAAAGGCGACCAGGGCGATCTTGGGAGGTTTCCCGACGCAAGGCCGCACTTGAAGGGTCGCTTCCCAGATATAACGCACCAGGACATCCATCATGGCCGCCCGTCCCTGGCACACTTCCAACCCACCGGTTCCACCACGATGCAACAGGAGCAAACGGTGGGACTCGATCTTCAGGAACTGGCGGTAGCGCTTGAGTTCGTCCGAGGGTTTGCTGAGCGGAGGGAGGATGAGGCTACGTCGGGCGTTTTCCTCGATCTTCGCGATCAGCGACTTCATGTCGCGTCAGGGTGCCATTGCCAAGCTCTTCGGTCTAGTATGGCAGTGAATAAAATGGGCGCTACTTCTAGCGAACCGTCCTTGCCCATTCCCGGTTCGCCCCCGGCCATGGGCTACTCTTCCGGTCGACGACTGCGAATGGCCGCCGTGGTCGTCGCCACGAGCAAGAGCCCGCCGGACAACAGATTTGCCAGCCAATCACTGGAAGAAACCAGATGCGCGGCACTCCGCACGGTCCCCGCCACCACCGCCCCGAGCACGGCTCCGAACACCGATACCCGGCCACCGCGCCAATCGGGCAAACCAATCATCACGGCGGCCATGGCATCGAGCTCCAGCCCCCACGCCAAACTTGGATCGCCACCAGACCACCGGGAATTCTGTAATAGCCCGCCAATGCCAAACGCCAAGCCGGCGAGCGGAAACGCCGTCAACTGCGTCCGCGAAACAGCCAAGCCACATAGTTCCGCGACTTTGGGATCCGAACCCACTGCCTGCAGGTGTCGTCCGTAAACGGTTCGCGTCAACAATACCCAGATGCCCAGTCCTACCAAAAGAGCCAATCCCAATCCTGCAGTGGGCGTCATTCCGCCTGGAGCCGCCGCCAACAACCAGCCATTCAATCCTGCGGTAACCGGATTCGCCAGCACGCTTCCTCCCGATAGCCCGGCTGCAATACCCCACCAGATCCCCGCCGCGCCCAACGTCACGAGAGTGGATGGTAAACGCAAACGGGTGATGGCCACTCCGGGGAACAGATTGGCCGATGAAAACAGCAGCGGTATCACCAGTGCCGGAAGCCAGGAGCCAAGGCCAAATTCCAGCAGGCGCGCCGTGGCCACCGCCGCCAGACAGACCATCGCCCCAGCGCTCAAATCGATCATACCACCAGCCAACAAGAGGGCGATCCCGGCGGCAGGTGCGGCAATGATTGCAGTTTGAGCCAGCACGGCTCCGGCAAACTTGGGACTGAGGATGGCCAATCCACCTGGCAGGGCGACCATTCCCGCCGACACCAGCCCTCCATAAATCGGACCGCCAAAAGTCGTCAGGCGCCGATTCCAATCGGTTTTCTCGATCTCGTCATCGTCTTCCGGCATGGGAGGGAAACCTCGGGTAAAACTGCGGGCGAAGAGTTCAGCTTGATTTAACCGTGCCGGTTTGGTCGATAGCGAGCCCAATAAACGACGGTTGACGCTGGAGCCTTGCCCCAACACTATCCCGGCCCCAAGGGGACCTCGGCCGCCTTCCGCCCCCGGTCGCGAGCCCCGGTCCTGTTTTATCCGCACCTATGAGCAAACTTGACGATCTGTATTCGAAGCTGACCATCCAGACTGGCGCAAAACTCGCGCTCATCGTTTTGGATGGCTTGGGTGACATTGCCACTTCCGCGCAGGGGAACCTGACTCCCTTGGAAGCCGCGCATACGCCGAATCTCGACGCTCTCGTTCGTTCGGGCTGTGCGCAAGGACGCATGATTCCCGTGGCCCCAGGCATTACTCCCGGTTCCGGCCCCGGCCATCTCGCTTTGTTCGGCTACGATCCCATCGAATTCGAAGTCGGTCGCGGAGTCATTGAGACCTTGGGCCTCGGCTTTGAACTCAAGGCGGGTGACGTCGCCGCCCGGGCCAATTTCTGTACGCTCGACGATAAGGGCATCGTGACCGACCGCCGTGCGGGCCGTATCGCCACCGAAGTGTGCGAACGCCTTTGCGGCATCCTTTCCTCGAAGATCAAAAAACTGGGCACCACCTCGGTGCAGATCGTCGCCGGGAAAGAACACCGCTTCGTGGTGGTTTTCCGTGGCGCCGGACTGGAAGGGCCGCTGACCGACACTGATCCCAATCGCGAGGGACTGCCGATTGCGGAAGCCAAGCCCGTGGATCCCGCCAATGCCGCCCAAAAGAAAGTGGCGAAACTCATTGCCGATTTCTACGCCAAGGCCCTGCCCTTGCTGGCGAATGAGAAGCCGGCCAACGGCTTCCTGATGCGCGGTGTAGCCCATCAACCCGATATCCCGACCTTTGAAGCCCGCTATCAGATGAAGGCAGCGGCACTCGCAGTGTACCCGATGTACAAGGGCCTCTCCCAATTGGTCGGCATGGCCAAGATTGAGGGTCCCCAAACCATCGCCGAACAGTTCGAGCGTTATGTGAAGGAATACGACAACTACGATTTCTTCTTTATCCACTACAAGTACACCGACAAGGCGGGTGAGGAC
>DATJII010000359.1:0-17088 GCA_035493435.1 Candidatus Limnocylindria bacterium | reverse complement strand
GCCAGCTCCGGACGGGCACGGAGATGACTGCGAAAAATCGCGGCAAACATGGCGGCTGGCACCCCCTTGCCCATCACGTCCGCGATCACCAAGAGCAGCGTGCCGTCTTTGAGTTCGATGGCGTCGTAGAAGTCGCCTCCGACTTTGCTGGCGCTTTGGGAATACCCGGTAAGGCGCAAGCCTGGCGGCGTAGGCAAACGGTCAGGGAGTAGACTGCGCTGGATGTTTGCGGCGATTTCCAGTTCGCGCGTCACCAAACGACCACGCAGGTTTTCCTCCTGATTACGGGCGTTGCGGAGTTGGATACCGAGGAAGTCCGCAAAAGTGTGAACGATGTTCACCTGTCCGGCAGTAAAGGCTCCTTTCCCTGGGCCCCGCCCGACCGTCAACACTCCCACCAAGTTTCCCTGCAGGAAGACTGGATGGCAGACGATGGCGGAATAACTACCCGCCTGACGCATGGGATCGCTGGGTAGCAGCGCGGAATCCGCCTCGATCCAAACGTCCTGCTGGCCCAAAACCGCGTGGATTTCGATCGGATATTCCTGATGGAGATCCTCTGGAAGGGAGAGGGCTTCGAAATTCAGATCTGGCCGTGACGCAACGCACGTCACCAGAAAGGTTCCGTCGTTCTCGGCCATTCGGAACACAAACCAATCCACGCCCGCGACCGCCACCAATTGATTGAGCCAGCGGCTGGCGAAGGCGGCGCTGTTCTCCGCCTGCCCCAACTCGGCGGTAAAGCGAAAAATGGCGGAAAGGCTCTCGTAGCAGGCGGCCAGTTCTTCCGTCATCGTATCGAGCGTTTGCTCCAGTTCGATGATCTTGCTTGCCTGCAGGTTTTCCTCGGAAACTCGCCCGTGCCCGGTGCGTGCCCGGCGAAGGACGAGACGATTGGCGGAGCGATGGCGAAAGTAGTGGGCCGAGTCGGTGAGCTCGCTAATGAGGAACAGGCCGCGGCCTGTTTCCGAGATACTTTCTGGGAGGGCGGATTTTTCTGGCCAGTCAAATCCCGGAGTGTGGTCTTCGATCTGGATCTCGACTTCCGAGGTGGTCAGCGTGACGCGAAGTTCTATCGGCAACGCCAGTTGGTCAGTTTGGGCGTATTTGACGGCGTTCGTGCAGGCTTCCATGCACACCAATTCCCACCCGTTTTGCTCGTCCGAGCTAACTCCTTCGGTGGAAAGAAAACGGCGCAATTCCCGAGTGGCCTCCCGAACGGCTTCAATATTTGCCTCGATTTGCCAAGAAACCGCCTTGCCAGCCTGGGAAGCGAGCGGAGTCATGGCGAAAGAGGCAGTTGGCGCACTGAAACTAGCGCTGTGAAATCTCGAACACGCGGTGCATCCGGGTGAGTTCGAGGATCTGCTGAACGGCCGGTACCGGATTCAAAATGCGGACGTGCCCTTGACGATTGGTCATGAGCTTATTGAGGGCAATCAGGGCTCCCAACCCGCTGCTGTCGAGAAAACGAGTTTGTGAGAGATCGAGCTCCACTTCGTCGTGTTCCGGCAGGATGGCGGCCCGGGCGCGTTCGCGGAAGGCGCTGGCGTTGGCGGCGTTCAACTCTGGCAGGCCGCTAATCTTGAGCGTTCGTCCGCTGGATTCGAGCTTCATAGGCCGAAAAATCTGTCTTCCCCCCAGCAATTGCTGCAGCCAAGGCCATCCTTGGCCTTGCGATAGGCTGTCAGCCGACTGGCGGAACGAGCTTCCCACACTTCAACATCGGAGTCTTGCACAAATACTTAAGTATTACTGTGCGCAGCAAGCCTCGACTAGCGGCGGGGTTTCAGCCAATCTTTTTGTTGCGCGATGGATGCCGAGAATACACCGCCCATGCCGGAGGGTTTCGACACGGGGTTTGCCTTTTCACCCAAGTGGAAGCAATTGCCACTGGGGTTGATGAAGGAGTACCGCGTCCATTTCGAAGTTTTCGAGGGACCGCTCGACCTGCTCTTGCACTTGGTGAAGAAACAGGAAGTCGATATTTATCAGGTCAACCTGACCCAGATCGCCACCGAATTTGTCGCCTATATCGACCAAATGCGGCAGTTGGACCTGGAGGTGGCGGGCGACTTCCTCGTGATGGCGGCCAATCTACTTTACATCAAAAGTCGTGAGCTTTTGCCCGAGGACAAGCAGGTCATCGTCGCCGAGACTGACGAAGAAGAGGAAGATCCGCGGCGGGAATTGATTCGTCGCTTGATCGAGTATCGCAAATACAAAGACGCAGCCGCCCAATTGCAGGTGCGGGAGGTGGAAATGGAATCCATCTACGAGCGGCGTCCCGGACAGGTCGATCTGCCGGAAACGCAGCCTTCCCGAAAGGAGCCGGTTTCGATCTTTGACTTGGTTAACGCGGTCTCGACGATCCTGAAGCGTTTTCAGACCCGTCCCGATTCCGGGGAAATCGCCGCCGACCCCTACACCGTAAGTGAGAAAATCGAGTACTTGCGTGACCTGTTGCGTACGCGGCTCCATTGCCGGTTCGCCGAATTGTTTGAGGCGGCCCAGAGCAAAGTCGAAGTGGTGGTGACTTTTCTGGCGTTGCTGGAACTGACCCGCCTCCGCCAAGTCCTGCTGACGCAGGCCGACGAATTTGGCGAGATCGAGATCGCCCAAGCGCCTGAACCTGTGGAAACGACGGCGGCCAGCCTGGAAACAGCCGCGAAATCGACTGGTGATCCGGCTCAGCCCGAATTGCTGCCGTCCACGCCGACAACCACCGACAACACCGAATCCGAAACTCCAGAGCAATGAGCCTGTGCGCGGCCGGATATCCACCGGCTGACCGGACGATCCCCCATTTCCTTTCGAGACCATGGAACTGAAGTTCATCGTAGAGAGTTTGCTGTTTACCTCGCAAAAGCCGCTGTCGCCATCCGAGATTCGCGACATTCTAAGCAAAGCGGCCATTGAGGAAGGCGCGGAAGAACCCGTGCGAGCGCTGAAAAAGCTGCCGATGGATCAGATTGAGGAAGCACTCCATCAATTGGTTAAGGAACACGAAACGGCAGCCCGGAGCTTTCGCTTGGTTTGCGTTGCTGGCTCTTGGCAGTTCGTGACCCAGCCCGAATATGGGCCCTGGCTTCGCTCGCTACTCGGGGTGAAGGCGCGACCCAGCCGGTTGAGCCAGCCAGCGTTGGAAACCTTGGCCATCATCGCATATCGCCAACCCATTACCCGAGCGGAAATCGAACAGATCCGTGGCGTGGCGGCGGACGGAGTGATATCCACGCTTAAGGAACGCGGCTTGATCGTCGAAGCCGGACGGGCAGAGGTCGTGGGGCGGCCCATGCAGTACGCTACTGCCGGGTCGTTTTTGGAGTATTTCGGACTCGGTGCCTTGGATGATTTACCCGCAGCCGATGAACTGAGGCGGATTCCTGTCCAGAAACCGGAATCCTTGCTTACGGTGGAGACCACTTTGGCGACGGCTCCCACTGCAGTCGTGCCCGTTGTGGAAAGCACTCCGGAAGCCATGGCCGCGCTCGACACCACCCCCCAGCCGGTGCAGCCGGACCTTCTGACGGGTGCTGAGCCGCCTGCGTCGGTTGAGTCTGCTGGGGATGTACCCCAGGGAAGTTGACGAGATGGGGCTAAGCGATTCGTCGGCAGGGAGACGTTGAGGCGGTGACTCGCTCAGCTTTCGCGGACTGGAAGAATTTCGTTATTTCAGAAATGTGCCTAAAACTGAAATAGCGCGATTTCTTATTTCAGTTTCGAGGTGCCGGGGCGTCGTTATTTCATTTTCGACGCCGAAACTGAAATAACGTACTCGGATTGGTAGGTGAACTGCCTACACCAGTACAGCGTCACCCAGTCCTAAGGCGACCAATGCTTCACGAGGTGGGGTATGTCCGGTGAAGTGCATCCAAATTCGGGAAGTCGTCGGATCAGTAGGGCCGGTGCGGCGCTCGTTGAGCTCAAACAGCGCATCTAGCAGCGTCCAAGCCAAAGCCCCGGAAGGGCTTACCACACCTGCACGAGCCGCCATGCCCGGGAAAAGCTCAGAGAATTCGCGACTAAAGTATTCGAAATGGGTGCACGCGAGGATTAACGAGGTGGCTTTTCGCAGTTGAAGTTCGCGAGAGGCGTGGCGCAGGTAGTTGCGAACCGGCTCCGCCCACGGCTCTTTGATCAAGCCGTTCGGAGCCATGACGCGATCGTTATCGATAAATCCAACTAACTCTTGGGCAGCACAGCTCACGATTTCCAGATCGTGGGGCAGGGTGAGCGGGCAATCAAAATGGCGTACATGACCCCGGGTAATGCCGCCGGGGGCATCGTTGCCATCGAACTTTTCCCGCATCACCGCGATATGGGGCGTTTTCTCAAAGTGAATGAAAGTACGGGGCAAGCTGGGGGCGGCCCCGCGAGGCGTTTGTTCGTACGGCACCAAGGGAAGTTCGTGCCCTATGGCGGCACTGAGGGCGGTGCGATGCAATTCCAACAGGCTATCGGCTTGAGGTTGGCAATCGGCCGTTAATTCAGTGCCGATGACTCCTACCGTCTTCTTGCGGCGCGGGCTGAGGGGGTCGCCGACGGTTCGGGCCAGGGAAAAGGCGCGTTCGGTTCCGACGTCCACGATGCTCACCACTCGTGGAGTCCCAACCGCCTTGCCTCTTCGGCCCAAACGTTCCCAAGCCAATCCGGCGGTGTTGCAGGCGATTCCGATCACCGGACACCAACCCGATAGTCGATCAATATGGCCGTCCGCCAGGCGAGCCACGTCTTCCAGCGGTTTGGTTCCGTACGGTAGATTGGCCGTATCGCCCACGAAGATGACGTTCACCGTCCGTCCCAGTTCCCGGCAGATCCGGACGATCCAACTGGCGGTCAGTAATCCACCACTACCGGAATCGAACAGGCCAATGGCCGGAGCGGCATCGTTCGGGATAGCAAGGGCTTCGATTTTTGGGACGGCAGCGGACATTACTGGAATGATAGTCGGTTGCGGCGACAAAAAGGCAAGGTGGCCGCTCGCGATTGTCCGTTCCCGTCGGAACCGGTTTTCGTTAGGCTGCTCGCAGCGATGGATTCTGTAGTGCGCATTGCCGATTTGGCTGAGGCGGAACGCCCGCGTGAGCGACTGGCGGACCGGGGCGAGGGATCGCTGACCGCCGCCGAGTTGTTGGCGATTCTTTTGCGGACGGGGCGGCAAGGGGCCAGCGCCATTGATATTGGCAAGGCGCTCATGGCGCGGTTCGTTGATTTGGACGGGATCGCCAAGGCGTCGCTCGACGATTTGCAAACGGTCTCCGGCGTCGGGCCCGACAAAGCCGTGACGATCAAGGCGGCCCTGGAAATCGCACGACGCTTTGCCGAAGGAAAACGGCAAGAACGTCCGGTCATCGACCACCCGATGGCGGTCGTCGAACTTCTTCGGTCCGAGGTGGGTGCGTCGAATGTCGAACGGCTCCAGGTTTTGCTGCTGAATACCCGTCGCCGACTCATTCGGGTCGAATCGGTGTCCGAAGGGCTTTTGGACCAGATACTAATTCACCCGCGCGAGGTCTTTCGTCCCGCCATCGGTGCCAACGCCCACGCCGTGATCCTGGTCCACAACCACCCGAGTGGTGATCCCACACCGTCCGAGGCGGATATTCGGGTGACCCGAGATCTCATCAGGGCGGGCAGGCTCCTCAAGATCGAAGTGCTCGATCATATCATTATTGGACGGGCGGGGGAAACCCACCGGGAATACACGTCGTTGAAGGAATTGGGTTATTTTCACGAATGAGCAGCGCGACTACCAGGATACACCCCACGGCGGTGATCGATCCGCATGCGGAAATCGACGAAGACTGCCTTATCGGGCCGGGAGCCGTCATCGACGCGCACGTCCGAATTGGCGCCGGATGCCGGATCGGTCCCGGCGTTTATTTGACTGGCCACACCACACTCGGGCCTGGGAATTGCCTCCATGCCGGGGCAGTGATCGGGGACGCACCGCAGGATCTGAAATACTCAGGTGCACCCACGCGATTACGGATAGGCGCGAATAACGTCTTTCGCGAACACGTGACGGTGCATCGGTCGAACAAGTTGGAGGAGGATACGCAGATAGGCGACGGGAACCTCTTCATGGCCGGGTCCCACGTGGGCCATAATTGTATTCTCGGGAATCACAACGTGCTGGCCAACGGGGCGCTGCTGGCGGGGCACGTAACGCTGGCCGACCGGGCTTTTATATCGGGCAATTGCCTCGTTCATCAATTCTGCCGAGTCGGGCGTCTGGCGCTCATGCAAGGCGGATCCGCGATTTCCAAGGATTTGCCGCCCTTTTGCATTGCACGGGGTGATAATGGTATGGCTGGTCTCAATACCATCGGGCTGCGCCGGGCCGGTTTTGACTCACCGACGCGTCTGGCCCTGCGCCAACTTTTCAAAGTCCTTTTCCGGCGCAATGAACGGATGTCGGCCGCGTTGGAAAGGGCGCGTCGGGAATTTGCCCACGAGGTTTGCCTGGAGCAGATTGCGTTCGTGGCGGCCAGTCGGAGAGGGGTCTGTGCGGCAACCGGAAGGATTGGGGCGGACGAAGCGGGCGAATAGGCGGCCGATTACTTTGTGGATTGATGCCGCCTGGGCGATTTTCGAAGGCGCAACCCGGGAGATAGGCCTATTTCAATCGTAAATAAATTCCAGGCCGACGGATTCGGTAAACGGACCCTGGCTGCACCAGATTTGCATTGCCATCCGAATTCGGGAGGAAAAGATATTTCCGCATGTCGGAAACTGACGCCCAAGCCTTTTCGCCCGTGGACTATTTCCAGGGCGAGATCCCGCGTCCGAAGCTTCAGTTTCGATATCGGGCGGCATTGGTCGTGGTGTGTCTGGCGATGGTTTTGCTTCCGCTCGCCTACTTGGCGTTAGTGGCGGCGGTTAGCTGGGGAGTGGTCTGGTATGCCATTCACGCCTTCGTCCTGCTCGAAGAAAACCGTCTGCCGTTCATTAGATATATCCTCTACCTCACCCCGGTGTTGTCAGGTATGGTGATCGTGTTTTTCTTGCTGAAACCCTTCTTCGCTGGAACCACCAAGAATGATCGATCCTTCCCAATTAGTCATGCCGATCATCCGGAATTGTTTCAATTCCTGGGCCGGCTTTGCCAACTGATAAATACTCCGCTTCCAAGCCGGGTGGATGTTAGTTGTGATGTGAACGCCAGTGCCGGTTTTCGCGAAGGACTGGCAAGTGTCTTGGGCAATGACCTCGTACTCCACCTGGGCTTGCCGCTGGTGGCGGGGCTGAATGCACGGGAGTTTGCCGGGTTGGTGGCCCACGAGTTGGGGCATTTTGCGCAAGGGGGCGGAATGCGGGCCAGTTTCCTCGTTCGCAGTGTTAATTTTTGGTTTTTGCGGGTCGTGTACGGACGCGACAACTGGGATGCGTGGCTCAATGCGGCTTCGCGGGAAGGCGACTGGCGGTTCCAACTTATCGCCCTACTGGCTCGCGGCGGGGTTTGGTGTTCGCGCCAGATTCTGCGCAGCCTGATGTTCACCGGTCACGCCATCTCGTGTTACCTGCTTCGTCAAATGGAGTTCGACGCCGACAACTACGCGGCGAAAGTGGCGGGAAGCGAACAGGCCGCCGGGATGTTGGACCAGGCCTTTTCCCTCAACGTTGCATCCCAACTGGCCTATCAGAATCTAAATCGGCTCTGGAGGGAAAGAAAACTGGTCGACGATTTTTGCGCCCTGGTCGTTAGCGAGCGGGAGCGAATTCCCGCGGAGGCCCGGGAGCGAATGAAGGCGTCGGCCCTGGAGGCGAAAACGGGCGCGTTCAGCACCCATCCTTCCGACGCCGAACGAATGGATGCGATCAAGAAGTTGGCGGAGCCGGGAATCTTCGTCCTGGACGCGCCGGCAGCCTGTCTTTTCAGGGACTTTCCGGCGCTGTGCCGCGCCGCCACGAAATATCACTACGAGGAGGAGAACAACCTGCGGTTGAATGAAGGTAATTATAAAACCGTCGACGAGGCGATCGCCGTGCGGGAAACCGAGACGGCGAACTACAACGCTTTATCGGTGATCGCCCCCGGCGCGGGAAGTTTCTGGTGGCCCATCCCAATGGATCCGGCCTATGTGGGCGCCCCGGCTGACGCGGCGCAAACCAGGGAGGCCCTGGGTGAGATCGCCAACCGGGTCGCTGAGACCTGCGAAGGAGTCACGGAAACACTCAAGAAATGGTTGGAAACGGAAAACAGGATGCTCCACCTCCTGGCGGCCAAGTCGCTCACGGAAGCCGGGGTGACCTATGAATCGGGGCACTTTGGACTTGCAGATGGCAGCGTTGCATTGATTGAGCAGAACCTGGCGGCGAAGTCGGCGGAATCCGATTCATTGCTCCAGGAACTGCAGCCTCATGCCTCTCATTATTCGACCCGGATTGCTGCGGGAGTACAACTCCTCTATGACCCCGCAGTGAGCTCCCAAATCCCCGATGCCGGGACTAAGCAGTTGGAGGCATTGAGATTGGTGGAGACCTTGGCCAAGCTCCAAAGGATTACCCCGGCACTCCGTGAATTGGGACGACGCGTCACCCAGTTGCAAACCGTGTATCAGCGGGCCAACGAAGACACCAAGCCAGACCGATTGGATCGGGTGGCAACCCTGTTGTTTCGTGACTTGGGGCGCAAGGTGTCCCTTGCCAAGACCGAGTTGCTCGGCGTGCGGTATCCCTTTGAACACGCAAGTGGCCCGATTTCGTTGATCGATTATTGCCGTCCGGACGATCTGGGAGAATCGGAGCAGGGCCAGAATTTCAATCTGGCAGTGGCCATGTTGCAACGGTTGCCTGGGGTCTATTCCCAGTCTCTTTCACGTCTCGGGGCGCTGGTGGCGGAGGTTGAATGGGTGTGTGGCATTTCTGCGAAAGTTCCAACAAGCGAACCGGCGTAAGGGTCCCAATGGACGCCGCCCCAGGCAAACCGATGTGACAGTCGGCTGTCATGGCGACTCGAGGACGGGTTTGATTTCAAATTGCGCCCGGAGGGATTCCACCTAGGGTCCGCCACGAGTGGCGCTTTCCACCAGAACAGATAGAAGACTGCGAATTGGGCCGAAATGGCGTCTCGTACTCGTGGCAACCAGTATCGTGGCGGCAATGAGGCTGGGCTGGCCGCTCCTATTTCGCACGTCTTATAAGCCCGGTTGGGAGTATGGGGGTGGTTTCCTCACCGTGTTCGAGGAGAAATTTGAAGATGACTTTTACCCGCCCATCGATCTGGCCATTGGAAATAAGCAAAAATGGAGCATCATTTGGCATCACGTCGGCCCGGGAGACGGAAGCGGGCCGCAGATTGTGGGTGGCCGCGCCTATTTCCGGGCGATAGTTGAAACCGCCCGGAAACAGTTTCAATCGAAATTGTTTATGGCTAAAAATGATGGCGTAGTCTACGACGTGTCCGATCTCTTCTATCCACCGGGCATCTCTGATCCGCAGGTATGGTTTGGTCGGGATTCCATTGATTTTTCTTATTACATCCCGCCGATTGATCCACACCGCCTTAGGGGGCGGACTATTACAAATTCCATTCCCTATGGCAGCCTAAACGGCAGTGCTCTCTTGAATGAAAAGCAATATAGACCCGAATCCGATGGGCACAACCACTGGATGGCACCCCAACGTTGAGTCTTGAAGGGATTTCGACGGCAAGCTCTGGGTACCAAAATCGGTACCCTCCGCTTCAATTGACCCGCTCTCCGTCAAAAACAAGGCATCCCGCCAATAACAGGGTTCGCCGAGTCTCTCCCTCCCGGGTCTTGCGGCCTTATGGTTTGCCCAGATCGACGGCGAGCACCTTGTTTTGGGGTCGCGCCGAGTTGCGTCCCTGGCATAGGCAATTGGCTGAATCGGGGCCGGAAAGGATGGCCACTTCCTATATCAAAACGAAAAGCCCGGCGGGTTTCCCCGCCGGGCCGCGCGCCAGGCTCCCCCTGGCGTTCGGTCAGGGTCAGTGGATGAACGGCGCCGGATCCTTGAACAATTGGAAGAAGCACGGCTCGGTGACCAGGTGAAGCAGGTCATCCTCGCGGCGCTTAAGGTCCGCAAACCAGCGTTGGGTATGTCCGTCGGCCGGATCGATCTTCGGCATGTTCTTACCGGTGAGGAAATCGCTCAGGGCGGCTTCCTGGCCGGCGGCGCGGGGGAACACATGGGTGAAAGGCGTTCCGGTTTCACCGGCATGGCAGCCATTGCAGGTGTTCAATGAGAATTTGTGGCGCACTTCGGTGGGGAGGCTCGATCCCGCAGGACCGGGTCCATCCCAGAAGAAGTTCGCGGTGGACATGGGCGCAACGCCTCCAAGGTAGGGTTGGCCGGGGCTGCCCCATTGGAGCGGCACGGTGTGTGATTCCGCGAGGATTTGCGAGGCGTTGGCCGTGATATAGTTCACCAGGAACGAATCGAAGTTATACACGATGGAGGGAGTCTTCTTCACCGTGACCGGGCGGAGCCAGCCCGCGTCGCTGTCAGTCGCGAAGAAGCGCCACTCGCGCAATTCCCAGGGTTCGCGCAGCAAGTCATTTGAGCGAAGCTGGCTGAGCGCGCTCTGGTTTGGTTTCCGCGAGGGATCGGCGCCCGCCGTAGCGAACTGGTCGGTGATGTGCTGGAGAGCGGCGTTGAAGCCCGCGCCAAACTCCATCTGGGACAGATTATACCATTCCAGGCCGAAGGACTTGATTTCATCGCAGGTGCGTTTCGGCACCGCGTATTCAAAGATGACGGTGTATTGGCCGGCGCCGCAGTTGGAGTTGGTCCCTGCGCCGCCACCGGTGCCGGGATAGCCCGTGCCTCCACCGTTTCCGCCTCCACCGAAGGCATTGGGTATCAGGCAGAACACAAAGCGTCCTTCCCCGCCAATCGAGGTGGGCGTGCAAGGATCGTCTGTGTTTACCCCGCCGTAACCGGGATTACCGCGCAGGTCGAGGCGGTTGGCGATGGCCAGCAGCCGGAACGGAGCAATACTTAGATCAAGCGGCCTGCCTTCGCCACCGCTGGCGACCTGCCAGTCGTTGATGACTTGGGCGATGATCTCGACATTGCGATTGGTGGCGGTGTCGTAGTTGATCAACTGGTCTTTCTGCCAGGTGCGCAGCCAACGGCGAACGAAGTCGCTGGCATCGATGCCCGTGACGGCGGGATTGGCGATGTCGGTCATCAGTCGTCCAAAGGTCCAGGCCCCCATCTTCGTGCCGCGACCGGTGCAGGGATCGAAGGTGCGGGAAAGGTCGTCAACCACCGACAGGTCGGTAATCAGCAGGCTCTTCTGCCAGAAGGTGGGACGTGTCAGCAGTCCTCCCTGGCCGGGCGGTTTCCCGTCGACTTTGATGATAATGTCACCGTCAAAGTTGGTGATGACTATGCCGCCTCCGCCCCCGCCGCCCGTTGGATCGCCCGAGGTGACGACGTTGGTGACGGTAATGATATTCGTGACAAAGATGTTGGTGAAGATGGGATCGCCCGGGTGGATAACGATGTTGGTGAGGCATTTCTCAGAAATGATAGGAGGCCGCGGTATGAGAATGATCTCCTCTTTGCAATCGATGACCGGGACCGGGTTGCCCGGATCATTCACGATCACCACGTTGGTGGCGCACAATTCCACCGTTACGACGTTGGTCACGAGCACGATGTCCGGCGGAGGATTGGTAAACGTCACGTCACCGCTCGTTCCCGGCGGGCGAGGGTTATCCGTCTTGTTGGTTACGACGATGTTGGTCGTGCCGGGATCGATGACAATATTGGTTCCCAGCCCATTGGTCAGGACCAGCACGTTGGTGAGAAAGGTGGTGTTGCAGACGACATTGGTCGCAAAAACGAACTTCGTCCCGGGCGTGAAATTGGTAAGGCAGATGTTCGTCACCACCTGCAAGGGCGGCTGGTCGATGGGAAACGGACGGCAATCAATATTGGTCTGGAACGTGTCGTGGGTGCCAATAATAATATTTGTACTGACGATATTCGTCAGGAAAACGATGTTGGTGACCAGGGTGGTGTCGCCGAAATTCTTGAGCGATTTCCTGGCATGGCTGGCCCCGGGTCCGGCGGGAGCACCGGACGTAAGGCTGGCCGGAAGAAAACCCTCGAAGGGGGAGGGGAAGATTTGCACCGCTTCACCGCGATCAAAAGCGTCGGTGTCAAAAGAACTGAAGCCATTCTCCTCTTCCAGAGTGCGGCCGCCGAAGGTGCCTTGGACTTTGAAATCCGACGGCAAAGACTTGAAAAACTCGTTGGAAGCCTTGAGATCTTCCAAGTCGATGGTGAAAGCGGAACTATAGACGCCGTCACCCGCCTTTGCATCGCCCGCGGTACCGTCGTCCCGGAGGACTAATATGTCGCCATCCTGCAATAGTGGAAATACCGGGGGAGCATTCTGCCCGGGACGCAAACGGACTTCCAGCAGGCAGTTACCCCCGGAAACGTTGGCCTTTCGAACGGTTGCGACGCTGACACGAAAGGGCTTGTGGGGATCGCCTTGGACGATCGGTTGGGGCTCACCAGGGATGCCTTTCTCCACAATTCGGAAGAAGCGCGCTCCCATATCAATAGCGGGAATGGTCGCCGCGCTTTGGCGAACGGGCGGCACTGCGATGGTGGTCCAGGGACCCTGGGGTGACGGTCCAACCTGGAGGTCACCCGCGGAATTCCATTGCAGGCGCACGTTCGCGCCTTCGAATACCGGACCGCCCACGGTGGCTCCGCTGGGCGTATCGTCGGCTCGAATCGTACTCAGTCCATATCCCAAGGCCGCCCAGGCGATGGTGGCGGCAAGAGTGTGGCGGGCCCACAAACGACAGCGTAGCCATATAGGTGAAGGGTGTTTCATAGGTGAAAAGGGCGAGACAAGAGCCCAGGATGAATGTCTCAGAGAGGACGACCCGGCGTGAGGCTCAACCAAGATCCCCAAGATGCGGGCCTGTCGAAAAACTGTTAAAGCAGGCGACAGGCCGTTCGCAGGATTGAGGATTTTCCCAGGATAGGGCAGGTTGCGGGCGTGCCGGTTTACTTCGACTACAATGCGACCACTCCGCTCGATCCAGTGGTCCGGCAGGCGATGGTCCAGTCACTCGACGAGGCTTGGGGCAATCCGTCCAGCGTCCACGCCGTCGGGCGGGCTGCGCGTGCGGTTCTCGACGAAGCTCGTTATCGGTTTGCCGGTTGGTGGAAATGCAAGCCGAGCGAAGTGGTGTTTACCGGAGGGGGAACGGAGGCCAACAATCTGGCGGTCTTGGGCACCGCCCGTCGAATGCGGTCAAGTGGGCAGCACTTGATTTGCTCTCCCGTGGAACACCCGGCGGTGTTGCACGCGTTCGATTATCTCGAACGCTTTGAAGGCTTCCAGGTCACTCGGTTGCCGGTTGATGCCCAAGGACGAGTGGCGGTGGAGTCGGTAGCGGCTGCCCTCCGACCGGACACCACCATGGTCTCGGTCATGGCGGCGAACAATGAAGTCGGCACTTTGCAGCCGGTGGCGGAGATTGGCGCCCTTTGTCGAGAGCGGGGAGTGCTATTTCATACGGACGCGGTTCAGGTGTTCGGCAAGGAACCGATTCTGGACGTTCATCGCTTCAACGCCGACTTGGTAACCGTCTGCGCCCACAAGTTTCACGGACCCAAAGGGGCGGGAGTACTCTATATACGTTCGCCATTGTTGCCTGTCGCGTTGCAGATCGGAGGCGCCCAGGAAAACGAACGGCGTGGCGGCACAGAAAATATTTCGGCGATTGTCGGTCTCGCGACTGCCTACGAACGAAACGTCCTGACGCCCACCTTTCCGGACGCTGGGCTTCGCGCCATGACCAACCGCTTGGCTGAGGTAATCGCTGGGATTCCCGGAGTTACTTTGCGCGGTCACGCAATCCAGCGACTGGCCAATACCCTCGCCTTTACGGTATCCGGCGCCGACAGCATCGGTCTTTTGGCAAATCTCGATATGGAAGGCGTTTGCGCTTCCAGCGGCTCGGCGTGTTCCGCTGGATCGTTGGAACCCAGCCACGTTCTCCGTGCCATGGGAGTGCCTCTGGCTGAGGCCAATTCCCTGGTCCGCTTTTCCCTGGGACGCGAGAACACGATGTCTGAGGTTGAGCAGGTATGCGACCTGTTGCCCTCACTCATCCAGCGGGTGCGGCGTTAATTCGTCCGATTGGCGGACTTGGATGGTGAACATTCGTTGACGGCGCGCCCTTCCGCTGCTTCTGTGCAGGGGCAACGCCATGCGCGGAAAATCGTTACTCCTGCCGATGGGAATCTTGCTGGCCGTCCAAGCGGTGGCACAGCAGATCCCGGTCATCGAAAAAAACCTCCCCAACGGTTTTAAGCTCCTGATGGTCGAACGCCATGAGGAACCTCGAATCGCCGGGGCGTGGGTGGCCCATGTCGGGTCGGCCAACGAGCGCCCCGGGATCACCGGCATCGCGCACCTCTTTGAGCATATGATGTTCAAGGGCACCCCCACGATCGGCACCAAGGACGCCAAGCGCGACTTGGAGATCCTGGCAGCGCAGGAACAGATCCGCGATCAGATGCGCCAGGAAGAAGCAGTGTTACGGGCCGCTTTCCGCAAGGGCGAGATCGATGACATCACGAAGCCGGAAAACCAGACGGCCAAATACAAACAACTCGAAGCTGAGTTCAAGAAGCTCATCGACGAGGAGCGGGAGTTGCTGGTCAAAAACGAATTTGACCGGGTTTACACCACGGCGGGGGCGTCGAAGATGAACGCCTTCACCCGTGAGGACATGACTGGGTATTTCATTGAGGTTCCCGCCAACAAGCTGGAATTGTGGTGTTGGATGGAAAGTGAACGGCTGCTTCACCCCGTTTTCCGCGAATTCTATTCGGAACGCGATGTGGTGTTCGAAGAACGCCGGATGCGTACGGAATCCACTCCGACCGGCAAGTTTTCCGAACAATTTAACGCCCTTTTTTGGGACGCCCTCCCTTATCATTGGCCGGTGATTGGCTGGCCGAGCGATATCCCGGCCATTTCAAAGAAACAGGCCGATGAGTTCTACGGGCTCTATTATCAGCCCCAGAATATCACCCTGATTCTCGTCGGCGACTTCAAGGCGGACAAGGCGTATGCCATGGTGCAGGACTACTTCGGTCGCATCCCGAAGGG
Source organism: Candidatus Limnocylindria bacterium (assembly GCA_035493435.1). Lineage (GTDB taxonomy): Bacteria > Verrucomicrobiota > Verrucomicrobiia > Limisphaerales > UBA9464 > DATJII01. The sequence continues at coordinate 1,961 of DATJII010000359.1, read as the reverse complement.
CAGCCAACCACCTCCTGAGGTGACGACGATGGAGATCCAGTCCCAGGCCGAGAAGCGTTACTATGCGGAGGCTGAGACGAATCCCGAGGTGGATATCCAATGGCATTCGGTGGGTTTCGGCCACAAGGACAGTTACGTACTGGAGGTTGTCCAACAGTTGCTGAATGGCCGTACCGGACGCCTGTACAAAGGGTTGGTGCTCGGTCGACAAGTGGCGAGCGATGTTTCTGCAGCGCAAGAATCCCTCAAGTGGGCCGGCTCGTTCGGCGTGGGCGCCGAGGTAAAAGACGGGCATACCATCGACGAGGTGGAACAGGCGATCTACGCGGAACTGGACAGGCTGCGTAACGAAGACGTGCCCGACCAGGAGTTGCAGAAGGTCAAAAACAATTTTGCCGCCGCAGAATACCGGAAACTGGCAGCCAATTTCCCCATCATGCTCCAAATCCTGAACAGCGAGGGATTTGGTGACTGGACGGAAGTGAACACCTCGGGAGCCAAGATCCAGGCAGTGACCGCGGCGGATGTCCGGCGAGTGACCGCTAAATATTTCAACAAGGAAAACCGTGCCGTGGCGGTCTATACGCGGAAGCCGGGCACCGGCGCGGAGCGGGAGGATGAAGATCTGGCAGGCCTGGACTCCGAACATAAGCAGGCGGCCCAGCAGTTCCTGACCTCGATGAAACAGCAGAAGGACCCCGCCAAGCTCAAGGGAGCCCTACTGCGAATGGAAAAGCAGCCGCTGGAAGGCGAAGCCCAAGACAAGCAACTGCAGATGTTTATCCGCAAGAAACTCGCGGAGCGGGTGGCGGAGTTGGAGAAGAAGTAGAAGTCCTGTTTATCCTCCGGAGACTAAAGGGAAGGAGAGCAATCCCACTCAAATATCTTATGGCCTTTGCCACCTGCAACGGGTGAGTTGGTTGGCCGTCTTACGTTGCTACCGCTTCTCAATCGGAAGCGGTAGCGTCCCAAAGGACTTAATGCCGGATAGTCTGTGGAGGTGGGCCGACTCTACGAGTTTCCGTCTTAGTTAGACTTGTAGAAGCCCTCAGGGTAGGACGCCTGAAGCAAACGCTTCAAATCGCGGTCGCCCTTGATCGGTGTCTTGATGTCACGACCCTTGAGGTTTTGGGTGGTTGGCTCAACCCAGCGCCAGTTTTCGCTATGGCCATCAGAAAAGGAAAGGATGCCACCATTGCCATGACGGCTGGCGGGTGGATTCCGCCAATTGCCAGGGACGTCTTCGTCCACGGCAAAATAGCCGTCATCAATGCTGCTTGGCTTGCTGAGGTCAGCAGCGGCTTGCTCATCGATAAACAGGAAGGCAGAACTTGGCCCGGGATTGTTTACGGCGCTGAAAGTAGTGTTTTCCTTGATTCTAGTGTGCACGTTGATGCCCGATGTATTGAGGCCCATCATGCCGCTCATGGAGTAGCTGCGAACGCGCCCCACACTGAGCTGCTTGGTGCCTACCTTGATCGAGATCTTGTCGCTGGGGCAGGAGTAGATCGACACGGACGTGTTGTACGGGTATAGGCGACCATTCTTGATGTCAGCCTGGTTGGTGGCTCCCGGAAGCGAATCCACATTTCCGCCGATCCACGCATTGGTGTCACCCAGAAGATTCGGCGGAATGGCGTCGCGAAAATCCAAACCGTACATGTGGGCTGCCAAGGTCAGTTGTTTGGTTTGGTTGAGGCATGAAATGCCGGATGCCTTCTGCTTCGCCTTCGCCAATGCCGGGAGGAGCATGCCGGCCAGGATGGCGATGATCGCGATGACGACCAGGAGTTCAATGAGGGTGAATCCCCGATCCGTAGCTGGTTTGACGCTAACCCTTTGCATGGTGTGTCGCTTCAGAGAAGTTTCTTTGTCGAACGATGTCAAGATGAGTCGTGTGTTTGGGGACCAGGTGTAATTCTTCTCGGGGCTTCGACGGCCAAAACGAGGGTTGAATTCGT
>DATJII010000358.1:0-10325 GCA_035493435.1 Candidatus Limnocylindria bacterium | reverse complement strand
TCTCGCGTACAGCGACTTGGATTTGGACGAAGGCTTGTATTCCGGGCTGGAAGCTACAGGAATGATGCGCGCGGTCCCGGATATTTCCTCAGTCACTGCGGCCACGACTGAGGCCCCGTCTACAACCCGGGCCGCAGTGCGGGGTCGGCTGATTGCCAAGTTCGGCTCGCAAGTAACGAGCGCCCAGTGGGACCATGTCACCTTGAGCAGTTCGCAGGGACCCGTTCGTATCTCCTTGATGGATTTGTTCGCACCCGCGCAGATCGCTGCTTATCTTCACGTCATTGAGCAGGCGTCGACGGTGGAGGCGCTGCAAGAGCTTTCAATCTCCTGATTGTATGCCAGACCAGACACAAAAAACCAAGCCAGTGCCAGCAGCACCCGGGGGCGGTGGAAGTGACGGTCCAGTAGCCCCCAAAATCGAGAAGCCGAACATCGAGGAATTGATGAAGCGGATGAAGAAAGTGGATCCGGACCAAGCCAAACGGTATCGCCAACGCACGGGGGAATGAATCGGACCGCGCGCGAGATCACTCCACCGCTTCACACCTAGTCTTACTGTGTCCTCACCTCTTCCGGGCGACTTTGCCTCGTTACTGGCGTTGCGTGGAATCCCCTTTCTGGGAGGTTCCGGGGGCCTGTCCAATCGAGCGGAACTGGTTCCCACCCAGGCGACCACCGTTTTCGCATTCCATTTCAATGATGGCGTAATCATGGCTGGGGATCGGCGGGCTACGGCGGGCAACGCCATCGTCACCGACCGGGTGGACAAGGTGATGGAAATCGATACCACCAGCTTGCTGGCCATTGCTGGCGTTCCGGCGACGGCCTTTGAAATGGCCCGGGTGTTGCGCAGTTCCTTTGAGTATTATCGCCGCAGTCAACTTAAGCCCCTGAGCCTCGCTGCGAAGGCTCGTTCGTTGAGCCGCCTCCTGCGCGAAAATCTGCCCATGACACTGCAGGGGGTGGGAGGTGTCGTGCCGATCTTTGCGGGGGTGGACCAATCGACCAATCCACCGGAACCCAAGGTCTTCTTCTACGATCCCTTGGGGGCGGAATTTCAAGCCACGGGCCATGCCGCCAGCGGCAGCGGCAGTGGCGCGATTCGCAGCATCATGGCTTATGAAGAGCGCTTTGGCGATCGCAAGCCTTCCCAAATGGATGTCGGCGCCGCGATCCGATTTTCATTACAGTTGTTGATGATCGCTGCGGAGTTTGATTCGGCGACGGGCGGTGTCCAACCGGCAGCCAAGCAATTTGCCACCATCAAGGTTGTACGCGCCCGAGGAATAGAAACAGTCAGCGAAGCGATGCAGGCGGAAGCCTTCGGCCAGAGCTGACTTTCAGGCAGTCTCTCGTTTTTTGCGCTTTGCCGTTCAGGGATTGGGGAAATTTGACGATAGTGCTTCTTAGTGCCTTATGATCAGCCCAAGGAACACCCCATTCGGTCTGGCGGTCACTGCTTCTCCCGCTTGTCCTTTCGCCACTGCAATCCACCCCAGCGGAACGGACCACCGGACCAGATCTCCCCAGAGTAGGGCGGCGTAAGTCGCTCTGGTCTAGACCTAAGCCCGGCAGGGAGTTGCGACCTAGAGTTACCCCTCATCATGACTCTGCAGTTTGAAAGGAAGCTTAAGCTCACGCTTTGGGCCATGACGCTGTTATTCGGCGTTGCAGCGTGGCTGGCTTTTCAAAACTCAAGGCGCTTCGTCAATTCGAGTTCCGTAGGGGCGCGTAATGACGATCTGCATTTGGGGATCGAGAAACTGGATCGGCACCTGTTGGAAGCGGAATCGGCCGCTCGCGGATGGCTGCTCACCGCCGATCCCGCGCTTGCCCAGCGCGCCCGGGCCGCGAAAGCCGCGGCCTTGCTCGACAAGGATGCGCTACTATTGCTGGTCGAAAAGAACGATGCGGTGCGAACCCAGGCTACTGCGATGGTAAGTCCCGTTTTGTTGGCCATGGCTGGCATCGACGATTTGCTGGCTTCTGTTCCCACCCAGGGCCAGGCCATTCCCAAGAAATGGGATGAAGCAGTCACTGCGACGGCGGAGGCCAGGAAATCCCTTTTGGCTTTGGACGGGGAAGTGCGTCAGTTGGCCATCGAGCGGGAGGAAGCATCGCGCTCCAATAATAAACTATCGACCCAACTTTTGTACGGCCTGATCGGGAGCGCTTTTGTTGCCTTGTGCGGCAGCCTCGTCCTGATCGAGAGCAACCTAGCGCACTGGCGTGAAGCCGACGCCAAGTTGAAGCAATTGAACAGCCGCCTGGAAGCGGCCAACGACGCGCTGCTTCGGCAAACGTTGGAACTCAAGTACGTCAACGAAGAGTTGGAGGCTTTCAGCTATTCCGTCTCTCACGATTTACGCGCGCCCATCCGGCATATCGGCGGCTTTCTCAAGCTCTTGCGCAATAGTTTGGAGCCGCGACTGCCGGCGATGGCCGAGGATTTCTTTACGACCATCACGGACGCCACGCGGGAAATGGGAACCATGGTCGATGAATTGCTAGCCTTTTCCCGGGTCGGGCGAGCGGAATTGGTTTTGGTCCAGGTTCCGTTGAGCGAAATCATGGAAGAGGCTCGCAAGGCCCTCACACCGGAAACCGTGAGCAGAAATATCCAATGGCAGGTCGGTTCGCTGCCCCAGGTCGAGGCCGATCGCTCCATGATTCGGCTCGTTTTCCTTAACTTGGTATCCAATGCCATCAAGTACACCCGGGTGCGTGAAACAGCCGTTATCGAGGTCGGTTGCGACTCCAGTGCTCCCCATGAGCACGTGATTTATGTCCGGGACAATGGGGTGGGTTTCGATATGACTTACGTGGCGAAACTCTTCGGCGTCTTCCAACGTCTCCACACTCAGGAGGAGTTTGAAGGCACTGGTATCGGCTTGGCCAACGTGCGCCGGATTATTCATCGCCACGACGGGCGAGTCTGGGCCGAAGGCCAGATCGACCGAGGAGCCGTTTTTTATTTTTCATTGCCAAAACACGTCAAATAAAGGTCGCATGGAAGCCGTGGCTGATATACTCCTAGTCGAAGACAACCCCCGGGACGTTACCCTTACGCTAAGCGCACTCAAGGCAGGCAACGTGGCGAATGACGTAATGGTGCTCCGGGACGGCGCGGAGGCACTGGACTATCTAATGTATCGTGGCCGGTTCGAAGGACGCCTGGGGCCCCTACCGGGTGTGGTACTTCTGGATTTGAAGATGCCGAAGGTCGACGGGTTGGAGGTATTGCGGCAAATGCGGAATCATCCGGCGCTGAAGTTCGTTCCGGTGGTGATGCTGACGTCGTCCCGGGAAGAACGGGATATTGTCGCCAGTTATCGATTGGGTGTGAACGCCTACGTGGTCAAGCCGGTGGATTTCGACCAGTTTGCCGATGCGATACGGCAGCTCGGCCTATTTTGGGCGGTGCTTAATGTGCCCCCTTCATTGGCCGTACAAGGAGAATAGGCCAGCCGAATGCCAGGAGATACAGCGAACACTCTGGATGCGCTCCGGGTCCTCCACTTGGAGGACAATCTCCGGGATGCCAAACTGGTGGAGTCGATCCTGGCGGGCGGTGGATATCAATGCCTCGTCAAATTGGTTTCCAGTCGCGATGATTTTTACCAAGCCCTCGAAAGGGCGACCTTCGACGTCATCCTCGCCGATTATTCGCTGCCTAGTTTCGACGGGATGACGGCACTGGAGTTTGTGCGCCGCAGTTATCCCAGCGTGCCTTTCATTTTCGTCTCGGGGATCATGGGGGAAGAGGCGGCCATCGCGAGCCTGACCCGCGGCGCGGTGGATTATATCCTTAAGCCTCGGCTTGATCGCTTGGCGCCCGCCGTCCGGCGAGCGTTGCAAGACCAAGCGGAACGGGAGGAAAAGAATCGCGCGCTCCAGGCACTCGAAGAGGCCCAACAGCTTACAAGGGAGATTATCGCGAGCGCGCAGACCGGCATCGTCGTTTTGGCTGGGGGAGAGCGTTGCGTGGCTTGGAATCCCTTCATGGAGTCCCTTACGGGTATTCCTTCGTCCCTGGCACTGGGCCGTCCTGGCAGAGAGGTTTTTTCGGTCCTCGCAGCGGATACGGTCAGAAAGGCTATAGCGGGAGCATTGACCGGACATGCCTCGCCCACCCAGGAAATCCCTTTTCACTCAGTGTCGAGTGGCAAGACGGGGTGGGTCACTGTGACGCTTTCGGCTCAACGGGACCGGCAAGGGAGCATCGTGGGGGTGATCGCGGTGATCTGCGACATCACGGGCCAGAAAAACGCCGAGGGCATCCGCATCGGTTTGGAAGCCCAATTGCGGCAGGCACAGAAACTCGAAGCCATCGGCTCACTCGCGGGCGGTATAGCCCACGACTTCAACAACATCCTGGCAGTCATCCAAGGCAACCTGGAATTGGTGCGCACAGGGCCCGGACTGGACTCTGCCGCAGTCGAAGCCCTCGGATCGGTTTTCGCCGCCACGGAGCGAGCGAGGGACTTGGTTAACCAAATTCTCACTTTCAGCCGACGCCGCGACCAGAAACGCGAGCATGTCTGGCTCCAGTCCCTCATCGATGAGGCGCTCAAAATGCTGCGGGCCACGCTTCCCGCCAAGATTCAGATCCGCTCCCGGCGTTCCCATGGGGTTCCGGCAATCTTCGCGGATGCGTCGCAAATTCATCAGGTCGTGATGAATCTATGCACGAATGCCTGCCAAGCCATGGCGGATTCCGGGGGCGTGCTGGAAATCGAAGAATCGGTCGTGGTCTTGAAAGGATCCGAACCGCAATCCAACTTGGATCTCTTGTCGGGCACCTATGTCCGCCTAACGGTTTCGGATACCGGCGTGGGAATGGACAAAGCGACCCTCCAGCATATCTTCGAGCCGTTCTTCACTACGAAATCCGGGGGCACCGGCTTGGGACTGGCCGTGGTTCATGGGATTGTCAAAAGTCACGATGGCGCCATTGCCGTGGAGAGTCATCCGAGTATCGGAACGACCTTCTACGTTTACCTGCCGGCGGTGGACGAACCGGTGAAGCAGACAGTTCCCGCAGTGTCACGGATTTCGCATGGCCACGGGGAACGCATCCTTTTCGTCGATGACGAGGAAGCTTTGGCGCTCATCGGTAAAAAAATTCTGGAACGATTTGGCTACCGCGTATCCGCGTTTTCGAGCCCCGTGGAGGCTTTGGCTGCGTTCCAGGCCGCACCCGGGAATTTCGACGCCGTCGTGACGGATTTAAACATGCCGCTCATGACTGGGGTGCAGCTAACCGGTGAATTGATCGCTCTCCGCCCCGACCTTCCCATCCTGCTCATGTCCGGCTATTCCGGTGGCATGGACGGCGAAGATGGTCGTGCCCTGGGAGTGAGCGGGTTCCTGCCCAAGCCGACTTCGGCCGAAATGTTGACGGCCGCGTTAAACAATCTTTTCGCCAAGTCGGCTGCCTCCAAAGCGTCCGTTTAGAGCACCCTTGCGAACGGATAACCCCACGAGACATCGTTCAACGCAGCCCGCGAATGGAGGCATTTATTCCGCTAGAGATAGATTCGGTGTATTAATTGAATCAATTACGCGAGTGTTGAATCCTCTTGTGTAAGCGCGATTGAGATATTCCGTCAGTCTGGGTTTCAAGGCAATTTCTGGTTAACCCCTGAAACCTCGCAACTGACCCCACGGTCATTTACGGATGGCCCCGAGTAGTTCCACTTTTTCAAGATTCATGGTCCCCCTTTCAGTTGGCGGAGTATTGAGCGGTGTGCCTTGCGGAAGTCTGCGCACCCCGCAGGCGCTGTTTCGCATCCTATTTTCCAGCCTGCTCTTGTCGTGCGCCACGGGATATCTTGTGGGTGAGACGGCGGTGGATCCTGTTTGTGGTCCCGCCAAGATGGGAAACGGTCACCAGGGACCCGGCACTGTGAAGATGTCCGCCCGCCTGGCGGAATTGGCCCGAACTTCGGATCCCGGCCTGAATATTTTTCTCAACGACAAACGGGCGATGCTCTGGAAAGCCTCCATTGAACGGGCCACCAATGAGATTTCGCGGGCTACCAGCCAACTGCAGTACGCCAACGAACTGGTCAAGGCGGGATATAACGAGCAAGCCGTGCGGGAATTTGAAGTAGCCAGGGACTATATCAAGGCTCAGGGTCTCAAGCTCTCGCCCCAGACCTCCATCCAGATGGGGACGCACCTCGGATTGGCCTATATGCGCATGGCCGAACAGCGCAATTGCCTGTCGAACCACAACGCCGATTCATGCCTGTTTCCCATCACGGGCGGTGGCGTTCACCAGTGGCGTGAAGGTTCGGAAAACGCTATCCGGGCTTTTTCGGGAGTTTTGGAACAAAAGCCGGACGACCTGGGCGTGCGTTGGCTGCTGAATATTGCCTATATGACGCTGGGAGATTATCCCGGCAAGGTTCCCACCCAGTGGCTGGTGCCGACGAACGTCTTCCAATCGGAATATGAGCTGCCACGTTTTCCCGATGGTGCGGCCGCGGCGGGCCTGGATATCGAGGGGCTCGCGGGAGGGTGCATCGCCGAGGATTTCGACGGGGACGGCCTGCTGGATGTCATGGCTTCCTCGTGGGGCATCGCCGGCACGTTCCATTTCTTCCATAACAATGGAGACGGCACGTTTGTCGAAAGGACCCGGGAGGCCGGACTCCTGGGCCTGATGGGCGGCCTGCATATCGTACAAACCGATTATAACAACGATGGCTTGATGGATTTCCTGATTCTGCGGGGAGCGTGGATGGGCCGGGCCGGACGGTTGCCCAACTCGCTTATGAGAAACAATGGCGACGGCACCTTTGAAGACGTGACCGAGGCGGCCGGAATGCTGAGCTTCCATCCGACGCAGGCAGCCACTTGGTTCGATTTTGATGGCGACGGATGGTTGGACCTGTTTATAGGAAATGAGTCGTCGGGCACGGAAAACCATCCCTGCGAGTTGTATCACAACAATCGGGACGGAACGTTCACCGAATGCGCGCTGCCTTCGGGCGTTGATATCGTGGCTTTCATCAAGGGTGTCAGCAGCGGGGATTACGACAACGATGGGCGCCCGGATCTTTATATCTCCACTCGGGGCCGGCCGAATATCCTGCTGCATAACGACGGACCTGGGCCCGGCAATGTGCCAGGAAAACCAGTATGGAAATTCTCCGACCGCACAACCCAGGCCGGGGTAGGAGAACCCATTTTCAGTTTTCCAAATTGGTTCTTCGATTACGATAACGACGGCTGGTTGGACATCTTTGTCAGTGGCTATGCTGCCACGATTAACGACATGGCGGCGGACGCCTTGGGCATGGAGCACAAGGGCGAACGGATGCGTCTCTACCATAACAACCGCGACGGCACCTTCAGTGACGTGACCAAAGCGGCGGGCATGTATCGCTTGGTCCACACCATGGGTTCCAATTTTGGCGATCTCGATAACGATGGCTGGTTGGATATGTATCTGGGAACCGGCGACCCTGATTTTTCAACGCTGATTCCCAACCGGGCCTTCAGGAATAACCAGGGCAAGGGATTCCAGGACGTTACCACCGTCACCGGGACGGGGAACTTGCAGAAAGGGCACAGCGTCGCCTTCGCGGACTTTGACAACAACGGCAGCCAGGACATTTTCACCATCATCGGGGGCGCTTATCAGGCGGACACCTACCATAGTTCCTTGTTCGTGAATCCTGGGAATAGCAACCACTGGATCACGCTGAAAGTCGAAGGCGAGAAGTCCAATCGGGCTGGCGTAGGCACCCGTATCAAGGTCGACTTGGACACTCCTGGCGGGCCGCGTTCGGTCTACAAAACGGTCTGCAACGGCGGTAGTTTTGGAGGAAATCCATTGCGTCAGGAAATCGGACTGGGCGACGCGAAATCGATCAAGTCCGTTACCTTGTCCTGGCCCGCCACCGGTAAGACCCAGACCTTGACTGGCCTGGAAATGAACCGGTTTTACCGCATCCGGGAGAATTCGGATCAAGCCGAACCTTACTCGCCAAAACGCTTCCAACTTTCCACGGCCCCTTCCAAGGCGCCCATGACCCACCAGCATCCCATGCCAGCCGTGGATCCCAGCCTGCACACGCTTTTGCCGTCCCAATAGGGCTCAAGCGGGAATTTGGCGGTCCCTAAGAAAACTCCCGCCCGGGCGTTGATCCTTGAAGGTACACCGCTCGAGACGAAACGGGATAATTTATGAAGACGAAGGGGAAGTTGGGGCGCATTTACGGTGCCCTTGGGATTGGTGTGGCAACCATTGGCAGTCTGATCGTCGTTGCTGCCTCGGCCCTACCTCAGAAAAAAGCACCTGACCAAACGATGGCGCGCACCCGAATCGTGCCGATGCAATTCGAGCGTCCCATCCCGCTAAAAGTTCAGTCGCCCGGGGTCGAGTGGAGAGGCCAAACCTATCACCTGGTGAGTTTGGGATCGATCCAGTTCGAGTTGGACCAGAAAACCGGCCACCTCCAGGCCGCTGCCCGAGCGGGGATCACGACGTTTGACAAAGTGGACTACGACATCAGCGCCGCGGTACTTGATGCGGCCGGTGAGCTCTTGGGAACGGCCCGCGCCCAATGCAATGTGGAGCGCAATTGGCTGGGCCAAGTGTTGAACTTGGGGCAAACCATCTCGTTGGATTTCGGCGTCTCGCTCGATTACGCAAAAGCAGCCTCGTTCATGGTCAGCGTCAGCAAGCGTCCCGTTTTGACACCGGACGACTGGCAAAAGTAGAAGAGCCGCTTGGTGCGCCGGGCTACCAACGCAGTCGAGCACTCTGGCAAGGGATTCAAGTTCTTCACCTACGCCAATAAAGGCATGAATCGGGCCTTGAGAGGCGAGAGTTGTCCCGGTCGCCGGCTGACAGGATTGCCTTTGCGGGATCAGAATTCTTCCATTTGGGGCATTTCGATCAGCTTCACAATCCTCTTGTGATTCCACTGGATTTATTCGTCTAATGTTACTCGATAGAGTCGGAGTGTTTCGAATGTGTATTTATACTATCGTGCCGGAATTAATTTATTTCGTTTGTTTCATTTTTAGGTTTCACAGCGAATTCTGTTTAATCCCTGAAACCTCGCAACTAACCCCACGGTCATTTACGGATGGCCACGCACGGTTCCACCCTAGAGCGATTAATGATTCCCCCTTCAGTTGTCCGGGCCTCACGGACGGCACCTCGTGGAAGTTTACGCACTACTCGGTCATGGCTGCGCGTGTTTTGTTCGAACCTTCTCGTTGCGTGCGTGGCGACGCATGTTTTGGCGGAGGCGACTGGGGATCCTGTGTGCGGTCCGGCCAAGCTGGGCAATGGGCATCAAGGCCCTGGCACCTTGAAGATGTCGGCCCGCCTGGCCCAATTGGCCCGGACTTCGGATCCCGGCCTGAATGTTTTTCTCAATGGCCAACGGTCGAAACTGTGGAAAATCTCGATGGAGCGAGCCACCAATGAGACCGCCCGGGCCACCAGCCAATTGCAGTACGCCAGCGAGCTGTTAAGGGCGGGATTCAACGAGCAGGCTGTCGCGGAATTCGAATCCGCCAGTCGTTATATGCGGACCAACAACCTGAAGGTCTCGCCCCAAACCGCGATCCAGATGGGCACCCACCTGGGGATGGCTTATATGCGGATGGCCGAGCAGCGGAATTGCCTGTCGAATCACAACGCGGATTCGTGCCTATTCCCGATCACCGGGGGCGGCGTCCACCAATGGCGCGACGGTTCGGAAAATGCGATCCGGGTATTTTCGGGCGTTTTGGCGCAAAAGCCGGATGACCTCGGCGTCCGATGGCTCCTCAATATTGCCTATATGACATTGGGAGAGTATCCTGACAAGGTCCCGGCGAAGTGGCTGGTGCCGACGAATGTCTTCCAGTCGGAATATAATCTTCCGCGTTTTCCCGATGGTGCAGCCGCGGCCGGTCTCGACGTGGAGGGCCTTGCGGGCGGATGCATCGCGGAGGATTTCGATGGGGATGGTTTGCTGGACGTGATGATTTCCTCGTGGAGCATCGCCGGCCAGTTGCGCTTTTTTCACAACAATGGGGACGGCACCTTCGCCGAGAGAACCCAGGAGGCGGGATTGACCGGGCTGCTGGGTGGCCTCCACATCGTCCAGACCGATTATAATAACGATGGTTTGATGGATGTCCTGGTTTTGCGCGGTGCATGGATGGGGCGTGCCGGACGCCTGCCCAATTCACTGCTGAAAAACAATGGGGACGGCACCTTTGAAGACGTCACCGACGCGGCAGGCTTGCTCAGCTTCCATCCCACCCAGTCGGCTGCATGGTTTGATTTCGACGGCGACGGATGGCTG
>DATJII010000357.1:0-6767 GCA_035493435.1 Candidatus Limnocylindria bacterium | reverse complement strand
CGTTCGATCGAAATACTTTTTGCCTTCGATCCACGTTTCCAGGCAGACACTTCGCGAGTCCAGCGGATCCCCCGACCAAATGACGAAGTCCGCATCCTTCCCCACTTCAAGCGAACCCACCCAGGTGTCGATGTGAAGTTGTTTGGCTGGATTCAGCGTCACAAACTTCATCGCCTCTTCTTCGGAGGTGTTGCCATATTTGACGCTCTTGGCGGCCTCGAAGTTCAGGCGGCGCGCATGGTCGCTGGAATCCGAGTTGATGCTTACCACCACCCCGCGCTCGCGCATCAGGCTGGCCCCGTAGGCGATCGAATCGATGACTTCATACTTATAAGCCCACCAGTCGGCAAAGGTGCTGGCCCCGGCGCCATGTTTGGCGATCTCATCGGCTACCTTATATCCCTCCAGGATGTGCTGCAGGGTGCCCACCTTCACGCCAAAGCTCTCCATCGTCCGCAGGAAATTCAGGATTTCGTCCTGCCGGTAACTATGGCAGTGAATCAGGCGCTGGCCCTCGATGATTTCTCCCAACGCCTCCAGTTCCAGGTCACGCCTGGGCGGGACACCCTTGTCGCCCCCGTCATGCCAGGCCTTCCACTCATCAAGATATTGGCGGGCGGCGGTGAAACGATTGTTATAGAAAGTGCCCACCCCCATGCGGCTTTGCGGGAACCGGGTGGTATAACGGTCGCCCCAGTTGGATTGCTTCACGTTTTCACCCAGGGCGAATTTGATGCCGGGCGGTGCATTCGTGAATTTCAGGTCCTCGGGCGAAGCCGTGTCCCGCAACTTGATCACCTGATTCTGGCCTCCAATGGGATTGGCCGACCCGTGAAGCAGGCTCACCGCCGTCACGCCACCCGCCAGTTGTTCATGGATCGTTGACGCCTCGGAATTCACCACGTCGCCGATTCGCACCATCGCGGTGCTGGGAAGCCCGGTTTCATTCACCCCACCCAGGATCATTGAGTGGCTGTGGCAATCGATGATTCCCGCCGTTACATGAAGTTTTCCGCCACCATCAATGACCAATAATCCAGCTACATTGTCAACCTTGTCAGCCGGAACGGACCCGACCGCAGAGATATGTCCTCCACTTATCAACAAATCGGCATTGGTCACCGTGCCAGCCGCACCCGCCGTCCAAACAACCGCATGCCGGATGAGCAGTGCGGGCGGATTCGTAATGATACCTCGTCCCGCCAACGGTGAGCGGGCAACGCGTTTTTTTGCCAGCTCCCGCATTTCGTTCTTCTTTTTGTCGGCCTTCTCTTTGTCTTTCTCCTTATCCTTGTCCTTTTCCGCCGAAGACTTCTCTTCGCTGCCGCTTTCAGCCTTTGCCGTATCACCCTTGCCTGATTTTTTGTCCGCCGCGAATTCGTACACCCGCCCGTCGACCCACACCGCCTTGACCTTCCCTTCGGGATCGAAGTACCCCTTGCTGTCGGTGATCGTCAGATTGGCGATCTTACCCGGCGCAATCGTACCCAACCGATCGGCCACACCGCAAAGTTGGGCCGGGACCGTCGTAAGAGCTGCCAGCGCATCCGTTTCACTAAGACCGCGATCGATGGCGGCGCGCAATTGCTGGCGAAACTCCTTCTTGTCGCCGAGTCCATAGGTGGTCAGGGCTATCTGGAGTCCTTGCGCTTTCAACAACCCGGGGTTCTCGGGTGCCCAGTCCCAAACCCGGAGTTGATCCAAGGACACATTTTCCCAGGCGTCTTCATCCGAGTATTTCGGCAAAGCCGGAAAGCCCAGCGGAACAATGAACGGAGCCTTCGTGGCCGCCGCCAATTCCGGTCGGCGCCACTCTTGCCCCGAGGCCACGATCTGGAAATCCACTCCCAGTTCCCGCGCCATCTGGGCGGCCCGAGCCACCATCAACGCGCTTCCCGGCTCGAAAACCACCGGTTGCTTGCTAGATCCCAGGTTGCTTTGCAGAGCCGCCAGAGCAGCATTGAATGAAGGCCGTTTGCGTGAAGCCGGCTGGGCGACATAGGCCGTTTGATCCAACGCATAGTGGCCGGCATCGAAATAGGTCTGGCGGATCGCCGCAATGATACCCATGAGCGACCGGGGGTATGACTCCCCGCTGGCCCCCACCAAGGCGACGTGCTGGGCTACATCGGCCCGCAAGAGCATTTCATTCGGACTCCCATCGCCGAATACTGAAAAAGCGCTTTGCCCGCGAATGATACCCTTTCCCGGCACCAGATTTCCCGCCGTGAAACCAATCTCGCGCAGGCTCTCAAACTCTTTGACGTCCGGATTGAAACCCGCCGCAATCCGGCGCTCCGGTGTGATCCCAGGGATCTCATAACCGGGCCCTGGACTTCCTGGATCCCGCTCCTGCCCTGCCACGCCATAAAAACGATGTCCAGCAGCCGTAAAAGGCGCCGATCCCCTGAGTCCTTCCTCTTCGCCACCTTTGGCGGAATCCTTGCCGCCCACTGCCAGGTAGGGATCGATCAATCCCGGATAGATGGTCATCCCGCTGGCATCCCAAATCCGGGCTTCGGGCGGCGGCGAAATGTCCGTTTGGGGGCCGACCGCCGCAATCAATCCATCGCGGATGACCACCGTCGCATTGGAAAAGACCGTGCCTGGAGATGGAACGACCCGTGCACCGACGAGCGCATGGACTCCAGGGGGTAGCGGCCGGAAACCAGGCGGCGTCAATTCGGTGGCACTAACACTAAGGGAGAGAACGAAGCCCAAGGGGCTCAGAATCCGCACCAACCAATGATTGCCGGGACACATGCTGGCGAAAGGCTATCGTCCAGCAAGCCGATGTCCAGCAACGCGTGGCGGGCAATTCAAAGGGGCGCATTTTCCAAGGTCGAAAATGCCGCCATGTAGGCACTACAGGAACATCCGTACTACCCCAAAAGCCGAGGCAATCATCGTCGATCAAGACGAACCCCAAGGCATCCAAAAGCCCGGTAGGGAGAGACTCCGTCGAACCCTGCTACCGGTCGGAGGCTTCGTTCCGAGAAAATGCAGACGAATCGAAGCCTGAGCCGACCGATCCTGACACGTACCAGTTCTTGAGTTTCACGGCCTCGCCACCCCCACAAATTCCTCATCAATCCATTGGCGCCATTGCCCGTCGATTTTGACGAATTTCCATTTCTGGCGTTCCGATTCTCCCGACTTGAATTGTGTTTCGACGTCCAGGTCCACCTCCCCGTCCGAGACCACCTGCTGGTCGATTATATTATAACCCGCGAATCCCCGGTCCCGATCCTGCGCCTGCGCGGGCATCATGAGCCCCTCCTCAATGGAACGCCCAAACCGCAATTCCACGGGAAACGATTTATCGATCGTGGCGCGCAGCGTGTCGGATATAAGTACCGAGTCCTTGAATTTTGCGATGTCGCCTGAACGAATCGCCCACCAATGGGTTTGCAACGCGTCCGCGGGTGACGCATAACCGGCGTCGGCCCAGGTCTCGCTCGGATGCCTCGCCAGGACCGTCACCTCCGCGCTGGCATCCAGGACGCTGGTGGGCATCGAAACGGGGGCCGATCGGACGCGTACGGACTGCTTACTTATGACCACTTGCGCTCGCAACCCAGCCACCTGCGCTCGCAGGCGGGCCAGTTCGAGCGCCTCGGAACTGTCGGCGGTGCGGACGGGTTCTCTCGTGGCGATATTCTCGCGAATCCGCTCCGCTTCCCGATTCGCCACAACCGCTTCCGCGGCGATTGGCGCCGGGGCCAAAACCCGATGGATCTCATGCATCCCCAGCGCACCCGCCGCAAAGGCACAAAGGCCCACGATCGAAAGCTTTCGTCCTTGTGGACCGTCCTGCGACGCGGTCAGCCGATCCCTTCCAAACGCAGGCAGCCTCCCATGATGATTCCTCGCGACCGCAAACGGTGCCAACGACATACGAAGCATCGGCATACCAAAAAGGGCCAACAACGAAAGGCTTCGGCCAATATTTCCCGGCAACGGAAATAGCACTGCGGTAAAACCCAGGAACAAGGCCGTGCCACCCAACCAGATTGCCGCGTAGACCGCCACCCCGCGAAGTGAGACCAGACCCGCCAGCAACGCCCGGCGGGTGAACCACACCGTGGCCGCCGTTTTCGCCACCAATACCGCCACCGCGACACCTAGGAACCACGGAAAGGGCACCACCTCCCCGAGATCGAATCGACCGGGTCTTTGCGAGAGCCAAAGCCCAACCAGGAAACCCGAGAAAGCGAAACCGAAAACCGAGCAAGTGGAGATATTTAAAAGCCATCGGCTGCCGCTCAAACCAACATAAAGACTCACCACCAGCAGGCGCCACGTCAGCAATAGCACTGAAGCCACCCCTAATACACCCAGGGCCAGCATATGCGTCGTGGTGTCATGCAGTGCGACGACGTGAAAGAAAGTCAGCATCGGCTGGTATTCGCAAAACAGGCTTAGCCATACCGGGACAACCACGATAATGATCGTCCAGGTTACCCAGGCGCTACGCCAAGCTATACGCAGTTTTGCGGTAATCCAATCTTCATTCGCCACCGGCCGGGCCGCGTGGAATGCCGGAAAGGAAGGTTCCTTGGCCCACAAATCTAATTTTCCCCACCCCTTGCCCATCCCCCACGCCATGGCAAACGGAGCGAACGCTATCCACCCCAAGGTGATGCCCGTCATCTCGGTCGTAATCGGGGAATTGAATGCCGACACCACCATAATAGGAATCAAGAGGGTGACGATGACCGCCGGCAGGAGAAATCCCTGCCGACTCCATTCCATCCAGTCGAGCGCTCGGCTGGGCGAACGAAACTGCCGCACCGGACGAGTCATCACCCGGGGAATCCATTCCACCAGCCGAAGGATATTAAAGCCAGTAGGCTGTTGACCATGCCGCTGCCGCCCCATCATATGGATGGCGACTACATAGCCCACGACTCCCAATACCGCCCATCCGCACAGCAACCACCTCCGAAACGGCACCAAAAAAGCTCCTTCCGCGTCGTGCACAGCATAAAACTCTGCCGCACCTTCGCGGAAGAAATTCCAGGCTACAGGCAGGATCGTCCCACCCAACCCCAAAACCGCCAAGCGTATCAATCGATGTTCGGAAAGAGACCACACCGTCGATAAAAAGCAGACGACTGCCACTCCCAGATATAATGATGGCCATCCTACGGGCATCACCACACCCAAGGGACCGTAGACTGCCTTGGCCCATGCAGCATAGGCGGTCAGCACCAGTGTAACCGCCGCCGCCATGGGCCACGTGACCAACCCCCAGGTCGGTACGGGCAAGGTAAACAAGTGTGCCGGAAACCCCGCGGACCGCCCCCGTTGGCTGTTCTCGGTAATCGCGACCAAGGCAAAAATCGCGACCAAGGACAAGGCGAACGTTACGTGAAAGGCTGTCATCGCCAGGTCTTCGGCCTGGAATCGGGCACGGAAAATAAGCGCCGCACCGGCAGCAAGAACCCACACCATGATCAAGCACGCTATTGCCAGGCGGTTCACGCGCCAGAAATACCACATGAGTGCCCCCTCCGGACGCCGCGACCGCAGACTCATAAGATAAGGTTTCATGGCGCACCCACTCCCTTCACCCGGGCGACGAAGATCTCGTCCAACGTCGGGGTCTTTTCTTCCAATATCTCCGCACCCAGGCTGGCGGCGACCGCTGTCCAGTTCGTCGGCGATCCATTGCATAAAATCCGCCATTCACGTCCCAAGCCGTTCACCGCCAAGGCACCGGGGATCGTCGGGGCTTTGGCGAGCGGCTGCGAGAAGCGCATCAACAACCAGCGGTGGGATTGCTTCACCCCGTCCAACGGGCCGTGCAACACCATTTTGCCCTGGCGAACCATTCCGATCTGGTCCGAGACCCGTTCGATCTCGTCGAGGAGATGCGAGGAAAACAGCACCGAACGCCCTTCCTCCCCGATCGTATGGATGATGGCCTCCAATATGTCTTTGCGCACCACCGGATCAAGCCCGGTGCTAGGTTCGTCCAGGATCAACAATTCCGGCCGGTGCCCCAAGGCCACCACCAATCCAGCTTTCGCTTGCTGGCCTTGGGACAGCGTCTTGACTCGCGCCGCCGGATCGAGATGGAACTGTTCCCGCAATTGTTCGGCGTACTGTTTGTCCCAACCCGGATAGAATGCGGAGGTGAACCGGAGCAGTTCGTCCACCCGCATCCATTGGGGCAGTTCCCGATGCTCGGAAAGATAACCGAGCCGGGCCAACACCGCCGGTGAATCGTGAATGGGATCGAGCCCGAAGACCCGGACCTGCCCACCCGCCGGGGTCAACAAACCCAGCAAATGCTTGATCAACGTGGTCTTGCCCGCGCCGTTTTCGCCGACCAACCCAAAGACCGCCCCCCGGGGTACGTACAGCGACAACGCGTCCAAGGCGACCTTGGTCCCGAAACGGCAGGTGAGTTCGTTGACCGCAATGACTGAATCCGAAGAGGATGGAGAGGGAAAGTTCATGCGGAGGGCTGGGATTTCATCGTTTCGTGACGTTCGCGCAACAATTCGACGACCTCGTCGAAATCGATCCCGAGATGAAGGGCCTCGGTGAGCAAGGTATCCGCCCGCTTGGTCAGGATCCGCACCTTTTCCCGTCGCGGCAGCAGGGACCGCACCTCCGCGACATAAGTGCCGCTTCCGTGCTTTTTGTACACGATTCCCGCCCGCTCCAGTTCGAGGTACGCCCGCGCGACCGTATTGGGATTGATGGTGAGTTCCTCCGCCAGCACCCGGATCGGCGGCATCTCGTCGCCCGGCTGC
>DATJII010000356.1:0-33429 GCA_035493435.1 Candidatus Limnocylindria bacterium | reverse complement strand
TAGGTTAAATACACTTTCTTGACTGCCGCCGAGTGGCTCCCAGGAGCTTTCGGCGGCAGTTTTGTTTTAACCGAGCCGGTTTTCCACGCAGGCATCCAAATGCTCGCCACGTATTGAAGTCTGTGCTAGGAGCTTGGATCGGCAGTGCGCTCTGGATCGACCCTTGGAGTGTGCGGCCTGCCTTCGATGGATTCTTCGAACCGTGAACTACTTTCGGCCGTAGCCGAGGCGGGAGCACTGCTCCCTGCCGAGGCGGTCACCCAGATCGTAGAAAAGGCCTGCCCCCGTGATCGCTTTCGCGGCCAGCGGGTCGTGTTGATCATTCCCGATAATACGCGAACCGCGCCGATTGGCTTGGTTTTCAAGGCGTTGCATCGGCATCTTGGATCGGTGGTCTCGGCTCTTGATATCTTGGTGGCCTTGGGCACTCACCCGCCCATGAGTGACGAGGCCATTTGCCAACGGCTGGAGATAACCCCGGAAGAACGATTGGTGGAATATGGCCAAGTCCGTTTCTTCAACCACGAATGGGATAACCCGGCGGCGCTCAAGCCGTTGGGACACATTCCAGCAGACGAAATCAGCAAACTCTCGGATGGATTGTTTGCGATGGACGTGCCGGTTTCGATCAATAAGCGAGTCTTTGACTACGATGAGATCATGATCATCGGCCCGGTGTTTCCACATGAAGTGGTCGGGTTCAGTGGCGGTAACAAGTACCTCTTTCCGGGCGTGAGCGGACCCGAGATCCTGAATTTTTTCCACTGGCTGGGAGCGGTCATTACCACCATGGGAGTCATTGGGCACAAATGGACGCCGGTCCGACGGGTGGTGGATCGGGCGGGAGCGATGATCGGGATTCCCAAGTTGTGCTTCGCCTTGGTGGTCAAGGGAAACGGGCTACGCGGCCTGTTTGCGGGTACCCCAGAAACGGCTTGGGATCACGCGGCCGATCTTTCAGCCCAGACTCACATCGTGTGGAAGACTCACGATTTCCATACGATCGTGAGCTGCGCGCCGCCGATGTACGATGAGCTTTGGGTGGGGGCCAAGTGCATGTACAAGCTGGAGCCGGTTCTGGCTCCGGGTGGCGAACTCATCATTTACGCCCCGCACCTGCATGAAATCAGCGTGACCCATGGCAAGCTGATCCGGCAGGTGGGCTACCATTGCCGTGACTATTTCCTGAAGCAATGGGACCAATTCAAGGACTTCCCGTGGGGCACGCTGGCCCACAGCACCCATGTTTTCGGTTTGGGCACCTTTGAGAATGGCGTGGAGCAAGCTAGGGCTAAGGTGACACTCGCTACGGGAATTCCCGAGGAAGTCTGCCGCGAGATCAACTTGGGCTGGCGCGACTGGCGGTCCCTGCGGTTGGAAGACTATGCCAATCGGGAGGATGAGGGGATTTTGCTGGTACCCAAAAGCGGGGAAACACTGTATCGATTGAGCCAGTGAGGATCGTCCACCGTTGACAAACCCATTATCCAATAGGAAATTAACAACGTTTGGCGGAGAGCTTCGAAATGTCGTCACCCAACAAGAGCTTCCATAATTTCAAAGATGCCTACTGTGCCTATTACGGGTGCAACGAGGGCAGTTTTGTCCGCAATCTCTTCTTTCGGAGCATGCTCCCAACGCGCCGACCGCTCGGTTGGGTGACTTGGATCATTAACCGGGAGCTCTTCTCGCTCGATATCGACCTGATTGAGCAGATGGGTCGCATTTCCTCCGGGCGTGAGGCCACGGCCATCATGGGTGAGGTGGATGCTCTGAAGCGGGTGGAACGGAGTTTTTGGCGGGGCGTCATCGGATTGCGCTCGAACAGCCGGCGGCTCAACAACATTTGGAAACGGATCGAGTTTAGCATTGAGCGCCCGGAGTTGGCGCCAGAGCAGAAATCTCCGCGCATCAGTTCAGCCGCTTTTGCTCCTGAGGATTCGTCAGCCCTTGCCGTCCGACGCTTACGGCAGGCGCATACCGACATCGTAAATGGCCAGCCATTGGAAAAGGTTTTGGCCGGATTACGGGTGGGTCGGGAATCGTTTTTGAAACAATTGGAGGAACATTCGTCAAACAATCCTGGTTTCGTGTGGTTGCGGGACCGTTTGATGCGCGAAGAACGAATCCGCCAGTTGGAGGAAGATAACGCCAATTTATCGCGCACCGTCTCCGCTTTGGCGGTCGAAGTTCAATCTCTCCGGGGAACTCCGGTAAATCGTACGCTCGCCTAGCTTCGACTGATTTAACTGGCTGCGGCTGGGCTTGTTGCAATGGGTGGTGGCTCGCTTCGTAGAGTCACTGAATTAGGATAACATTCATCTCAGTAATCGACGAGCCTGCCAGTTCGGACCGGTTATTTTGAAAAGAATTCGTAACCTTCGCCAAACAATCGCGCGTCTCTCCTCGCGCTCCCGGAGCGGTTGGATCCGGGTTAACTAAGTGATACGCTGGCTTTACAACGTCCTGTTTAATATCGGCCTCCTCGTGTCGTCGCCGCACTATTTGTTGAAAATGGTGCGCCGGGGCAGGTGGCGGGCGGGATTCAGTGAACGCTTCGGGAAATACGATTCACGGCTGAAACAGGCTCTCACGAACCGGGACGTCATCTGGTTTCACGCTGTGAGCGTCGGTGAGGTGAATCTCTGCATGCGGCTCATCCGGGAAATCGAGCCCCACCTGCCGAACTTCAAAGTGGTGGTTTCCACCACGACTTCGACGGGCATGGCGGAGTTGCGCAAGCGGATGCCATCACAGGTTTCCTGCATTTATTATCCCATCGATCGACGACAATTTGTGCAACGGGCCATCTGGGTGATTCGCCCCAGTGCCGTGGTGTTGGTGGAAGCGGAAATCTGGCCGAACTTCCTGTGGTACCTCCGCCGCAAATCGATTCCGCATTTCTTGGTCAACGCGCGCATGTCCCAGAGGTCTGCCCGGGGATACCGCCGTTTCGGGTTTCTTTTCCGGGACATCTTTGCGGGTTTTGCGGGGGTGGGCGTGCAGACGGAAGCGGATGCTGAAACTATGGTCGGCTTGGGTTGCCGGCCTGAGGCGGTCCACGCGGTGGGAAATCTTAAGTTCGATTCCGCCGTCCTTGAGGATCGACGGTTGACGGACGCGGGCACTATTCTTGGACATCTGGGTGTTACCGAAGAGACGCTGGTCCTCGTGGCGGGCAGCACCCATGACGGCGAGGAAGAAATACTGGCGCATTTGGTCTTAAAACTTCGCAGCCGGTTCCCCAACCTGTTTCTGGTGTTGGTGCCGCGGCATCATGAACGCGGCGGAGAGGTTTCGAACCTGCTCAAGAGTGTTGGCGTGAGGCACCTTTGCCGGACGGAAGTCACGGCGTTAACCCGATGCGCCCCTGGGTCTTTGGACTGCCTGCTGGTCAATACCACCGGCGAATTGCGGTTCTTCTACCAAGCGGCGGATTTGGTTTTTGTGGGCAAAAGTCTGACGGCGGAAGGGGGACAGAATCCCATTGAGCCAGCGGCCTTGGGGCGTCCCGTGGTCGTCGGGCCCAATATGCAGAATTTCCCGGACATCATGGCGCGGTTTAATGAGCAAAACGCGCTAATCCAGGTCAAGGACGCTGCCGGCTTGGAGAAGGCCCTGACTGATTTGCTGGCGAGCCAACAGTTGCGGCAGGAATACGGCACACGCGCCCGCAATGTAGTGAAGCAGAACCAGGGTGCGGTCGGGCGCACGGTCGATTTTATCCTGGCCGAACTAAAGAACCAGGACGACGGGCGGCACTAGGGTGTCGGCGTCACGGCGGTTGCCGACTTATTAGGGATTAGTTGGTGGCTCCCACGGCGGCGATCAGGTCTCGCAATTCTTCCTCTGCCTGCCGTTCATCGGCCACGGTCTTTTGGATCTGGGAGCGGAGCACCCGGCCGAATTCCTGGCGGAACCGGCTGACGGCCATCTTGACCGAGTCCTCGCTCTTGCCCAGTTCCTTGGCGACTTCCGCGTGGGGGCGCGAGCCATTCGCGCCCGGCAGGAATCCCCGCAGGGCCTGGAACAAATCGCCCCGGCCCGACTTTATATAACTAGACTGGAGCTCCTCATGGGCGTGGTCCAGCAACGCCAGAGCCCAGGCGCGTTCGTACAGTTTTTCGGGATTGAGGTTGTGGAATGGCTCGGCCTGGTAGCGTCCTTCGGCTTCGCCCAGGTCGGGCAGTTCAAGGGGAACATGGATAACGTCGCCGCCCCGTTTCTTGGCGGCGTCGCGTTGCCGTTCGTGGGCGACGTGGTTATTGAGGCAGGTGAGCAACCAAGTGCGGAATTTGCCTTTTTCCGGTGAGAGTTCCTGCAACGCACGGCGAGTGACGACCCGTTCCGCAAAAAAGCTTTGAGTCAGGTCTTCGGCTTCCTCGGCCGAATGACCCTTTCTCCGCAGGAAGGCGTAGAGGGGATACCAGTAGGCAGCACACAGGCGTTCCAACGCTTCCGCGCCACCGGGAGCTTTGCTCTCGGCCGCTGCCGCCACCACACTCCAGTGGGTGGAGGCAAACCGCGCGGGTTGTTCAGAAGACCCAATAGCCATGCGGCCAAAAACTAAGGTGGCGCGTGGCGCTAGGCGACGAAATTGTAGTTGTAGGGGGCGCGTTGCGCCCGGGCCAAATAGCGCGTGGCTTCCGCATCGCCGGGGAAGGTCTCGTGATCGGGGTCCCACTTTAGTGGACGTCCCAGACGCAACGCGATGGCTCCCAGATGGCAGACGCTCACCGCCCGATGTCCGATTTCCACGTGGGCATTCGGTTTCTTGCGGGTGCGAACGCAGTCGACGAAGTTGGCAACGTGGTTGGCGTGGGCGGGACCAAAATCAGCCTTGGCGGCTGGGTCTTGGAGAATCTCGGGGTGACTGGCTTCGAGTTTGCCACGCGAAATGAAGAGCCATCCCTCCGAACCTTCGAAGCGGACGCCATTGGGCAGTTGTCCTTCGGGTGTTTTCCCCACAGTGGTGCCAGACGGATCTTCGCTTTCGACTGTTTGGCAGGTGTGGGTGACACCAATACCATAGCGGTATTCCACCCGATAGAGGCTGGGGAACGAGAAGCCGCCCGGAATTGGATCCTTGAGGGACTTGGCTTCAATGGCGACGGGGCCACTGTGGTCCAGTCCCAAACCCCACAGGACCACGTCATTGTGATGGGCACCCCAGTCGGTCAGGGTGCCTTCACTGTAGTCCCACCAATAGCGAAAGTTGCCGTGCCCGCGCTCCGGTACGTACGCTTGGGAGGCCGTCTGTCCCTGCCAGAAATCCCAGTCGAAGCCATCGGGAACGGGTTTGACGCCAAAAGGTCCGCCCTGCCGACCGCTCGGCAGTGAGCTGACGATGTGCTGGAGTCGGCCGATCCGGCCCTGGCGTACGAGCCAGATGGCGTATTGAAAACGCAGATCGCTGCGTTGCTGGGAACCGGTCTGGAGAATTCGGTTTCGCTGGGTGACCTCTTTGACCAGTCGTTTCCCTTCGTCGATCGTCAGCGTGAGCGGTTTTTCGCTATAGACGTCTTTGCCCGCACGCAGTGCTGCCAGATTGATAAGTGTGTGCCAGTGATCCGGGGTTCCATTGATCACTATGTCCACGCCCGGATGTCGCACGAGTTGACGGAAGTCGTGGAACTGTGCTGCTCCAGGATATTTTTGAGCGGCCGCGGCCAGGTGGCTGGCATCCACATCGCAAAGAGCCGCGACCTCTCCGAGCTTGGCGGCGTCCGATAAATCATACATCCCCATGCCGCCGCATCCTACCAAGCCAATGCCCAGACGGCTATTGGGTGACGTGGGTTTGGTCACTTTGACGGTTTCACCCGCGGCTTTCGCCACCCAGGCCGGCAGGGCGGCGCTGGCGGAAATAACGGCGCAACGGCGCAGGAAGGCCCGGCGCGGGACATGGAACGGGTGCATGGCGTTTTGTTGCACGCCTGGGCAGCGAACCGCAAGATTGATGTGTCGTCATGGCTTGCACTCGAATAGGAGGCGCGTAGGCTGCGTCCCACAAAGCACCGTAATTTCAACACCCGGAGAATCCATGTCTTCGAACGAATCGCCAAAATCACCTCTTGTTGCCGATCCTTCCCGCCGCGAGTTTCTCAAGCGATCTGCCGCCGCCGGCGGCATCGCTGGAATCCTCGCGGGCTGTGCGACCGACGGAGCCACCGCCACTTCTGCACCCATGACCAAGATGGCCGCCCCCTATGCGGGACGGGTGATTGGCGCCAATGACCGCATTGTCTGCGGGTTCGTTGGCGTGGGGGGGCAAGGCTCGGGAGCCCACGTGGGCACCGCCGTCGAGAAACGGACCGAACATAATCTGGCCCTGGCGGCCATCTGTGACGTCTCCAAACACCGCGTGGCCGACAATATTAATAAGGTCGACAAGGGCGGGGGCGGGCGGCCTGACGGTTACGCGGACTTCCGGCGCTTGCTGGAACGGAAGGACATCGATGTCGTTTTTTGCGCCACGGTCGATCACTGGCACACGAAGGTGAGCTGCGAAGCCATGGAGGCCGGCAAGAACGTTTACGTGGAAAAGCCGATGACCCGCTATCTTTCGGAGGCGTTCCAAATTCACGATACCGTCAAGCGGACGGGCAAGATTCTCCAGGTTGGTTCGCAGGGCTGTTCCGACAAGAAGTGGCACAAGGCGGCGGAATGGATCCGGGCCGGCAAGATCGGGCAGACCGTCATGTTGCAGGGTTCCTATATGCGCAATGCCCCCTGGGGCGAGTGGAACTATACGATCCAGGATTGGTGCACTCCTGCCGACACCGACTGGAACATGTGGCTGGGTGAACAGATCAAGGCCCGCCGACCCTTCGATGCCGATCACTATTTCCGCTGGCGCAAGTACTTCCCCTATTGCTCGGGCCTCCTTGGCGACTTGTTTCCGCACAAGCTCCATCCTTATATGCTGGCGACCGGCAATCCCGAATTTCCGCGCCGGGTGGCGTGTGTCGGAAGCAAGGCTTTCCACACCGACCTGCGCAAGGACGGGCGCAAGCCGGCCGAGATCACCAAATACGAACGCGATGTGCCGGAAATCGTGCAGTTAATCGCAGAGTTTCCCAGCGGCTACGTGATGCATATCACGTCCAGCACGGTGAACGAATTGGGTACCCAGGAGCGTATTCGCGGGCACAAGGCCTCGCTGGATATGGGCGGCAACAAGGTCCAGTTGAATCCTGAACGCCCCTACGCCGAGGAAATCGAAGCCACCACCAGCGAGGCGTTCGCAGCGGAGTCGATTTCGGCGCATCATCGGAACTTCTTCGATTCCATTCGAACGAACAAGCAACCGAACGCCAACATCGATCTGGCGGTACGGGTCCAGACTGTCATCTCCCTCGCCGAGACTTCCGAGCGGCTGGGGGTGATGTGCTATTTCGACGAAGCGACCCGCAAGGTCCATGACGGCCAGGGCCGCGAAATTCGCCCGCTCTATTACGGCTGGGACAATAACTCCTAGTTCCTCCGGGGGAGCACCCCTTGATTAATGGCGGGCGCACAGCGACATTCCAGCTTGGCATGCCTGAACGCCCGCCATCGTTATTTCCGCAAAGCAGTCCACCGGTAGTGCCGATGGAGGTTGTTGCTGACGCGACGTCGCCAGTTCCGGCGTCCCCGGTGCCCGTTCATCCCGCCGCCGCCGCTTTGCTTTTGGTGGTGGACAATCTGTGGGGGTTGGCCGACTTCGCTATCGTCGATTGGATCCTGACGATACCGGCGTGTTTCATCACGGTTTTCGTGCCCACCTTCCTGATCCAGCGGCGGCTTCGGAAAGACAGTGTCGGGATGGCCTTGGTAAAGGCTCTTTTTCTCGGGATTGTGGCGGCGGTGCCGTTTTCGGTTACGGGAACACCCGTCGGGTTGGCCATCCTCGCCTGGGCGGGAATCAAGAAAGGGTCGTTGCCGTTCTGGCGGTGAAAAGGGGAGTGAAGTGGGACGAATGGGAGTAAGGAGAAGTATGTGCCGGTGATTCCCCGTTGGAAAAATTCCCCAATTGTGCGTTGCTAGGGCCATGAACACCTCGTCGAGATGGGGCTTGGCTTTAGTGGGAACCTGGTTTCTCACGGCCTTCCCGTTGGTGACACAGGCGGTGGTCTTTGCCAATTCGGGCGATCCCGCGAAAAACACCACCGCGCCGACTGGCAATCTAACTGACAGTGGCTGGCAGTACCTCGGTATCTTTGACGGCGTGATTGGTACGCCGATCTCACCCCACCAGTTCATCGAGGCCAAGCATGTCGGCGGCAACGTGGGCGATTCATTTGTTTTCAATGGCGTCACCTATACCACGACGTCGGTCGCGACGACGGGCAACAATGACCTGGCAATCTGGACGGTGAGCGGCACGCTGCCGTACTACGCGCCTCTTTATACGGGCAGCCAGGAAGGTCTCTACGACATGGTCTTTTTTGGGCGCGGGGCGAGCCGGGGTGCCGAGTTCCGCCTGCCTGGGGCGACCGATGCCGACAATCTGCGAGGCTGGCTTTGGAACACCAGCCAGAGCGGCGTAACCCGGTGGGGGACGAACGTTTTCGCCGGGGTATTTACCCCGAGCGCCGCCATAGGACAGACTCTTTATTCCTTTCTCGACCGTAGTGGCGGAGCCGATATCGCCACCGTCGCCTCGGGCGATAGTGGTGGGCCGGCATTTATCAATGTCGGTGGGACCTGGCAATTGGCGGGCATTACTTATGCCGTGGAATCCCCATTTCGGACGAATTCCACGAGCACGCAGGATTTTAACGCCGCCGTTTTCGATGTGGGAGGTCTCTATACGGCTGGCAGCCCCAACAACAACCTGATCGTCGCCGACCAGTCAACGGACGTTCCGTCGTTCTGGCTGTCTTCCCGGCTTTCGGCCAACTCGCAATGGATCTACTCGACGATTCCCGAATCCAGCACTTGGGTGGCGATAGCCTTTGCGGGATTTATTACGGGTGGTGTCGGGTGGCGGCGGTTCCTGAAGGCAGCCAGAAGTGATAAGTAACCTGGAATTGGTCTTGGCCTATTGAGCGGCAGGCTCGTTCCTGCTCCATTTCTTTTTTGGCGGACGGCCGGATGCGTGCCAATCTGGCGCTGTGGCGACCAAGAAGACGGTGTTCGACGAAATCCCGGCAGTCCTGTCGGATCTGCGGCGGGGCCGCATGGTGATCGTGGTGGATGATGCCGACCGGGAGAATGAAGGTGACTTGATCATGGCGGCGGAAAAAGCGACGCCTGCCGCGATCAACTTCATGGCCAAATACGGGCGCGGGCTGATTTGTGTACCCACCACCGAGGACCGTTTGCGGCAGGTGGGGGTGTCCGTGATGGTGGCCCGCAATGAGGATTCGTTTAAGACCGATTTCCAAGTCAGCGTCGACGCGGCCAAGGGTATCACCACCGGCATCAGTGCGGCGGATCGTGCCCGAACCATCCAGGTCATGGCCAATCCGACGGCGACTCCTGACGATCTCGTCCGGCCGGGTCACATCTTTCCGTTGCGGGCCAAAGCGGGCGGTGTTCTGCGACGCGCGGGCCACACGGAAGCGGCGGTCGATTTGGTGACCTTGGCGGGATGTCGGCCAGCGGGGGTGATCTGCGAGATCATGAGCGATGACGGTTCGATGGCGCGTCTTCCCGAGCTGCAGCGGTTTTCCAAGAAACACGGGCTGAAAATCTGTTCGATTGCGGCACTGATCGAGTTCCGGCGTTCGTCGGAACGGCTGATAGAACGAATCGAAACAATCAAGATGCCTACGGATTACGGCGAGTTTAACCTGCACCTGTACAACTCCAAGATCGACGGGCAGCAGCATTTGGCCTTGGTCAAGGGTGACGTTACGAAACAGACCAAGGGGGTGTTGGTCCGGGTACACAGTGAGTGCCTGACGGGGGATGTTTTCGGTTCGCGTCGTTGCGATTGCGGTCCCCAGTTGCACGCGGCGATGAAGCGCATTGAAGAGGAAGGCGCGGGGGTGATTCTGTACATGCGGCAGGAAGGCCGCGGAATCGGCCTGTCGGCCAAGATCCATGCCTACAAGTTACAGGAACAGGGCTTGGACACCGTGGAAGCGAACCTGCGTCTGGGGTTCTCGATGGACCTGCGGGATTACGGCGTTGGCGCCCAGATGCTCTGTGACCTGGGGTTGAAGACGATCCGTTTGCTGACCAACAATCCCAAAAAGGTGGTGGGTCTGCAGGGCTACGGGTTGGAAATCGTTGAGCAATTGCCCATACGTATCCGCCCCAATCCACACAATGAGCGTTACCTCAAGACCAAGAAAGAGAAGATGGGCCACACACTATAGCCTGCCCGGATGGTTGACGCTCCGCCGGTTCAGGCTATTTTAGCGCACCTATGAGGCAAAGTACGACCCTTTCCCTGGCGCTAACGGCGGTTCTTGGAGTCACCGCTATGAGAGGCGCCGATTGGCCTCGCTATCGGGGCACGGGTTTCGACGGCATTTCCACCGAAAAGAATTGGCTGGGTGACTGGCCGGGCGGCCAGCCCAAGCAGTTGTGGAAAAAGAATGTGGGCATCGGCTTTGCCTCCATGACCGTGGCTGACGGCCATCTTTTTACGGTCGGCCACGATGGGCAAAAGAAGGGCAAGGAGTCGGTTTACTGCCTCGACGCGATCTCCGGAGTCGAGCTTTGGAAGTTTGCGTACGACGAGGAACTGGATCCCAAATACTATGATGGCGGCCCGAGCGCCACGCCGACCGTTGACGGAGGACGGGTCTATGCGGTGAGCAAACACGGCTTGGTTTACTGCCTGAATGCTGCGGACGGGAAAGAACTCTGGCACCGCAATGTTGCGACTGAGCTCGGAATGGAAATTCCGACCTGGGGTTTCGCGGGGTCGGCCCATGTGGAAGGCAAACGGGTCATTCTGAACGTGGGCGACGCCGGGCTCGCGCTCGACAAGGACACCGGGAAGGAAGTGTGGCAAAGCGCGAAAACACCGGGTGGCTATAGCACCCCCTTCCCAGCGCAGATCGACGGTCACCGGGTGATTGTGCTCTTTTCCGCGAATGACGTAATGGCGGTGGACCCGGCTTCGGGCAAGCAGTTGTGGCGGAGTCCCTGGAAGACCGAATATGAGGTCAACGCCGCCGATCCCATCGTGTCGGGAAACAGGGTCTATATCTCCTCCGGATACGGGTCGGGCAACGCCCTGCTGGAGATCAAGGATGGGAAAGCGAAGCAGGTGTGGATGAACAAGGAAATCCGCGCCCACTTCGTCACGCCGATCGCGATCGGCAATTATATTTATGGCATCGACGGTTCCGCGGGTGACAACGATTCGAGGTTGAAGTGCCTCGACATGGCGACCGGCAAGGTGCTCTGGTCATCCTCCACCGCCTCCACCGGTTCGCTGGCGGCTGCGGACGGGAAGTTGATCTGGATCACGGGCAAGGGTGAGTTGATCATCGCGGAAGCGACCCCCACCGCGTATAAGGAGATCACCCGCGCCCAGGTGACCGGGGGCAAGATCTGGACCGCGCCGGTGCTGTCGAACGGCAAGATCTACGTTCGCAACGCCAAGGGGGACGTCGTCTGCGTGGACGTCAAGGGCGCCTCGGCAGGATAAGGCGATCCAGGTTCCCTATTTCACCCCGCGTCGATCGATTTCCCGGGCGAGCGTAAGGGGGCCAACCCACCGGGTATTATACCGGGTGTGGAGGCTGTCGCTGGGCAGTTCGGGACGGGGCTGTTTTCCATAAGCCTGGGCGTCCAACCCATGCCAGGGAAGGGGATCGATACGGTCACCGGTGGCCACGTGATAGTCGGAGTCTTTGTCCCAGCCTACGCTCCAAAAGAAGTAGGTGCGGGTCCATCCTTCTGGTTTCGCGGGCAGGCCGCCGGGATCAAAGCTGAGCGTGAGTTCGTCGCCGCCGGTAATAATGGCGACTCCACTGTCCTTGTCCTTGACCAGTTCCGAGACTTCACCGTAGCGGGTGGCCCAGCCTGTCGGTGTGATTTTCCACCAGGGTTTTTGCTGCACGCGTTGGTAATCAGGCGTCAGCGGTTCTTCGAAGGGCAGGTCGGCATTGGGGCTATAGCCTCGCCAATGTAGGTGAGTGCTGGTGGGCTCCGCGACGAGCTGCTTGAACGAGGTGGAATCCGCTGCCTCCCAAAGCTCGGCGCAGTCCCAATAAAGATCGAAGGCTTCCGTCAATCGCAAATACCGGGTACCCACCGGTAATTGGCCTTGCAGGTCGGTGAGTATCGTCTTGGTTTTGCCGGCGGGTGTTCCGACCTCGACTGGCACTTTTTGCCATTGAGTGCCGTTCACCGAAGATTCCAGGACCGGAAATGGATAGGGAGCTTCGGGATCGTGGGAAGCAGCCATGTTGCCCATGCCGCCTCCGAAACGAAGCCAACCGGTGAGCGCCAATACCCAGTGTTTCGAGACATCCAATGAACCGAAATCGAGGATATAACCATGGGGCACCGCGTTGCCACGCATCTGGGGACCGCGGAGGACCGGCGCCGCGACTCGCTGCCCATCAATGGCGGCGAGTTTGCCGGTCACGTCCGTGCCATCCAGGCGGGTCGCTTTCTGGAGGGCAACCCGATGGGTGAGGGCCTGAATGCCGTGCCGGGCAAAGGGCGGATGGGGTAGCAGTTTGCTGGTCGATTGCACGTCCAGTCCTGGCGGATGATCCACGGCCACGAGCCGGGCGAAATCCAGGTAGAGGGCTTCGCGCAGTTCCTCGGTGACCTGGAGGACAAGCTTGCCGTCCTTGAGCGGCAGCCCGGCCTCGTCTCCCAACCGGACAAACTCATCGGGATCATCCTGGATATAGACACCTTCAAATGCCGGCAGTCCCAAGGGTGCCGCGCTGAGGATATCCGTGACGAAACGAAATTGCTTTCCGTCCCAGGCATACAGATAAGGACAAGAACCGGTGTTTTGGGTTACGATCTCCAGCAGTGGATGAGCCGCGGCAGGGGTGACCACGACCTCAGTGTCGGCCAACTGATTGTCGAACCAGCGAGAAATAATATTATCCACCTTGGTGCGTTTCCCCACGCCGATTTCCAACGGCAGGGAGCCAACCGTCCGAATCGTCTGCCAGTTCCCGGAGTTGACTTCAACGCGCAGGCCCAATCCGCTCGCGTTGGAGCGATTGCCAATCGGGCGCAACTTGAGAAGCCCGTTTACGTTGGCTGCGTTGTTGCGCCAGAACTGAAGTCCCGCTGGTCCCAGGTCGATTACCAAGTCGATGTCGCCATCCTGGTCGAAATCGGCTGCGGCAATCTCGGATACGGAGTTGCTGAGGGTGCTGAATCCCAGCTCCTGGGTGGTCTCGACGAAGCCCTGGGTGCCTCGATTGCGCCAGCAGTGAAGTCCCCTTTCCCCCCAAGCAACCAAGTCCAGCCATCCATCATTGTCATAGTCGAGAAGGCGACAATGGGTTAACCGGTCGTCCTTCACGTTGATCCGCTGGGGTTCCTTCTGGCCGCTTAGTCGAATCTCCAGTGAGTCGGCGGTCAGGAATACGATATCGGTACGAAGGTCATTGTCCAGGTCACCCATGGCCACCCGTTTGGAAACCGGCCAGGTGGGCGCATTGGTGGCAGTTTGGAGTCCTTGGCCACGCCGGTTGAGCAACAGCAAAGGTGGCTGGCCTTCACGGACCAGCACGGCGTCCATCAAGTCATCGTTATCCCAATCGTCGATGACAATCTGGCTAACGCCTTTGGGAGCGGGGACCGCGTTGGTGGTCGGTTTTTTCTCCCGGAAGACCGCTGGAGTGGAAGACATGGTGCCCATGCTGGCGAGGGCGGAAAAGGTTCTCAGTGTGCCGTCGGAACTGTCGGCTGCGAGGAGTCCCAGTTTGCCAATAAAATCGATATCCACCAGAACCCCCGATTTGCTTTTCAGGTTCCTGAGCCCGCTAATTGCGGTAGCATCAAAAGCATTTCCGTTGGTGGCGAAACGGAGGACCTGAGCGCCATTTTCTCCGAGGATGATGGCATCCTCAAAATGGTCGTTTTGCAGGTCGCCCACGAGGATCGAAGCGATTTTTCCCACACCGGACGGAATGGACGGGCCACGCGGGGCAAACACCCCGTTGGAATTCCAGAGCAGGGCCAAGCCCCCTTGGCCGTCCACCGCGAGCAAGTCGTTCCAGCCGCGCTGATCGATATCAAAGATTCCCACCGGACCTATAAATGCCGTTGTTCCCGCCGGAAAGGCGGTGGAGGTGGCATTCACAAATTGTACGGGAATTCCCCTGGTGTCCGGCTGGGTGACTACAATGGGAATATGGATCTCAGTATATTTGCAGAGCTCGAACTTATGTGGGTCGGTGGCAATCTGCGGTTTCCCGGCACTGACGCGCTGATGCTCCGTCAGTTCGCGCTGGGCGTCGTCCCGCCGACCCTGGCGCAGATAGGCTTGGCTCAATTGGTAGTGGGCAGTGGGATGATCCTTCTCGAACTCAACGACTTCCTCCAGTTCCGTGACGGCTTCGGGGATCTTGCCCCAACCGAGGTAAGCCATGCCCAATTGCAAACTCACCGGGTTGATGGTCCGATCGATCTGTTTGGCGATTGAAAGAGCCTGGACAGCATTGGAAAAACTTCCCTGGCGCAGCAGCCCACACCCCTCGAGGTAATACCCCGCCGCGTTGCCTGGCTGCAGCCGTTGTGCTTCCTGCGCTTGTTCCACGGCCGGAGCGGGCTGGTTGGCCAACAGGTAGGCATTCGCGAGATTGAGCCGGGCGTCCGGGCTAACGGGATCCAACCCCACCGCTTCGGTAAAGGAACGGACGGCCCCGGACGCTTCGCCCGAATTGTAGGCAGCCCGCCCAGCGTTCATCGATTTAATGAATCGGTCACCTTCGCCGCCACTTTCACGGCACCCCTGCCATCCGAAAGCAATGACTGCCAAAAGAATGAACGCACCCAGTGACCGATACCGCCGTTTGGTCCGGCATGGTTGGGTTCGAGTCGTGGTCATGGGTCTGCTTATCGGCCATTCACTCCCCGCCTGCAAGTCTCTGCCGTGCCGATTGTTTTTGACACCCGAATGGCTCCGCCGGGATGCTACTCTCCTAGCCATCGCAGTTTCGTCCTGGGAGGAGGGTTTGCCGTGGCGACGTCTGTTTCATGAACAAGGCCATGTCGATACGGGTAAGCTGGCTCACGTTACTGCTGTCGCACTTGGTGTTGCGGGCGGCGGCCAACGAATGGCATGCGGCGGCAGGTTATCGATGGGCCGACTTGGCGGTGCCTGCCGGAGGGAAAACCGGGTTCACTCTGTTGCCTGCCGAAGCCACCGGAGTGAACTTCACCAACCACCTGGATTTTCGCGAGGCCGAGGCCAATCGAGTGTTGTCCAATGGGTCGGGTGTGGCCGCGGGTGACATGGACGGGGATGGGCTGGTGGATCTCTATTTTTGCAGCCTCAGCGGTCAGAACACCCTTTACAAAAACCTCGGTGGATTTCGTTTCCAGGATGTTACCGCAACCTCTGGAATTGTCTGCACGAACAAGTATTGCCGGGGCAGTGTCTTCGCAGACATCGATGGCGACGGCGACCTCGACTTGTTGGTGGCGACCACTGGCGATGGCGTCATGTGCTACCTGAATGACGGGCATGGCAGGTTTAGTGAGTGGACCGCGCAGGCTGGAACCCATAGCCCGTACGGCAGCGTGACTCTGGCGCTCGCGGACATCGACGGGAATGGCACGCTGGACCTCTACGTGTGCAACAACCGCACCGACGACATCCGGGATCGCGGCGAGGTCGACCTGAAAATGGCGAATGGGCACCTGGTCATCCCCCCCGAGTATAAGGACCGGTTGGTGACATTATACGGGCACTTGCAGGAATACGGCGAGCCCAGCCAGCTCTATCTCAATGACGGCCACGGCAAGTTCACACCGGTGTCCTGGGTGGACGGGTCCTTCCTTAGCGACGATGGGCGCCCCCTGCCGCACGCACCCTGGGATTGGGGGCTGACAGCAATGTTTCGGGACCTCAACGGCGACGGAGCCCCGGATCTCTATGTATGCAACGACTATTGGACGCCGGATCGGATCTGGATCAATGACGGAAGAGGGCATTTCCGCATGATAGACCGCTTGGCGCTCCGCAATACCAGCGCCAGCTCCATGGGAATCGATTTTGCCGATCTTGACCGAAATGGTTCCGTGGATTTTTTGGTGGTGGACATGCTTAGCCGTGACCCGGCTCTTCGCAAGCGCCAGATACTGGCCCAGACTCCCATGGCTTCGCCTTTGGGGGCTATTGAGAACCGGCCACAGTTCATGAGGAATACGCTGCAGCATTCGCGGGGCGACGGTACCTTTGCCGAGATCGCCCAATTCGCCGGCCTGGAAGCGTCCGACTGGGCGTGGTGCCCGATCTTCATGGATGTGGACCTGGACGGTTATGAGGACGTTCTAATCACTGCGGGGCATTTTCGCGATGTGCAGGACTTGGATGCCGGTGTCAGGATTAAGGCCAACGAACGTCCGCGTGACGCGATCAAGGACCCCGTCGCCAAGCGCGAGGCGTTCATCCGATTGAAAATGCAGAATGCGACGAACTATCCGCGCCTGGACATGCCGGTGGTCGCGTTCCACAACCGGGGTCACTACCGGTTTGAGGAGGTCACAGGGAGTTGGGGAACGGATTCTCTCGGAGTGCATCATGCGATGGCGGTTGCCGACCTCGATAACGACGGAGACCTCGATTTGATCGTGAATAATCTGGACGGCTTGGCTGGCCTTTACCGCAACAATACGTCGGCTCCCCGAGTTGCGGTTCGCTTGAAGGGCAGCGGGGGAAATATACAAGGTATTGGCGCCCGGATTCGCCTGCTCAACGGAGCGGAACCGATACAGAGCAAGGATTTGATCTCGGGCGGGCGCTATATGTCCGGATCGGATCCAGAGGTCACTTTTGCCGCTGGGAAAACCGCCGCCCCGATGACCTTGGAGGTGGAATGGCGAAGCGGCCGACGGAGCACGGTCGGCGGGGTGTTGGCCAATCGGATTTATGAGATCGAGGAATCGGGTGCGGAGCCAGCAGCGCCTCATGTCTCGACCCTGCCTGCCAAGCCGCCGGCTATTTTTGAGGAAGTCACGGAACGGATCGGACATCTTCATGTCCAAAAGGACTTCAACGATTTTGACCGCCAGCCACTTTTGCCCCGCAAGCTGAGCCGCTTGGGACCAGGCGTGGCGTGGGGCGATCTCAACGGGGACGGGTGGGAGGATCTGGTTATAGGAGGTGGTGTGGGTGATCAATTGGGGGTCTACCTCAATGACCGTCACGGATCGTTTTCGCCCTATACCGATGGCGCGTTCGCGGAAACGCTCACCCGAAACTTGGGAACTTTGCTCGTATGGCCTAAGTCGGAAGGGCGGGGGGGCACGGTGCTGGCGGCGGCCTCGAACTATGAGGACGGACGAACCAACCGTGCAGCGGTGTTGCAATTCGATCCTGGCCAAAAAACATCGGTGGGCACCGTGCCCGACATGGCCTCCAGCCCCGGCGCACTGGCGCTGGCAGACTTGGATGGCGACGGTGTTCTCGACCTTTTCGTCGGGGGGCGGGTGATTGCGGAGCGCTATCCGGAGCCGGCGTCATCCCGGGTTTACCGGGGCGACGGCAAGGGTTTCAAATTAGACGTTGCCAATACCAAGTTGCTGGAAAGTGTTGGCTTGGTCTCGGGGGCAGTGTGGGGAGACCTGGATGGGGACGGCCTGCCGGAACTGATACTGGCATGCGAGTGGGGCCCGATCCGGGTATATAAGAATCATGCGGGCGCCTTGCGCGAAGTCACGCGGGACTGGGGCTTGGACGCGTTCACGGGGTGGTGGACAGGCCTATCCGTGGGTGATTTTGATGGTGACGGAAGATTGGATATCGCCGCCGGGAACTGGGGGCTTAACAGCGCCTATCGCGCCTCCGGTGAACACCCCGCACAGCTTTACTTTGGGGATTTCGAAGATCGCGGAAGTGTCGATATCATAGAGGCTGAATTTGATCGTTCGCGCTCAAATATTGCTCCGTCCCGGATGCGTGATGACCTCATGGTGGCATTGCCCAGCATCGGGGAACGATTTCCAACCTATAGGTCGTATGCCGATACCAGCGTCGCCGACCTGCTGGGCGACAGGAAGGCGCGAGCTCGGGTGTTGGAAGCGGCCACGCTTGCCAGCACCGTTTTCTTGAATCGGGGCGGACGATTTGAAGCGGTCGCGCTTCCCGATGAAGCGCAGTGGGCTCCCGCATTCGCGGTTAATGTCGGGGACTTCAACGGGGATGGAAAAGAGGACCTGTTCCTGAGCCAGAACTTTTTTGCGAATCGCCCGGATATGCCGCGTTTGGACGCCGGACGGGGTTTGCTGCTGACGGGCAAGGGAGACGGAACCTTCCGCGCCGTGTCCGGCCGGGAATCGGGAATCTTGGTGTATGGCGAACAACGCGGCGCGGCGACGGCCGATTTTGATGGAGACGGTCGCCTCGACTTGGTTGTGACTCAGAACGGGGCGCCCAGCCGGCTTTACCGAAACCGGTTGGCCACGCCAGGTTGGCGCATTCGATTGGAGGGCGGTCCGGGCAATCCGAACGGGGTGGGAGCGGTCATTCGCCTGAAGTCAGGTGATCATTGGGGGCCAGCGCGGGAGATTCATTCTGGTTCGGGGTATTGGTCACAGGATAGCGCGGTCCAAGTGATGGCCAAGGCGAGTGACCGCGGGATGATTTCGGTGCGTTGGCCGGGAGGCAAGACCATGGAGGCCGTTGTTCCTGCAGTGGGCCAAGAGTTGATCATGGACCAGACTGGTGCCCTCCGAGTGAAATAGCGGGATGGCGTTTTGAGTGGGGTCAGGGTTCAGCGCGTTTTGTCATTTCGCGCCTCAATCCGTCTTTGCTAGCCTTGGCGGACATGAAAGTGATCATCCTGTGTGGAGGCTTGGGCACACGCCTTCGGGAGGAGACGGAGTACCGTCCCAAACCGATGGTGCCAGTGGGGGGGCGTCCCATCCTGTGGCACATCATGAAGTTGTATGCCCATCACGGACACAAGGAGTTCATTCTGTGCCTGGGATACAAGGGGGAGGTCATCAAGGATTACTTCCGCAACTACCTGTGGAACACCAGCGATGTCACGTTGCAGTTGGGACGCAATCCGAAGATCCGCTACCACAATACCCACGACGAAGAAGACTGGACGGTGACTCTCTTGGAAACCGGCTTGGAAACGCAGACCGGCGGGCGGTTGCGTCGTGCCTTGGCTCACGTTCAGGACGAGGATTTCCTGTTCACCTACGGCGACGGTTTGACCGACAGCGATATTGGAGCATCGGTGCGTTTTCACCAGCAACACGGCGCCGTTGCGACCTTGACCGCCGTGCGTCCGACAGGGCGTTTTGGTGAGCTGGCGATGGACGGCCAGACCATCACGGCCTTCCATGAAAAGCCGGAACAGGAAAAATCGTACATCAACGGAGGGTTTATGGTCATGAACAAAAAAGTGGCCCAATACCTTGATGAAGGCGACGGCTGTGTCTTCGAGCGCGCCCCCATGGAACGCCTGGCCGCTGCCGGCCAGATGAAGGCCTATACCCACGATGGCTTCTGGCAGTGCATGGACACCTACCGCGAGCAGCAGATGCTCGACAAGATGTGGACCGGCGGAAAAGCGCCATGGAAAGTGTGGTAGGCCATGGAACGTAGACTGGATTCCAATCTGATATGAAGGTTCCTCTTCCAGGATTCAAGAACGCCTTTGCGGGCAAGACGGTGTGGGTCAGCGGGCATACCGGGTTCAAGGGAGCTTGGCTCTGCGAATGGCTCCTGGCGTTGGGAGCCCGGGTTCATGGTTTTTCCGTGGACGTTCCGACCGACCCAGCCTTGTTCGATCAGTTGGAACTGAGTGGGCGCATGGCCAAAAACGAGGTTGCGGATATCCGCGATGCCCGCGCGGTTCGTCGGTCGATTGACACAACGGCACCAGATTATGTCTTTCATCTGGCCGCGCAGCCCCTGGTGCTGAAAAGTTACGATGACCCTGAACCGACTTGGAATATCAATGTCAACGGAACGATCCACCTACTGGAAGCACTCCGCCATCTTGACCGTCCCTGTGCTGCAATAATCGTTACCTCGGACAAAAGTTACGAAAACCACGAAACGGGCCAGGCTTACGTCGAAACGGATTCGCTGGGGGGGTTTGATCCTTATAGCGCGAGCAAGGGAGCCGCTGAAGTGGCCACTTCAGCGTGGCGGCGGTCGTTTTTCTTGAAAGGCCCTGTTCGCGTTGCGAGTGCCAGGGCCGGAAACGTGATCGGCGGCGGCGACTGGGCGCCTGATCGCATTGTTCCCGATTGTGTCCGCTATTTGAGCCGTGATACGCCGATTCAGGTGCGGAATCGTCATGCTGTCCGTCCTTGGCAACACGTACTCGAACCGCTCTCTGGTTACCTTTGGCTGGCGGCGAGCATGGCGTCCGGAGATTGGGCGCCAACGGAAGCCAAGCGCGCGTCCGCCGCGGCTTTCAACTTCGGCCCGGATGACGAATCAAACAGGACCGTGAAGGATTTGGTAGAAGAGGTTCTCAAGCACTGGCCGGGCATTTGGATCGACCAGACCGACCCAAAAGCCGTTCATGAAGCTGGCCTGTTGGCCTTGGCCACAGGGAAAGCTCGAGCCCAACTGGGCTGGCGTCCGGTTTGGAATTTCAGTGAAGCCATCGCCCATACGGTTGATTGGTATCAAGGGGTCCTTGGTGGAGCTTCCGCAGCCCAAATGACGCGCGCCCAGATAGAAGCATACTGTCGCCTGGCGGTGGAGTACCAGGTTCGGTGGACCTCGGTATAGAAAAAGACGCGCATCAAGTGCCGATGCGCGTCCTCCAGTCTTTCAGTTCCGCGTTAGATGCAATTTCTGAGAGCAAAAACACTCCCGTGGACCACCGCGGGAGGTGTACGACCTTCCATTACGGAGCCGTTATATCACGAATCCTAAAGAAGGACTGCGCTTGGACCACGTCGAAATCCCTCGTGAAACTCGCCGAGGAGGCAACGAAGGGCGAACCGATAGCTGTCCAATTTTGGGTGTCCGAGGAAGATTCCACCTGGTAGGTCCGGCCAATGTTGACGTGGAAGACAATGTTTACCGTTTTGATCGTCAATTCCAGCGAAGTGGGAGGGATTTGCGGCGGAGGGGGATCGATAGCAACCACCGGGGTGGAGGTATAGCCGTGGCCTGGGTTATTGACGGTGATGGACTGTATTGAACCGTCAACCAGGACTGCCGTGAATTGGGCTCCAGTTCCCCCTCCCCCGACCAGCGTCACATTGGGAACGGAAGTATACCCGCTGCCTGGATTGGTAACCACGATCTCGACGACAAACCCGTTGACCACCCGCGCTATGGCAATAGCCTGCGGGGGGCTTCCCGCCTGGTAAAGTTGCCGAATCTCTGCGCCAGACAACGCCCGGTTATAGAGTTTGAAGTCATCAATGCCTCCGTTGAGGGCATAAGGAACGGTATTGGCATGGCCAAAGACAAGCTGGCTGCCTGCCGGATCAGGATCAATTTCACCCTGTGGTGCCGCAGTGCTTCTTCCGGCTTCCTCGCCATTCACGTAGATGACCTGAGTCGTGCCGTCCCATGTGGCAGCCGCAAATTGCCACTGATTGGTAACCGCTATTTCATCCTTTGACAGCAGGTAGTAAAGTTGGCCATTGCGTTTGACCACATAGCCCAGCCTGGTGC
Organism: Candidatus Limnocylindria bacterium; assembly: GCA_035493435.1. Lineage (GTDB taxonomy): Bacteria > Verrucomicrobiota > Verrucomicrobiia > Limisphaerales > UBA9464 > DATJII01. The sequence goes on along the minus strand of DATJII010000356.1, from coordinate 11,675 downwards.
CAGCCGACAAAAGGACGTCGATATGCATGCCCCACTCTGGATATCCGTTGAATTGGGAAAAGATACCCTTGAAAACCAGTTGCTGTTCGGCCTTGGTTCCCGAGTGGAACCAGAAAGCAGCGGTCATAAGCGGGGTCGTCATCGAGTCTGAAACCGGTACCGTTACGCTTTGGGGACTCCCTCCGGCAAATTCCACTGATGAATTAGCTTCACCGAAACGATCCGCACCGAAAATGGTATTGGTCGAGGTCGCATCGTTCTGGTACCCGCTCACGTCCACAAGGTTGCCATCGAACGGCAGCCATTCAATAAGCCCGAAGTTTAGGGCCTGTGACAACGGGTACGGCCTGGTCCTTTGAATCGGCTGGGGAGGATCAATGGTCACGGTCGGGACGCTGGTGTAACCCCTGCCCGGATTGTCCACGGTGATTGATTGAACCGAGCCCGCTGATATTACTGCAGTGGCCTGGGCGCCGGTACCACCTCCACCCGTAATGGTCACCAGGGGCGCATTGGTGTATCCGTAACCTGGATTGGTTACGTCAATCTGGACCATGAAACCGCCCGCTACCTGGGCTACAGCGGTGGCCCGGCTGGTTTGGCCCAGGTGGTACAGGGACCGGATTTCCTCAGGCATAAGGGAACGGTTATAGAGGAGAAAATCATCAAGTTCACCGATGAACGGGAGGGGTTGCGTATTGGCGATGCCCAGCACCAGTTGGTTTGGCTGCGCGTCCAGGTCGATTGGACCCGGGGCGGGGTTTGGGGCACGTCCTACTTCTTCACCATTTAAATACAATACCTGATTGGTGCCATCCCAAGTGGCGGCGGCAAATTGCCATTGGTTGGTAAGGGTCAGTGCGTTGGCGGACAAGGCCCATTGGAATTGACCATTCTTGCGGATGATATAAGCAAGAAGCGGCTTGCCGCGTGTGGTGTCGATGTAAAGGCTCCATTCCGGTGTGGCGTTGGCGGGATTGAAGTACCCCTTGTAGGCGATTTGCTGTTCCACACTGGAACCCGTGCGGAACCAGAGTCCCATCGTCATATAGGGAGTGTGGATCGCGGCCGAATCCTGGGCGACGAAGTGCTGTGTCGTCGAGCCATCGAAATGCAGGGCGCTATTCGCCAGGCCGTAGCGATCAAAAACGTAAGATCCCCCCACAACCTGTCCGTTGACTCCGACACCGCTGCTATCGTTGCCGTTCCCATCAAACGCCAGTCTTTCCACCAAGCCAACGGCAAGGGACTGCGGGAGAGGTGGCGATGACGCTCGGACCGAGGGAGTCGAGGTCCCTACGGCACAGAGGAGAGAATAAAACAAGAGCAGCGCGCGTTTCACAGTGTACCGATGTGATCAGCGAATGCATTTTCTTTCAAGTTCAAAGAATAGAACTTTTTCGGGCGCATCCGCCGAATTCGAAGCGGCGATGGAAAGTAGATTGCAATTGTAAAATGAAACGAGAATTCAGAAGAACGAGTAGCAAGAATTCAATCGGCCTTTGGAATGGAATCATCGGCCCGGCATCTGGCGAACTTCTCTGAACTCCTTTCTTTGAGCTTGATTGCCGTTATTTCACCAACATGCTCAGGGGCTCGATCTCAGGTGGCGTTTTGGCGCGGCCGTACGGATGCGTTGGTGAATTGCCCCAGAAGAGCCAGGAGTAGTCGCGAGACGAAGGGCTCGGAAGGTACCGCCAACGAAGGGCAAGCGCGAAGATTGCGGTCTTGAATTCGGTTCGTTTTCCGGCGGATCTGTCTATGCACAAGGTTTTTTTGTGCCGCAGCTGCGGCTCACAACAAGGGCGGGTCATCCTCGATTTGGGGATTCAACCGCTCGCCAACAACTTGCTCCGGCCAGAGGACTTGCAAAAACCGGAGCCCAAATTTCCCCTAGTCTTGGCGCTTTGTGAGCGGTGTTACCTCCTGCAGATTACCGAAACGGTTCCACCTGTGGAATTGTTTAGCGAATACCTCTACTTCTCGTCGTTTTCCGACGCTTTGCTGAAGCATGCCGCCGAGGCCGTTGCGTTCCACACGCAGGAAGGGCAACTCGGATCCAAGAGTTTCGTAGTCGAAATTGCCAGCAACGACGGTTATTTGCTCAAGAACTTTGTCGCCGCTGGCATTCCCTGTCTGGGAGTTGAGCCTGCGGGTAATATTGCCCGGGTGGCGATCGAGAAAGGGGTTCCCACGCTCAATCGCTTTTTTACCCCAGAATTGGCCCGCGAGTTGGCGGCCGAGGGGCGGCTGGCCGATCTCGTTTTGGGAAACAACGTTTTTGCCCACGTTCCAGACGTCAACGGATTCGTCGCGGGATTGGCCGCACTGCTGAAGCCTCAGGGGCGAGCGGTGCTGGAATTCCCGTATGCCTGTGATCTGATCGAGCATCTCGAGTTCGACACGATTTATCATGAACATGTTTTCTATTTCACCCTGACAGCACTCCGGCCCCTGTTTGAACGCCATGGGCTGGAGTTGTTTGACGTCCAGCAACTTGCCATTCATGGCGGTTCCTTGCGGTTGAGCATCGGGCATGCGGGAGCCTACACCATTCGTCCATCCATCGCCGGATTGCTTGCAAAAGAGGCAGTCAAAGGGGTTGGAACGGTCAAGTACTACGAGGATTTTGGAGACCGGGTCCGGCGGCTTCGTGAGGATCTCCTGGGGCTTTTGCAAGAACTTCGACGACAAGGCCGTCGCGTCGCAGCGTACGGCGCTTCCGCCAAAGGAAGCACGTTGTTGAATTTCTACGGAATTGGAAGGGAGGGGCTGAATTGTCTCGAATTTGTTGCCGATCGAAGCACCGCCAAGCAAGGCCGCCTGACCCCGGGGAGCCATTTGCCGATCCTGGCGGCGACCGCTCTCCATGAGAGGCAACCCGAATATGCCTTGTTACTCACTTGGAACTTTGCGGAAGAGATCCTTCGGCAACAGCAGGCCTATCGTGATTTTGGCGGCAAGTTTATCGTGCCACTGCCCGTTGTAAGGGTGGTTTGAATAGCCATGAAATTCATTCCCACCAGCTTTTCTGAGGTATGGCTGATTGAGCTCGATCCACGCGCGGACAACCGCGGTTTCCTGGCGCGCACTTATTGCGAACGAGAATTCGGCGATCGGGGACTGAACACCCGCTGGCCTCAGTGTAATCTTACCCGTACCTTGAAGCGTGGCGTGGTGCGGGGGATGCATTGGCAAGCGGCTCCCAAGCCGGAGATAAAGCTCGTACGCTGCGCAGTCGGCGCCATTTGGGATGTCGTCGTGGACGTTCGGCGAGGATCCCCTTCCTTTGGTCGTTGGGAAGGCTTTGAACTGACGTCAGAGAACTTTCGTGAACTCTATGTTCCCGCTGGATTCGCGCATGGTTTCCAAGTGCTGAAGGAAGCATCCGAGGTGTTTTATCAGATGGGCGAATTCTACGAAGCCAGTTTGGCCCGGGGCGTTCGCTGGAACGATCCGGCCTTGGGGATCAGCTGGCCCCTGGAAAGTGTAGAAACCAGCGACCGTGACGCGCAACTGCCCCTGTTAGAGGAGGTTCGATAACATCCATGCGCGTACTGGTGACGGGCGGGACCGGCTTTCTGGGGCGCGAGTTTGTACGGGCTGCAGATGCCCATGGTCATAGTCTTGCTGTGCTTTCCCGACAGGAGCGCTCTTTCGGCGGAGCCAACATACGTTTTCTACCGGGTTCGCTGGCCGAGCCGCCTTGGAAACTGATTGAAGCGTTTGCTCCCGAGGCGTGTGTCCACTCAGCTTGGATTGCGACGCCTGGAGTTTATCTCGAATCTCCCGAAAATGAAGCATGGGTGGATTGGAGCCGAGGTTTTATCGGGCGTCTGGCCCAGTGTGGACTTCGTCATGCCACCGTCTTAGGAACCTGCATCGAGTACCAGATCACTGGGGATAAGCTCCACGAGGTGGCCACGCCGTTGGCTCCGGTGTCCCGCTATGCCCGCAGCAAGGTCCGCCTCTTTCAAGAACTGGCGGCCATGCCGGCGACGTCGCCTATATCCCTGGCCTGGGCTCGAATCTTTTATCCGTATGGCGAAGGAGAGCATCCGGCCCGGTTGGCGAGTTCCTTGGTCGCCAAAATGGCAGCGGGCGAGTCGGTGTTTTTGAAAACGCCCCGAAGCATCAAGGATTACATTCACTCCGAAGACGTAGGTCGGGCACTTCTGAAGATCATGGAGTCACAAGTCGTTGGAGCCGTGAATGTGGGGACTGGGGAGGGGGTCATGATTGAGTCTCTGGCGCGCAAGATTGCTGACCTCTTGGGGCGTCCGGAGTTGATCCAGACCCCGGCACAGCCGGTTTCCGATCCCCTGGATTTCGTCGTGGCGGATGCCTCGAAACTGCTTGGCTTGGGATGGAAGCCACAGGTAGAGCTTGATGAAGGGTTGCGCCGACTGGTAGAGGCTCGTCGCCGATGAAGCCGTGCGCTGATTGTCCAGGATGTGGTGGGGCCAAATTGACTGCGGAATTTCGGATTCCGCGGCAACCGGTGGTTTTGAATTACCGGTTTCGAGATGCGGTTTCCGCCAGCCGGGTACCCCGCCGTGATGTCACTTTGAGGCAATGTTCCACCTGCGGCTTGGTTTTCAACGCCACTTTTGACCCGGCGATCATTCCTTACGACGAAAACTACGAAAATCGGCAGCATCATTCGCCCACTTTTACGGCGCACCTTGAGCGATTGGCCGGTCGCCTAATTGAGAGCAATGGGTTGCAGTCGGGGCGTATCTTGGAGGTTGGCTGCGGCAAGGGTGATTTTCTCCGTCTCCTGTGCCGGGAAGCGAAGGCAGCCGGGGTGGGATATGACACCTCTTTTGAGCCGGGTGCGGAGCCGCATGGCGAGCACCTCCAGTTCCATGCACGTTATGTATCGGCGGCCGACGTCTCACAGCCCTTTGATGCCGTGATCTGCCGTCATGTGGTGGAACACGTTTCGGAAATCGGTGCATTTCTAACGGAAATGGCAGCTATCGCCCGGGCGGCTGGCGATCCCGTGGTGGTGCTGGAAACCCCGCGGTTTGAGTGGATTGTGGAGCATACCTGTCTTTGGGATGTGTTTTACGAACACTGCAACTACTTCTCCATGCCTACCTTGGCCTACCTGTGCCGAAAAGTGGGTTTCCGGGTGGTACGGCATCGTTCAGCCTTTGGAGCCCAGTACCAAGTGCTGGAACTGCGTTTGGCACGACGACGGATCAACTTGCGTCCGGTGGGCATTCCTTTCGGAGCGAGTTTGAAATCCTTTGGCAATCAGGCCTCGACCGCCTTGAGGAAACTGTCTGGACGGATCGATTCCGCCCGAGGCGGCAAGGATTGGGCCTTGTGGGGTGCTGGCGCAAAAGGAGTGGCGTTGGTTAACCAGTTGCCGGGACCGGGGCCCAAATTTGTCGTGGATGTCAATCCGGCCAAGCAGGGAGGCGTTCTCCCTGGGACCAAGATCCCGATTGTGGCGGACAGTTTTCCCGGAATAGACCATCTCGGGCTGATTCTGATTGCCAATCCGAACTATGCTTCGGAGATTTGCGCGGTCCTCAGTCAGCGCGGGTACGCTGGAGAGACACTCACACTTTAGTCCATGAAGTTTACCATCGATACCGACCGGCGGACGCTGCATCTGGAAGGGCCGCAAGGCACTGAGGAACTGCCCTTGTATTCGGACCGTGCCTTCGACCTGATTGCGGATCAATGGCTTAAGGTCGGCTGGAACCAGCGCTATTCGTACACCTTCTCCTGGTTGGGGCGACCCATCATCCAACTACCGGAAGACATGGTCCGGACCCAGGAAGTGATCCATCGCGTAAAGCCGGACGTGATCATAGAAACGGGGGTGGCCCACGGTGGATCCCTGATCTTCTACGCGTCCCTGTGCAAGATTCTTGGCCGGGGCCGGGTGGTGGGAATCGATATCGAGATTCGGCCACACAATCGCAAGGCCATTGAGAGCCACGAACTGGCTTCCTATATCACGTTGATCGAAGGGAGCTCAACCTCGCCGGATGTCGTGGCCCAGGCCCAGCAGCAGATCAGGACCGGTGACACGGTGCTCGTACTGCTGGATTCCAACCATACCAAAGCCCATGTGCTGGAGGAACTGGAGAAGTATCATCGGTGCGTGACCCCGGGTTCCTATATCGTAGCCACCGATGGCATCATGAAAGACCTGGGTGAGGCCCCTCGAGGCAGCGCCGAGTGGGTCTGGGACAATCCCACCGATGCCGCCTTGGAATTCGTCGGCAAACATCCGGAATTCATCATTGAGCAGCCCGCCTGGCCGTTCAGCGAAAGTGGTTTGAAGCGCAATCTGACCCACTGGCCCGGGGCCTGGCTTAAGCGGACGGCTTGAGCCATGGGAAGCCCGTTCTTCAGCATCCTGTTGCCGACGAAGAACCGGTCGGAGATTGTGGGTGGGGCCATTCAAAGTGTCCTCTCCCAATCGTTGGCCGATTTTGAACTGGTTATATCGGACAATGATGATTCGCCCACGGCAACCCGCGATGTCGTGGCGACATTTCGTGACCCGCGCATTGTCTACGTAAGGACCTCAGGAGCCTTGTCGATGCACGACAACTGGGACAACGCCTTCGCGCACGCCCGTGGGGACCACGTCCTGATCCTCGAGGACAAGATGCGGCTGGTTGGCGACGCCCTCAAAATCCTGCGATCCCTTGCAGTCGACGAGAATGTGCCCGTGTCATTCAGGGCCACTTCGGCGCCTGGAGAGATGTTGGCTTCCCCGGCTTCGGCTCCTTCAGGCCGGCGGCTGCCGAGTCGCGAAATCATTGATGAGTTTGTCCGGTTCCGTCCCAAGTCGTTTCACCTGATTCCCAAGGGATTCGATTGTTGCGTCTCGCGTGGGATACTGTCCCGGATCAAGGCCGCGAGCCCCACGGGATACCTTTTTTCTTATATCTGCCCCGACTATTCTTTTGGCTTCATGTTGCTTTCGACGGTCGATGCCGTGCTCCGCATTGAGGAACCACTGGTATTCATCCCGAACAACTGGATGTGGTCGGGCAGCTACTCAAACGGCCAGTCAAGTTATCGCAAGGACGGCTTGATCAGGCGTTTCCTGAGTGACCTGCCGATCGATCGCAGGGAGATCGTCGCCAGGGTTCCGATCAAGGTGGAGTTTCTCTGGATCAACATGGTACTATACGATTTTTTCACCAAATACCGCCGCGCAGGGCACGATGTGAAAATCAATTGGGCGGACTATCACGCCTTTGTGCTTACACTGATTCTCCTGGGGAAGAAACTGGGGGCAGATATGGCGGAGGAGCGAGCGGCTCTTCGTGAATCGATCAAACGTTCCGGATGGGCTTTCCGGATGCAGGTGTCATATAAGATTGTCATTCACCTGGCGCTGGCTGCGCAGCAGGTGGTGGTGGGACGCGTCGCGCGGATATTCAATCGGGGAACGAATTAACTATGAACTCTGGGAATGCCAAGGGTGGGGGAAAATTAAGCGGCTTCTTTACCGCCGTGGTGGTGCTGGGGGTGGTTCTGGCGGTGCTCTTCAACAGCCTGCTTTCCTCCGGGAAAGTCATGTTTTCCAACGATGCCCCCTTGGGGCTCCTGGCGGCCCAGGCGGACATTGTCTGGTCGAATTTCCAGGCGTACTGGACCGATCTTAATTGGGTTGGCGGGAGTTTTCTCAGTGGCGCCCCGAGCATTACCCCAGTGGCTTACGCCATCCTTGGCCCGGTGCTTTATGCGAAGTGGGCTGTGCCCCTTTGCCTATTGCTGCTGGGCTTGTCAGGTTGGTTTTTTGCCCGCAACAATAAGTTTGGCAACGCGGTGGCCATTCTCACGGGGCTCGCGGCGGCGCTGAATTCAAATCCGGTTTCCTATGCCTGTTGGGGGCTCCCTCCCAAGGCTGTTACGATGGGAGCCATGCTGGTGGCGGTCGGACTGCTTCACCTGCAGGCCAGGACTCAAGGTTGGCGACGGTGGGCGCAGATTGTCCTGGCTGGGTTTGCGGTGGGAGTGGGAGTCGCCGAAGGCGCGGATGTCGGGGCCATTTTGAGCCTTTATGTAGCCGCGTTTGCGGCTTGGCAGTATTTCGCGGAGCCCGCGAAGGAAAAGGGGCGTGCCGTACGTGTCGGGCTGGCGCTGGCTTTGGTGGCCATCTGCGCAGCCTGGTTTGCGACTCACTCGTTGTCGTCACTGGTCGGTACCCAGATCAAAGGGGTGGCCGGCATGGACCAAAACCAGGAGTCCAAAGAACAACGCTGGGAGTTTGCGACCTTTGGCAGCTTGCCTCCTGCGGAGACTTTAAGAATCGTGGTCCCGGGGCTTTTCGGATACCGTATGGACACCCCCAACGGGGGCGCCTACTGGGGTGGTGTGGGTTCGGACGGGAAACCCGAGCATCGTTTCAGTGGAAGTGGAGAGTATGCCGGAGTGCTGGTAATCTTGCTGGCGGTTTTCGCCGTGGCCAATGCGCTGCGCCGGGAGAGATCGCCCTATACGGAAAGTGAGCGGCGATACGTCTGGTTTTGGGCCGTGGCGGCCGCCCTTTCACTATTGATGGCCTATGGACGATTCGCCCCTTTCTACCGGGCACTATTTGAGCTGCCCTATTTTTCGACGATCCGCTTTCCCATGAAGTTCCTCCACGGCATGGACATCTGCCTGGTGATTCTCTTCGGTTACGGACTGGAAGCGGTGGCGCGACTCTACCTTGCCCCAGGGAAAGTGGCTGCGGTGGACTCCGCGTGGGGGCGTTGGTGGAGCCGCGTGGAAGGTTGGAATTGGGGATGGCTCTTGGGGTCGTGGATTGCGGTGGGGGTTGCGATGGTCCTCGCATTGCTATACACCGCGAGTTTTCAAAGCTTGGAACAGTATATCGCCGCCATTCCCTTCCAGGACGACAAGGCGAGCGCGTGGTTCAGTATTGGCGAGGTATGGAAGGCGGTTGGATTCTTGGCGTTGTCAGTGGGCGTCGTCACGCTTGCGTTGGCGGGATGGTTTGCAGAGTCGCGTCTAAAATTCGCCTGGTGGGTTTTTGGCCTCATTTTGGTGGCCGATCTGGTCCGGGCCAATCTCCCTTGGGTCAAGGCCTACGATTACCGCACCCGGTACCAGTCGAACGTGTTGTTTGATGTCTTGAAGGCCCGTCCGTGGGAGCACCGGGTTTCGGCCTATCTTGCCCCCCAGCGCCTCGGACTCATGGTGGCAACGACCGAATTCGCCTACCTGCAAAAGGAATGGCTGGAAAATCAGTTTCAGTACTTCCATATCCAATCCCTCGATATCGACCAGATGGCCCGGACACCCGAATTGGACAAGGCCTATTTACAGGCGTTTGTACCCCCACAACTGGGGCTGGCCGCTCAGATCATGCAACAATTTCCCCAGTTGGACCGGTTATCGCCGGAGCAGGCGGGACAGCTCGCCGAGTTCATGCCCACGATACAATCGAATCTCTTTTCCATCACGCGGCTGTGGGAATTGACCAATACGAGATTCATCTTCGGGTGGGCTTCCGGGATTGATCGATTCAATCAAATGTTCGACCCGGTTCAGCGCCGGTTCAAGGTTCGGATGCCTTACGGTCTGGGCCTCATGCCCGGGGCCACCCCACCCGCCAGCAACGCGCCGATTGCCGACGCCATTCAATCTTATACGGCCATTCCCAGCGACAAGGGGCCGCTGGCGTTGATCGAGTTCTCGGGAGCGTTGCCGCGGGCCAGGCTATATAACCGGTGGGAGACCATCACGAACGGGGCTGTGTCCCTGGCGCGTCTGACATCGCCGAACTTTAATCCTGAGGATACCGTTATCGTGGATGGCACGATTCCAGGATTTGCACCTTCAGCAAGCCCCGGCAAATCTGAAGTGAGTTTCGACAGCTATTCCCCGAAACATCTTGTTCTCAAGTCAAAATCCGACACGGCGGGCGTCTTGTTGCTGAATGATCGGTGGCACGAGAACTGGAGGGCATTCGTGGACGGCCAGCCAGCACCGGTATTCCGCGCCAATTTTCTAATGCGTGGGGTGCCACTTTCCCCTGGGGAACACTCGGTCGAATTGAAGTTCGTTTCGCAGTCGACGACGCTTTGGGTTAGCCTGGGAGCGGTTGTGTCGGGTTTTCTACTGGCAGGACTGCTTATGGTGGTGCCAGGCCAAAAGTCGGAGAAAACTTGATTCCATGCAGCCGAGCCATCTGGATCACGTTAGAAACGATGCCGCCTACGCTGACATCCTCGCGGGATGGGACGCAGGGTTTTACTCGAAATATACCCGTTCGATGAAACCGTCCACAATGGGGGGGCGGGTCCTTGATATAGGTTGTGGGGTCGGGCAGGTCGTCGCCTGTTTGTCCGCCGAAGGATTTGAAGCCCACGGGGTCGATGTCGCACCACCGAATATTGAACGCGCACAAAAGGCCTCCCCCCTTTGTTTGCTCTACGATGGCAAACGGCTGCCGTATCCTTCGGATCATTTTAACCGCGTCGGAGCCCTGAACGTATTGGAACACGTCCAGGATCCGGAGGGTTTCATTCGAGAAGCGATTCGTGTTTGCGCCCCTGGCGGACGAATCATCCTGAGCAGCCCCAATTTTTACCGGGTTCTTGGGTTTCGCGATTACCACCCGAGAATGCGGGGGGTGGCAAACAAGCTGCGAAACGCCAAATCATTGTTTCACAAGTGGCGCCAGATGCGTGCCGATCCGTCGACGGTTCGTTTTGAGCGAATGACCCCCATCATCAAATCCCCGTTCACGCCTGATGACGACGCCATCGTGGCCACGAACACGGTTGATATGGCATTTTTTCTGCAAATCGGCGGTTGTCGAGTTCTCGAACTGGCCTGCACCGATCGGGACGTGCCGTGGGTGGTTGACAAAATCCTGAACCTGACCCCGCTTAATCGCTGGATGTTCAACGCGTGGGTCGTCGCGGAAAAGCCTGCGCATTGAACGGTTCGACGCCCTCGTGGTTGATTGGCTACGAGCGAGATGCCACCCCCGTTCGTTACAAAAGAGCCGGATACCTGCCAGCAAAATGCCATTCGGATTACAGATGTTTTCAAAAAGCCATTGACACCATGGTGCAAAAAGGGAACCTGCCGCCATGGTGCTAAGGATTTTTGCGGTGTTCTCAATGGCAATTTACCTGCTGGGCCGCCCCGCGCTTTCCCAAGGGGTGCCGCCCGATCCGTTGGATTCAGGTTTGGTTCTGTCGCTGGATTTCAACGGCAACATTTTGGACACCAGCGGTGCGGGCAATTCTCCATTGCCCGCCGTGGTCCCATTTACGAACAACCCGGCTGGCGACCCTTTTTCGGCCGCCCACTTTGATGGGCTAAGCCAGTTCCTCCTGGTAAAGGATTCCCCTTCATTACACACGCCATACATGACCGTGGCCTTTTGGATGCGGACGGACGCCTACCAAACGATGCAAATGGCGGTCAAGGCGCGCTATGGCGATTCCTTTGGAGAGCAGTGGAGCATTTATTACGACACTATCTATTTTAGATCCAGCCTGGTGTACGCCATCAAACGGAATGGCAACGGCCGCGGTACCGGCTGGTATTCTTTGCCCTTGGCGGGCGTTCCCGTGACCAATCAGTGGATGCATGTAGCCGGGACCTGGGACGGCACGAACCAAAACCTATACGTGGATGGCAAACTGGCGGCGCGAAAAACTGACACGCCA
>DATJII010000355.1:0-16113 GCA_035493435.1 Candidatus Limnocylindria bacterium | reverse complement strand
GGCGATAGATCGGCAGGACGCATCCGCAGGAGTTTCTCCTTGGTGCCGGCGCGCATGAGTTCGACGGCGGCGGAATTACAATCGACGAAAATCCCTTCCAGCGGATCAAAGAGCCAAATGGCGTCCGCGCTCCGCTCGAATAGGAGCTGAAACATGGACGGATGGTCGGGGAAGTTCGACAGCGCCGCACTGGGACTTTCGTCCCGCTGCCGAAGATTTAAGGCGGATGGGGACATGTTCGAAAACTGGAGCGGTTCGGTTTACCAGGACGCCTCGATCTTGCCTCCCATTCGGCGATTCCGACGGGATGACGGTTCACGACACTCGACGGATCATCCCTTGCCCGGTTGCGGCGTCAAGATTCGCCGCACGCTTCGAATGGGATGGTCTTGGGTTGGCACGGCAATCCCGACCCAAAGGAACATTTTTTGAGATCAAACGCCTGCCTGCCACCGGGTTATGTGGTGAAACTAAGGAAAAACCTAAAATAAGACCTTGCCTTTCTGTGATTATTGTTTACCTCATAATCATCTACGCCTTGGGTTGAGCAGAGTGGCAGGGCGCTTGTTTCTAGAGCACTCGAGCGATACTTGGTCTTGACTGAGGCATCGCTCCTCTTCCTAGGCCCGAGGCGTGGATATCCCAGCCTGCAGGCGCGGCTTTCTCGTTTGTCATTGGGAGCAGGGCGGAATAAGTCCAGCACCCCGGCTTCCAATCAATAGCCGGGTGCGCTGGAGTTGGGTAGGGGTCTCAGCCTTGGGGTTTGCCCGCCGCCATGGCTTTCACGTCATTTGTGGTAATGGGAGTCCCGCCGACTCCCCATTCCCCACTCTTGACCTCTTCGACCACCACCCAGGTCACTGAGCGCATGTTTTCGCCTTCGATGGATACCATCGTATCGGTGAGCTTGCGGATCATTTCCTGCTTCTGTTGCGATGTGAAGACGCCTTCGATTAGTTTAACGTTGAGTAACGGCATGTGTTTTTCTATTTTTAAAATTGAGTCGCCTTGGCTAACTGCGGCGCGTCACGACTCTCAAGCGCGCCAAAACCTGGGAAGGGGCGGAGGTCCCTCACGTCCCCAATGGGAGGGTAACGATCGGATGGGTGGCTATAACTGGCAATGGTACTTCGGGACCATCCAGGGATTATAATTAATTGCACCTGAAAGAGAGAGGGCGCGAGTCATGGCCGGCCTGCGCCGTTGTGCTTTGGTATTGTTTCATGGCGGACTATCAACTGCCCGTGCTGTCAAAGGGACGGTTCACGAGGTGTGATGCCCAGATGGCAGGATGGTTCCCGGAATCGAGTGGTACTAAAGCCCCATGCCGAAAAGCAGATAGAAATCCACTTCCAGCGGCCACGAAAACTTCTGCGGTTGCCAGTGCATTTGGACTTCCGGGCCAAAAAAGGAAACACGACGTCCAGATGAAATTAACCAGCCGGAAGCGTTAGACTTTGCCTGGCAGTGACATCTATTCAACTAGTGCAGCGGGTGGGATGTATCGTGGAGCAATCGTGCCAATGCCCTGAGACCAATGACTTCAATATCGGCAGTCAGTGGGAAACGATCCAGTCCCGGGTACACCACAAAACACTTGTCCGGCTTCAGGTCGGCGCAGGCGTGATGGAAGCCTCGTTCCACCTTGGGGGCCGAGCTGCGTTTGATTTCGATCGCCCAAAGTGAGCCTCCAGGCAAGGTGAGTACCAAATCAATTTCTGCACCGCCAGAGGTGCGGTAGAAATAGGCTTCAGTTCCACGAGGCGCAACCGTGAGCAGGGATTCGATCACAAAGCCTTCCCAGCTCGGGCCGGCCACCGGATGCCCCAGCAACTGGTCTTTGCTTCCCAAGCCAAGCAACGCGTGGGCAAGGCCGCTATCTCGTATGAAAACCTTGGGGGCTTTGACGAGCCGTTTTCCAACGTTGCGAGACCAAGGCGAGAGACGGCGAACCAGTAGTAGATCGACCAGTAAATCAAGATAGCGGGCCACGGTCTTTCCATCGACTCCCAAACCTTGGGCGATGGAAGCCGCATTGAGGATTCCAGCTTGGTTGTGCGCCAGCATCGTCCAGAAACGCCGTAGCGTCTCGGCCGGAAGGCGCGAGCTGAATTGCGAAATATCGCGCTCCAGATAGGTGCGGATAAAATCCTCCCGCCACATCAAACTGCGCCGATCATTCTCGGCAAGGAAACTGGAAGGGAAACCACCGTGGACCCATAACGAGTCCATCTGATCCTCTTTCACTTCAAGAATGTCGAACGGGGCGAGTTCCAGATAAGAGATTCGTCCCGCCAGGCTTTCTCCCGACTGTTGGAGCAAATCGATGGAGGCCGAGCCCAGTAGTAGGAATTGACTTCCGTTCCTTCCTTGTCGTCTTCCCTCATCGATGAGTCCCCGCAAGACCTGAAAGATCTCAGGGGCTCGGTGAACTTCGTCCAGGATCACGAGTTCGTTTCGATGATCGGAGAGATAAGTAACCGGGTCGACCAACTTGATGCGGTCAGACGGAGATTCAAGGTCGAGATAAAGAGAGGGCCGAGTTGCCGCAATGCCCAGGGCCAACGTGGTTTTGCCTACCTGTCGAGGTCCCAGCAACCCAACTGCTGGATTGTTGGCCAACGATTCAAGCAGCAATGGATAAAGCCTACGGCTCAGCATCCTTGCAAATATGGCGTCACATTCCAGATTTGCAAGGATCATGCAAAAGGACCCTCTAGTGGAGGATGTTACGAAGTACTCGAGAGGGTCTCGGAAGCATTTCAAGGAGCCGTACCAGGCCAAAATGCCTCTTTTTGGTCTCCAATCGTCAAACGACTTGACGCTATTTCTATCATGTTGGAATATATGTCCATCATGGAAGAGGCTGTGTCCACGCTCAACCAACAGATTGCGGCGCGGGTTAGCGAGCTACGAGCTGCCCGAGGGCTCTCGCTGGATGCCGCAGCGAGCAAGAGTGGCGTCAGTCGTTCAATGATTTCCTTGATCGAGCGAGGCGAAAGCAGTCCGACGGCGGTGGTGTTGGAGAAGCTGGCTGCGGGATTGGGGGTCACCCTGAGTTCCTTGTTTGATCCCCCTGCGAATTCCGCCCCAACGTGCAAAGGACCGGTTTCGCGTTATGGCGAGCAAGTTGAATGGCGCGATCCGGGGTCAGGTTACTTGCGTCGGTGCGTTTCGCCACCAGGAGTGTCGCAGCCCATGCAAATCGTTGAGGTCCATTTTCCGCCGCAAGGACGAGTAGCCTTCGAGACGGGTGGACGGGACCAGCGTGTTTGTCAGCAGGTATGGGTGCTCGAAGGAGAGATTGAGGTTTCGGTGGGTGCTGACCGGTACCGACTAATACAGGGGGATTGTTTGGCCATGGTCCTTGATCGTCCGACGATGTTTTACAACCCGACGCCCAATACCACCCGCTATGCCGTGGTGATCGCGTCGGAAACCTTTACCAAACGATGAATCCACGCCCTTGGACTTTGCAGCGCGTGTTGGCGCCCGATGACCGGCAGATCGAGGCGTTGGCTGACGTCTTGATTGACTGTGTCGAAGGCGGTGCGTCGGTCAGCTTTATGCTGCCGCTCACGCGGGTGCGGGCCTTGGAATTCTGGCGGCGAGTGGCGCGAGGAGTGATGGCTGGCGATCGTGCTTTGTTAATAGCCTACGACGGACAAGGCGTGTGTGGCACGGTGCAGTTGATTTTCGATCTCCCGGAGAATCAGCCGCACCGTGCCGACGTGGCCAAGATGCTGGTGCACCGGCGGGCTCGCCGCCAGGGATTGGGGGCGGCTTTGATGCGTGCTGCGGAAGCTACAGCGCGCGAATGTGGCAAGACCCTGCTGGTGCTCGACGCCGTCACCGACGGCGACGGCGCTCGCCTTTACGAACGCCTGGGCTGGGTGCGGGTGGGAAACGTGCCGAAGTATGCGCTGATGCCCCAAGGCGGGTTTTGCGGTACTACGTTTTATTATCGCGATCTCAGCAATTAGGACGTACACCCGCACCCGGGTTTATTATACGGGCCACGGATTGCGTTCGGTGAACCGTTGTTGATGGAAATACGGGTAGGTCGCAGAAGTGACACTGGCGGCGTCCAAACGGGCAATCTGGTCCTTCGAAAGGTTCCAGCCGACGGATCCCAGGTTTTGGCGCAATTGCTCTTCGTTGCGGGCGCCGATCACCACGGTGGAAACAGTGGGACGCTGCAGCAGCCAGTTTAGAGCAATTTGCGGCACAGTCTTTCCGGTTTCGGCCGCGATGGCATCGAGAGCATCCACCACGCGATAAAGGAGTTCTTCGTCCACCGGCGGTCCCATTTCAATGGACGTCTGGGAATTGAGGCGGCTGGTGGCGGGAAGCGGCTGTCCGCGGCGGATCTTGCCGGTCAAGCGGCCCCAACCCAAGGGACTCCAGACCACTGCGCCCACCTTTTGGTCCAAGGCCAGGGGCATGAGCTCCCATTCATAGCTGCGGCCAATGAGCGAATAATAGGCCTGGTGCGCCACATAACGGGAATAGCCGTACCGATCGGAAACAGCGAGCGACTTCATCAGGTGCCAGCCGGAGAAATTCGAACACCCCAGATAGCGGATCTTTCCCGCGCGGACGAGGTCGTCCAACGCACTCAGTGTTTCCTCCACGGGCGTCAAGGCATCGAAGCCGTGCAATTGGAACAAGTCGATATAATCCGTGCCCAGCCGCTTCAGGCTGCCTTCCACGGAACGAATAAGATGAAAGCGGGAGGAGCCCACATTATTGGGACCTTCACCAAAGCGGAAAGTGGCCTTCGTCGAAATAAGCACTTGGTCGCGCCGACCGGCAATAGCCGCGCCCAGGATGGATTCGGCGTGACCGCCGGAGTAAACGTCGGCGCTGTCGAACATGTTCAGGCCCGCTTCAAGGCAGATGTCCACCAAACGGGTGGCCTCGGCCACGTCGCTGCTGCCCCAAGAGGCGAAGAGGTCGCCTTGGCCTCCAAAGGTGCCGGTGCCGAAAGTGAGGGCGGGGACTTTCAAGCCCGATCCGCCAAGTTGCCTGTATTCCATGGATAGTTTATTATATAGGGGTTAGCGAAAGGATTCCAGACCGTCAAAGTCCAAGGCTGGCCACAATTTCGTAGGAACGCAGCCGATCCTCGTGCCGGTAAAACTCGGAATGGAGCATGAGTTCGTCAGCCTGGGTGGATTCCGCGAAGCTCCGAAGCTTCTGCCTCACGGTTTCCGGGCCACCGATGACGGCTACCCCGAAGTGTTCCCGGACCATTTGCTGTTCCAACTCATTCCACAGACCGTCCATGCTTTCCACGGGAGGAGGGACAAAGATTGGCTGGCCGCGTCGCAGTCGCAAGACACGTTGAAAGCTGGAGGTGGCGAGGTATTGCGCCTGGGCGTCCGTATCGGCGGCGATCACTGGCAAGCCCACCATGATATAGGGCCGATCCAGATAAGAGGAAGGCTGGAAACGTGTGCGGTAGAGATCCAGCGCTTCGCCCAGGAGGACAGGGGCGAATTGTCCCGCAAAAGCAAAGGGCAGACCGAGCATCGCGGCGAGATGGGCGCTAAAGGTACTGGATCCGAGTAGCCATACCGGGACCTGGGTGCCGCTGCCTGGCACAGCTTGCAATCGTTGCCCTGGAACCACCGGCCCCAACAAGCCGAGCAATTCGCGCACTTGGTCGGGAAACTTGTCGCCGGAGGACGCGTCGCGGCCGAGGGCTCGTGCGGCATACCCATCCGAACCGGGGGCGCGGCCCAAACCCAGGTCAATCCGCCCCGGATATAATGTCTCCAAGGTCCCAAACTGTTCGGCTATGACCAGTGAAGCATGATTGGGCAGCATGATGCCGCCTGAACCCACCCGGAGCGTCGTGGTGCCATTCGCGACATATCCAATCAATACGGACGTGGCGGCGCTGGCGATGCCCGTCATGTTGTGGTGTTCCGCCAGCCAGAACCGCTTATATCCCCAACGCTCCACGTGCCGGGCAAGGTCCAGCGTGTGGCGGAAACTGTCGGCGATGGAGCCTCCTTCGCGCACCGAGGCGAGATCCAGCACCGACAGGGAAAGGGGAGCGCGGTGGGTCATGCGGTGGCGAGGGCCAGGGTGGGATAATCGGTGTAGCCTTTGGCGCCGGGGGCATAAAATGTCGCCCGGTCCGGCTCATTGAGTGGCGCGTTATGGCGGAATCGTTCGGGCAGATCTGGATTGGCGAGAAAGGGCACCCCGAACGCAACGGCGTCGGCTTCGCCCGCTGCCAGCACTTGATTAGCCGTTTCCTGGGTGAAGCGCTCATTCGCGATATAGCTGCCACCAAACGCCACCTTCAATTGCGGGCCGATGCGGCCCGGTCCGAGTGCTTCGCGGGCACAAAGGAAGGCGATGCGTCGGCGACCCAGTTCACGAGCTACATAACTGAAGGTACCCAACGGATCGGAGTCCCCCATGTCGTGGGCGTCGCCTCGCGGTGCGAGGTGCATTCCGACTCGATCCGCGCCCCACACCGACACCACCGCGTCGGTGACCTCCAACATCAACCGGGACCGGTTGGCGACCGAACCACCGTATTCGTCGGTGCGATGATTGGTTTTATCCTGGAGGAACTGATCGAGGAGATAACCGTTGGCACCGTGAATCTCGACGCCATCGAATCCTGCGCGTTGCGCATTTTCCGCCCCCTTTCGATAGGCGGCGATCACTCCGGGAATCTCGGCCAATTCCAAAGCGCGCGGAGTAACAAAAGGTTTTTCCGGTCGTACCAGGCTGACGTGGCCCGCGGGCGGGATAGCGCTCGGCGCCACGGGCCGGGCGCCATTGAGAAACATGGGATCGGACATCCGGCCCACGTGCCATAACTGGAGCAGCATCCGTCCGCCAGCGTGGTGTATTGCTTGCGTGATCTTCTTCCAGCCTGCCACTTGTTCCTCCGACCAAATGCCCGGGGTGTCAGCGTAGCCCACTCCCATCGGGGTGACCGAAGTAGCTTCAGAAATAATCAGTCCAGCCGAAGCCCGTTGGGAATAGTATTCCGCCATCAAGGCATTGGGCACGCGCTCCACTCCGGCGCGGGCACGAGTCAACGGGGCCATGACGAAACGGTTGGGCAAATCCCAGGCACCAATACGGACAGGGTCAAAAAGGGTTGTCATTTATCTTGGACGAACCTCAATGGTTCGACGTGGATCGAACTTAACGAGGAGAGATTCGGAGTCAAAAATAATTCGATCATTGTCGAACAAGCAAGGGTGATGCACATTGGTCACAGGTGAAGACCTATTCCCATCCGGACATGGAGGAAGTGGAACTGCCGACGGTGATGCAGGCGCTCTCCGATCCGTGTCGTATTGCGATCGTCCATGAGTTGTTGCGGGCGGATGGGCGGGCTCTGGCGTGCAATGAGGTGCCCCTGGATATTTCCAAGGCTACCCGGTCGCATCATTTTGAAATCCTGCGGGAGGCGGGAATTGTTTTTACCAAGGTCGAAGGGACCAAGTGCATGACTTCCCTGCGGACGGTTGAGTTGAACAAGCGCTTTCCCGGTCTGCTCAGGTTGCTGGCGATCGACTCGGAAAAAGATCCGTCACGCAAGTAGTCGATTTCGGGCGTTGGGTGGGAAGCGATGGCGGTCTCCATTGAATGCGAACATTCGGCGGGGAGTCGTCTACTGCTTCAGATGAAAGCGCTTTCCCCCGTGAGGCCGAAGATCCCCATTTGCCTGTGGGCTACAATAACGGCGACATTCCTTGCCCACGGCATGGCCGGGGCAGGCGCCCGTGATTGGCTCGTTGAACCTGTTACCACGCCATCAACAGTCGAGGCCTCCGAAAACGGGGGAACATTGGTCCTGGCCAACGGCTTGGTCAGCCGGACTTTCAAGACGGGACCCAATTTCGCGACCGTCAGCTTCAAGAACCTTTCTTCCGGCGCGGAATATGTCCGGGCGGTTCGACCAGAATCGACGATCACCCTCAATGGAACCGCCTGGGAAATTGGCGGACTGAAAGGGCAGGTCGATCAGAGTTATCTGGCACCCCAATGGATCGGTTCATTGGCGGTTTCAACCAATGCGTTTCGCTTCGTGGGATCTCACCAAGGCAAGGTGGAACCACGTTTTCCATGGAAACCGCGTTATGGCGCGGCTTCGGCGGCGTGGCCGCCGAAAGGGGTTCAACTAAGCTTGGATTTCGTGCCGCCCGAGTCAGCCGCTATTTCTCTGAAAGGTATCACCGTCACGGTCCATTATGAGATGTATGACGGACTTCCGCTACTGGCCAAATGGATCACAGTTTCCAACGCGAGCGCCACGGAGGTCATGGTGGATAAGTTGCAGACCGAAGTTTTGGCGGTAACCCCGGACCAGCGGAGCCGGATGCTCATCGATTGCGACGAGAGCCTGCCATCAGCAGTAAATTGGGTAAACGATCCCGAGTGGAAAACGTTCGTCCAGACCAATCCTGGTGAGGTTCGGTTCCGGCCTTATATCAATGATTTCCTGCTCCATTGTGAGTACCGACGTGGCCCGGCGGCACCTCTCGCTCCGGGAGAATCGTTCACGTCGTTTCGGGCGCACGAGTTGCTGTTGGAAGACGATGACCGCGAACGCACGGGATTGGCGCACCGCCGAATGTACCGCACGCTGACTCCCCACGTGACGGAGAATCCAATCTTTTTGCATTTGCGTAATTCGGATTCGGCTTCCATCCGGCGAGCGGTGGACCAATGCGCGGAGGTTGGATTCGAAATGGTGATCCTCACTTTCTGGAGCGGGTTCAACATGGAGAATGAGGATCCGGCCTACGTTGCCCGGATCAAGGCGGATTTCGACTATGCGCACAGCAAGGGAATCAAGATCGGTGGCTATATTCTCCTCTGCACGACCGCCTCGAAAGGACCGCTGAACGATGCCATCGATCCCGCGACCCAAAAGCCCGATGGCAGTCTCTGCATGGGCGCCGCCTTTACGGACGACTATTTCAAGAAACTATATCGTTTCATGGACGCCACGGGAATGGACGTGATCGAAACGGATGGTCCGTACCATGGCTACGATTGCGCCTCCACCTCGCACAAGTACCATCGTGGCGTGGAGGATTCCTGCCGGGTCCAGTGGGCCAAACAGCGCGAGTTTTATCGCGCTTGCCTGGATCGCGGGCTCTATATCAACTCTCCCGAGTGGTACTATTTCGAGGGCAGCAACAAGTACCCCATGGGCTATCGGGAGGAGAACTGGAGCCTACCGCGTGAATTGCAGATCATCATCGCCCGCCAAAATATCTATGATGGCACTTTTCACAAGACGCCCAGCATGGGCTGGATGATGCTGCCGTTGACGGAATATCACGGCGGCGGAGCCGCGGCCACCATTGAGCCGCTATCGGAGCACCTCGACGCCTACGGGGCGCATCTGGCCCAGAATTTCGGCAGTGGGGTTATCGCGTGCTATCGTGGACCCCGGTTGTTCGATACCGATGCCACGCGAATCGTTGTAAAGAAATGGACGGATTTTTATAAAAAGTACCGCGATATCCTGGATTCCGACATCATCCATGTGCTTCGCCCGGACGGACGCGATATTGATTGCATGCTGCACGTGAATCCAGGCTTGAAGAGCAGGGGATTGGCGATGGTGTATAATCCATTGGACCGACAGGTCCAGCGAACGTTACGCCTCCCGCTGTACTATGCCGGCCTGACGGGAAAGGTGCGGGTATTCCACGAAGAGGGATCGGCACAGATTCACACGCTGGACGCCGATGCGACAACAGATATCACCATCGACATGGCACCCAGATCGGTGACTTGGTTCCGTGTTGAGGCAGCCAATTAGTAAACGTGACCTTCCAAAATCCACCATGGCATCAATGGCCCGGCTGGAGTTTATAGATCTGGCCGTTGATACCCATGTGTTCTGGAGGGAATTCCTCTTTGTCAGGGTAAGGAAAGACTGTGAATGAGACAGACTTTCCGTCGGAGTACGTGAGCTGCAGGGTGTTCCCTCCGAGCTGGTATTGGCCTTGATTGGATTGGGTGCTGCCCCCGGACGCTGCGGACTTGTCGCCCTTCGAATCGAAGCTGACGACGCTGCCGGAATCAAACGTCCCGTCAGCATGAAAGTGGAAATTGCCGGAAGCAGAGACGAAAACTCCCCCTCCTGCCGCCGAGTTACCGCCTTCGTAGTTGGCCTCGAGGGACTGTTTTTCCTTGAACTGGCCGACCCTCACCAAAGCTGGACCATTGAAATGGAGGACAGCATCACCGCCTTCGGTCGAGAAATCGAACGTCGCCGGTTTCTCGCCGTTTCGTTGGAGGTTGAGCTTGCCGCCACTTACACCGTAGTGGCCGCAATTTTTGGGGTCGCGTTCTAAAATCGGTCCAAAATTGCCCGGTTTTGCCAGGCCACCGGGAGGGACGCCGAAGTAGATGTTACCGTCGGGGCGAAACCAGTAGTATTGATACGAAAAAGAGATTCGGCCACCGAACATCGAGGTCTGGATTTGTAGGTATAAACCATCGAGCTTGTTCTCGCCGGCTTGAATCTTTGCCAGCTCGATTGTCTTATTGCCGAGCGGTCGCAGCTCGTCGCCAGTGGCCCAACGATTCCAAGTCAGGTACTCACTCGTACTTTTACCGTCACGATGAACGTAGTACCGCTCGCCATCCACTTTGACCACGCTGACGCCAAACCAAGTTTTCCCCAGCCGGTATTCGATCGAGTCCCCAACCTGATACACGGCTGGATTCGTCGGAAGCTCTGCGCCCAAGGCCGCAACTCGGAAGCAGAGGCAGCCGAAGGCTATCAGAATTGTCTTCCTGATGGGTGGGTCTGCGACAGTTGGGAATATTCTCATAGGGGACGTGTGCACAACGGAATGCCGGTACCACCTATCGGGTAAAACTAAACGTTGGGACTGGGCAGTGGATTCCCGGTCGCGTCAGGGTGGCCCTTCCGCTACCAAGGCGGAACATCGACCCCAGGGTGAACCAACAACTTAAGCGAAGAAAACTCAGCGTCCAGCGTTGTTGGACTTTTTTCGGAACGGGTGATGTCCCGAGCGGAAAGTGCTGATAACCTGCACTTGTTGACGGATTGGAGAGACGGGTTCTGGGGGCAATTGACAGCCATGCCGCTAAACCAGCTGGCGCGCTTCCTCCATCAGACGATGGTCGAAGGCGCTCGCATAAGCATCAAGGGTCGATGCTTTGAGGTTATACTGCCGCGCCACTTTGCGCCAGGCGGAGACAGCAGCGTAGACTTCGCGCAGAACTTGCATTGCCACCTTCGGAGCCATCCCAAACCGTTCCGCTGCCCCCAGTGCATGGCTGATAGCCGGTTCACCAGCTTCCTCGTCGATGCTGGTTTTGGAGGTATGGCTGCGGTCTATTTCCGGCACCGGGTTGAGATCATATGCGGGTGAGAGGCTCCAGCGACCGGGTTGCCGCATCAGGAATCCATGATTGCGCAGGTGGTCGTCATAATTGCTGGCAAGCAGGGAAAAGACCATGCGTCGCCATAATTCCCGGAGGTCATTTTCCACCTGGCTTCCATACTCGCGAATGGCATCCGCAATCATGGTATAAGTGCCGTCGTTTCCCTGGGGAAGCGCGAGAAGGCTGGCGGCAGACAGGAAGGGAATTCGCCCGTTTGAATCGCGATCGAAGCGGGTGACGACGGCGACGCTCTTTCCGCCGAGGGGCACGAGTTGGTGATCGGCAACCTGAATGCCGGCCTGTTGAGCCAGTGTCAGTGCGAGAATCTCGCCCGCTTCGATGTCCCGGGTGTCGTCCGGCTTGGGAAACTTGGCGATGGCCAGGCGGCCATCGGGCAAGGCGACCGCAGCTTTGGGACGGGCGCCCCCCAGAGGAGATCCCGCCCCGAGCAGAAAACGCAGATCCTGGGCCGTCTCGGTTTCGTTATGGATGGCTTCCGTAGCTGCCAGGAGTGAATTCAGGCGGACCAACGGAGGGAGTTTCCCGGTGCTGGCGGCGAGGAATGGTCCATCCGGGGTAGTCCGGAAACGCAACGCGCCGAGGCGTGAGGAATCATCCAACGCCAGCACATAGTCGCCATCTTGAAAGGGCTTTTTCGGCAGGATTTTTTTGCGAAAAGCCCTTTCGATTAGTATTCGTCCCCAGCGATCCGGACCACAGTCCTGAATGGCCCCAAAAAGCGTGCCTCCGTGATGTCCGTTTCTTTGCAGGGGCAGCGAGGCGGGATCAATGGCAAACGCATTCTCTCGTTTCAGCCAGGCCGGATCATATTCGAACGATACCGAAGGTCCATGGTCGGCGGTATATAACCTTCCGACGAGGTCCGTTTGTCCCCGCCAATCGATATGAACTTCGACGATCATGGTGCAGGTTGGCGAATTCGCTTGGGCAGACGGCGCTCTTCGAGGTTGAGGGCAATGGCGTCGGTGGCAGGAGCGGCCACATTGGCCAGACGATCATGCAACTGGAGAATAAAGGCAGCCGTCGCGAGGGTACCCATCGCAACGGTGGGATCGCCCCGTTCCAAGCGCCATAGGGTGTCGCGGCTCACAAAAAGACGGGTGGCCATGTCTTCGGTGGAAATGCGACGTTTCCGGCGGGCGATGGCAAGTTCACGGCCCAATTTGCGAAGCGCATGGACTGCCGGCAAGGGCATGGATTTGATCGTCGCCACAGGTTTAGTGTCAGCCAAATCAGACAAAAAGTCAAATAAGGTCTGTTTTACCGGACACTAATAGTTGCTTCTGATCGATTCGAGACGCTGGGCTTTGCTAGACAGGAAAACCAATCCGGTTTGCGCCCGTGGGCTTTTTGACACCCGTACTATCGAGCATTCCTGCCGGAGGTGGCCAAGCGGCTGGTTTGAGGCGATGATTGGCGTGCGGTGAAGGGGAGTCCCTTGGCGTGGTTTACGGCAATGGAATAGATCTCTTCCAAGTCATCTTCCGAGGCATCGATGAACGAACCCATTTTTTGCAGGGCGAATTCGAGACTTTCACGCGGAATGAGGTCGGGGGTGGCGGATTTTCTGGCGAAGGCCGCCGGATAGCGTCGCCAGGCAAAGGTTCCGTTGATCAGGATGGCGAGGGTGAGCAGGGCCAAGGCGTTCAGGGTCACTGGCGTGAGGATGTATTTGAATCCCAATTGATGCACTGCTGGGCCGCCGATCACGGCAGCGAGCGCAGTGGCGCCTCCGGGCGGGTGAATGCATCGGAGGTAGTGCATGAGGGTTACCGCGATTCCTACCGCAAGAGCACCGGCGATCATCGGATCGGCAATGAAGCGCTGACAGAGGACGCCAGTCAGAGCGGATAAAAGTTGCCCGCCGAGAAATGGCCACGGCTGGGAGAGGGCGCCATGCGGCATGCCAAAGAGCAAGACCGCAGAAGCCCCCATGGAGGTCACGATGCAGGCTGAAGTCGATACGTCCAAAAAATGGCGGCAAATCAGGATGGTGACCAAGATGGCGAGAAAGGCTCCGACACCGGAAACCAATTTCTCCCGGTGTGGCACTGGGTTGAACTCAACGCCGATACCATGCAGGACTTGATTCCAATGCTTTCCAATCATGAGCAAAATTCATGGTTGAATTTTCCCACGAAGAAAATCAAGGGAAGAGGGGTGTATTCGGTCCGGAGAAGTGACGGTTGAACGCGGTCGGTTGGTAGGGAGGTCTTTCCTGTGGTACCACTTGCCTTGTCAAAGATGGCAGACTGGTTGGGTGAGTGATGGTTCCACTTCATCAAATGGAATAAAACGCGGGCAGACCTCGAGATCCGATGGCGGTCCAGATTTTTTGCTGAATGTCTGCGGGACGGCGGACGTAGAACAGAACGCAGATTGCTTGGAAACGACGTCTGGAGATACCCTTCCGTGTTGGGAACATGCGACGCCGGATAGCACTGACCCTCTTGTTCTGCCTGGCTGCCTGCCGCGTTTTGCGCGGGGCGGACGCGGCGGCGCTTTGGGCGTCCAAGGTCCAGCCGTTGTTTGATGTCCAGTGCGTCAAGTGCCACGGACCGATCCAGCAAAAGAGTGGGCTGGAATTGGACAACGTGGCGTCGGTTCTCAAGGGTGGTGACGAAGGGGCAGTCATTGTACCTGGCAATGCCGCGAAGAGTCGGCTCTTCCAATATCTTTCCGCGGATGCCGATCCGCACATGCCTCCCAAGAAACAGCTTACCGAAGCAGAGCGCGAAATGGTCCGCGAATGGATAACGGCCATGACCGCCGGACCTGCTGAGATTCAGCACAAGCCAACCCCGGCAAGGAAGTTCGATTCGGTGACCCAGGCGGTGGACACCTTGATTTCCGAGGGATGGAGCGAGCATGGGATCAAACCGGCCGCCGCAGTGGACGACTCTACCTGGTGTCGCCGCATTTATCTGGATTTGGCTGGCAGGATTCCGACTGCCGCCGAATCCGAACGATTCGCCAACGCTCCTGCCGGATCAAAGCGGACCGATCTGGTAGACCAACTGCTAGGCTCCGACGAGTACGCGGTGCGAATGCGCGAACTGTGGGATGTGTTTCTTATGGGGCGGCCCAGGCGCGAGAATCACGAGAATCGCCGGAAAGAAAATGGCTGGTGGACGTTCCTGGAAAACTCCTTCCGGACCAATCGGCCTTGGAATGAGACCGTCCACGATATGCTCTCCGGACGCACCGAACTCCCGGAGTACAAAGGCGCCTCATGGTTTATCTACGAACGCCGGAATGAGCACCAGGCGATTGCCGAAGCAGTGGCTCCCATAGTCTACGGGACGAAAATTGATTGTGCCCAATGCCACGATCATCCCCTGGCCAGGGAAATCAAGCAGGCCCATTACTGGGGGTTGGTGGCGGCGTTCAATCGGAGCAAGAATGTCGATGGGGGCAACGTGGTGGGCGAGTCGGCCATTGGAGGATTCGTCAATTTCACGAACCTGAAGAAAGAGTCCCAGCCAGCGGTTGTCATGTTGATGACGGGCAAGACTGTCGAAGAAAAACGACCGACCGCAGATCAGAAGGAAGAAGACAGCGACGATAAATACGTCGATCCCAAGGCCAAGGTACGGGTTCCCAAATTCTCCCGACGAGAGGCTTTTGCCGAAGCGGCGACGCATGACAATCCTCTGTTGGCCAAGGCCTTCGTCAACCGCTTGTGGGCGGTTTTTCTGGGGCGCGGGATTGTGCACCCGGCCGACGAAATGAATGCCCGCAACGTCCCCAGTCATCCGGAGTTAATCGATTGGCTGGCCCAGGATTTTGCCAGCCATCGCTACGATATTAAGAGGGAAATTCGCGGGATCGTCTTGAGTCATGTCTATGAATTGAAAGCCACCGAAGTGGCCCCCGAATGGTTCGCAGGTGCTCTCGAACGCCCCCTCACCGGCGAGCAGATTGCGCGGTCCTGGCGGGTGGCGGCCGGTTTGCCTCCCGAAGACGACACCTTGCGAAGGGCAGTTATTGCAGCGGTTCCCGATGTTCTCCCAAAGGACTACAATGCCACCTTCCAACAAGCTCAGTTTCTGGCCAATTCGCCCGTTTTGGCGGAAGTATTAAAGCCAGTATCGGGTGGCACAGTGGCGCGATTGGTGGCGTTGCCAGAGGCAAAAGACCGTGTTCGCGAGGCCTTCGTGTCGGTGCGCGGGCGGCTTCCGGATACGGAAGAAGCCGCTCAAGCGCTTGCCTTTTTAGGCGAGCATCCCGATAAACCGGCGGAGGGCGTGCGCGATTTAATGTGGGCTCTCATGACCAGCGCGGAGTTTTTCACCACGCCGTGACTATGAACATCGATCCTTCCAACCCGAGAAATGGCCAGTGCCGGACCGATGAGCACGTATTGCATCGACGCCTGTTCCTAAAGGGACTTACGGGTGGGGCCATAGCCAGCGTGACAAGTTTCACCGGCTTGTTCCAAAACCCCGCATTTGCCGCCGAAACGAAGAAGGCCCAGAAACATTGCATCCTTCTATGGCTTTGCGGTGCTCCCAGCCAGTTTGAAACGTGGGATCCCAAACCCGGACGGCCGGGGAGTGGTCCATTCCCAAGCATGCCGACGAAGATTCCGGGGGTGCATTTTTCCTCACTGATGCCGCACTGCGCCGGCATGGCGGATAAGCTGAACATCGTGCGCAGCATGAAGACCGCGCA
>DATJII010000354.1:0-41631 GCA_035493435.1 Candidatus Limnocylindria bacterium | reverse complement strand
GCGACGCCTTTCTGGGCGAGGGAGATTCCCTGACGACCACCTGCGCATTATACCCGCCCGTGGCAAAGGCGCTTATTCCACAGACTCGAAGATTCCCCGACACCGCAGGCTCCCACGGGGTGGACGTTTTCACCAACTGGAATCCACTGCGATCGAGGTCCAAGCCTGGATCAGCCTCCTCCAGTCCTTGAATTCCAATGAGTGTCTGATGTCGAAACTGTAGCAGCACTTTCACCAATGCCGTGAGGCCGGAAACCGCCTCGCCATGTCCGATCGCTCCCTTGCCAGTGGTCAGTTGCCAGCGGGCCTTTGGGGGACGATTGGGGAGCGCCATCCTCAGTGCCTTTCGGAGCGCCGCGATCTCGGCAAAATCTCCTTCACGCACGCCAGAAGCCTGGCACTCGAAAACCAAGCCGTCCGCAGGATCAATCGCGGCGTCCTTCCACGCATCCACCATGACGCTGGCCTGCCGTTCGACTTGGGGCGCAACAATGGACAAGGTCTCACCGCTATTGTTCACCGCCGAACCAGCGATGATGCCATAGATGGTATCGCCATCCAGCTCCGCCTTTTCCAAGGACTTTAATACCACCGAAACCGCGGCTTCCCCGCGCAACTGTCCCTGGCTATGCTGGCTAAAGAGACGGGGTAACGGTTCCGCGCTCAGCAATTGGTTCTCCCGCACCGCAAATCCGTAGCTATGAAGGAAGAGATTCACCCCGCCAACAATTGCCTGGTCCACCTCGCCCCGGCGAATGAGACCTGCCGCCTCGTGGAGGGCGAAGAGTCCGCTGGAGCACTCAGCATTCAGGAAACGACACGGGCCTTGGATATCCAGGAAGCGGGCGATCTTGGCCGGAAACATGGCCGTTTCGTTGCCCATCCAATAAAAACCGTTCAGGCCGATCCCGGCATCCTGGAGCAACTTCTTATAATCATCCGACAGGGTCGAGACAAACAGGGCCGTTCGTCCCCCGGCAAAATCGCCCGGACAGTGCCCGCTATCCTCCAGGCTTTGCCAGATGACCTCCATCAACAGGCGTTGCTGGGGATCCATATATTCCGCCAACACCGGTGGAATATCGAAAAAAGCCGCGTCAAATCGGTCGGCATCCTTGACGAAACCTCCGTGACGTATTTTCGTACCGACCTTGAGAAACGGACGGTCTTCAGGCATGGGGGTGAGACCTGAGCGCCCTTCGGCCAGCAGGTCCCAAAACTCAGAGACCGACGAACACTGGGGAAACCGGCCCGCCAGCCCCACGACGGCCACCGCCCGAGTCTTTTGGGTTTCGCCGCGCGTCACGGATGCGTCTTCACCGGTATCTAACAAGCGAAGCCGAAAGCTGGGACTGGCCGGCTGCGGAATGGCCGGGCGGCGTCCCCTGAACAATTCGACCGTCCGACGATCGTGATCGGTGAAATCGATCCCCAGGAAGGAGATATAATTCTCGACGAAAGTGTGCAGGGTTTTGATTTTTGCCGGACTCGATTCGAAGTTGAGCGACGCCACAATTCCGGTGGTGCAACCCAGGACGTGGGGCGCCAACTGTTGGAGCCAGCAGCGGGAATAAACGTAAAGTCGATTCCCGCGGCGTATAAAAACGTCGTCGAACCGGAAGGGTGTCGCCCCTTTGGAAGCGGTCCGGGAAGCGTAGGCGAATGCCTTCCACCCTTCAACGCCCTGGCCGTGCTTCCGACCGCCGTCGAATTCGAAACGGATATCGGGCTCCTGAACTTCCTTAACCTGATCAATCGGACACTTGCCCAGGAAGCACTCGTTCATCTTCCGGAACAAATGGCAAAGATGCACTGTCTCGGCGTCGTCCGTCGCAAAGATTCCCTCCTCCGTTTGCAGGAACACGTTGCCGCTGACGACCGACGGATAGGTCATCAACGTTACCGGCAGTCCATTGCCGAGGAGAAACACGAAATCCGCACCCTGCTCCCATGCTTCCGCGATCCTGCCGTCAACGATTCGCAGAACGATTTTCCCGAAATTCGAGCGATCCGCGGCACCCACAATATCCGGATGCCAGGTGGAGGAAGACCAATGAAAATAGACGGCCACTAATGGCGCCTTCCCCAGCAGCCTGACCGGAACAAACTGCAAGCCGGTCGCGAATTCACGAGCCTGTTGGACAAAGCGGGCAAACGCGGCTGCTCCGCGTATCTCCTGGTCGTGGAAATGGAAGACAAAGGTGTCGGCCAGCAGCCGGTGGTACCCGGCCTCTGGCAAACGACCGCTCCAGACGTCGCGGAGTTGCTCCACCACGTCCGCCGCCCACCCTCCATCTACGTTCAGACTAGGATCCATCTTCATGGTAAATCAGTGAGACCAACCATCACCAGCTCGTCTAATCAGCCACTTTCTCCGTCATTGTCAATCTACTCCATCGCTCCGCATTCGCGGCCAGCTGGCGGCCCCACCCTTCGATACCATCACCAGTATTCGGATTAGGGAATGGAGCCGCCCGATTCATCCAACCGGGCTCTACATGTCCTCTTTCAGGAATAACTCCGGCTTCATCGAACGAACCGGATGATTCCTGAGATAAGGAATGGTCACCTTGGTGTCTCGCTTCTTAAGTTCCTCGAACTTGGCAAATATCGCCGCAGTTTGCTGGCTTCGGTCCTCCGGGATCGCGTGCGTCGCCAATTGGCGGAGAAAATCAAAATACGCCTTGTCCACCGTGACCTTCTCGTGCCAGAGGTCCGAGGCGGTCTTGGCGGTGTCGGTGCCAATTCCCGCCCGGAACATAAAGAACGAGGAGATGCGCTTTCGACCCTGCTCGACGATCCGCGAAAGAAACTTCATGGCGTCAATCGGCCCCATCTTGGAATCGAGCAGCGAGTCGTATACCTCCTGTGTGCCGGCAAAGCCACTGACGTGCCGGGAATAGTGCTCACCGTAAACCTCGGGCTGCTGGAGTATCAGGTCGGCCATGCAGGACATGCAGCAAAGCATGCTGATCTGCGAGCCGGAGGTAAACCACGTGCTGGCGGCGCTACCGCCCACCAAGGCCCAGTTTTTCCCCACGAACCGCTCGTACATGAAATGCTGGGACGGAACCACGACCACTTCCTTCCGGCGGGGGAAGTATTTCGTATAATCAAGCCCCCGGCGCTGATAGGCGCGGGTCAGCTTGGTGATGATTTCCTCCGGAGTGTCCGTGCCCATGTCGGTATCTGCGATGCTGATGCCGACCGAGACATAAGACCCCAGGGGAATCAGCCAGGAAACACCTGTCATGGCATCCGTTTCGGGGTCTGCATTCAACAAGGAGGTCGCATGAATCCACGGAGCCACGTCACAAGGAACCCGCTCGTTGGGGTTCTTATTGAAATAGTGAGTGAAAATGACCTTGCGAGGAGCGTCAAAGTCCTTGTACGGGATCTTGAGTTTCCGACCCAGAAGCCGAATATGGTTGGTGCAATCCCAGACAAACGATGGCGTGACAACTTTCCCGTCCGCCAACGTGAGCCCCCGGACTCGGTCGGACTTCTCGCAGTAATCGACATCCTTCACCAACGTGTCGACCCATTCGCAATACTTCGACTGCTTCACTTCCTCATATAGCGCGGCATCGAAGCCAATACGGTCGATGTGGATGAATCCCTCCGGCAGTTCGCCCTCCAGAAAAATCGACGCGAAGGTCTTGAAGAAACCGAATCGCAGGCCGGAAACGATCTTTCCCATGAAGAAAGGCGTCACCTCCTTTTTGAAGAAGTACTGCGAATACTGCTTATAGTGCCTGGTGAATTCGATGCTGACCGATTCGGTCATCGACTCACCCAGTTTGGGCGTGTCATCGACCATCGATTTGCCGATCACCATGTGGCGGATCTTTTTCTCCGTGAGTGTTCGGCTAATGAGCATGGCTCCAATGCCGCCACCCACAATCACTGGAATCTCGTCGGTGCCTTTGGGCATCGGGGCCGCAGACGCTTCGACGCGGGAATTGACGTCAAAGAAGCTGGGATCGACGCCCGACCAGGGATCGCTTCCATTGCCTTTGCCATGACCGTTCCCATTGCCATTACCCATGCGCGTATGGGACGTGACGGCAGTGGTTACCGGCACCTCGGCGTGCACCATCGTCCGTGCCAGGCGGGTAAGGTAGGTCGAGGCAAGTTCCGGCTTCTCCGCCAGCAAATAGCCGGTGAAAGTCTCTATGCTTGGGTACTCGAAAAAGACGCCCGGATGAACCTCTTCGCCCAGTTCCTCTGTAAGCTTGTCAGATAACTGGATGAGTTGGGTGGACATAAACCCAAGGTCCTGAATCTGGACCGCGGGATCGATTTCAGCCACGGGCACTTTCAGGATTTCGGCCACCAGCGAGGTAAACCGATCGAGGAGTTTCTTTTTATCGTTCATTTTCACCAATTGCGGTTGGAGGTTAAAAAGGAGGTCTTCAGTGAATTAGAAAAGAGGTCAGGGCGCTCCCCAGCGCGGTTTCGCGTGGAGGCGCCAATGTTCCGGATGGGTGGAAATTTTGTCATGGCTTCAGCCGTCGGTTGTCCAGCGGGGCGGTTGCCACGACACGTTCCACACACCAGAAATCCAGGTCATCAAATGGGTACGAAGGCGCACTCGATAGACGAAGCGTGCCCATAGTTGGCGGCTCCCACGACGAAACCTCGCCTTTGACCCATTTTTCAGCCAGGTCACGGAGTTCGGTTTCTCCGTGAGTTTGGTTTGGATCATAGGCCAAGCCGGTCTTGCGGGCAGCAGGCCGGACCACACCGAGTGTCCGGTACCCAAGGACATCCAGCCCGTCTTTCGCGGCAACGATTCCAGCTCTTAATTGGGCGATAAGCGCCGCCATATCCGGCACCACCAAAGCGAGGCGATACGGCATCGCTTCCCGACACCAGCGGGAATAATCAGCCAGCGCGGGCAATGTGAGCGTCTCATTGCCAATGGGACCGGGGCTCATTTCCAGATAGCGGCACCAACGGTCACAGGACGCCGCCAAGGCCGTCGGAGACTTGGCAGAAAGTACAAACAGCACCGATCCGTCTTTCGGCATTTGAAGTGAAACCGATCCCTGAGATCGAACGTCGCAAGATTCCTCCAGCACCAAGTGCGCATTAACACCGCCAATACCGATTGCGTGCAAGGCGACCCGACGGGGGTGGCTCGAACCGTCCGCTCCCGTCGGACTGGGCCAATCGAGCGGCGCAATTGGAATATGGAAGGGCGAGTTGTTGAGGAACATGGACGCATGCGCCTTTTCGAAATGGGCGGTCGGTGGAATCTGTTTCCGGCTGAGCGCGAGAACCGCTTTCAGGAGGGAAGCCATCCCGGAAGCCGCTTCCATGTGACCCAAGTTCGGCTTCACTGCGCTGATCGCCACGCGGTGCTTGCGGTAACGATCTGCTCCCAGGGCGTCCTTGAAAAATTTGCGATAGGCAGCCATTTCCGCCGCGTCGCTAAAGGCGGTGGAGGCGCCATTGGCCTCGATATAGCCGATCGTCTCCGGGCCAATTCCCGCCATCCTATAGGCGTCGCCCATGGCCTGGCACTGGGCATCCACGTCGGGAGCCAACGGAGACAGGGAACCCCGGCCATTATGTGACACACCCATTCCCGTGATGACAGCGTGGATGACGTCACCGTCCCGATGGGCCGCCTCCAGAGTCTTGATCAGCACACAACCGACACCTTCACCGCGCACGTAACCATCGGCCTTGGCATCAAAAGAGCTCAGCCGCCCTGAATGGCTTAGCAATTGGCCATGGTCCCGAATTTGGAACTCCGCCGGATCGAGCAACGCCTTGACTCCTCCAACGACCGCAGCTTCGCATTGACCGCACGAAAGGGCCTGGATCGCCCGATTAATGGCAACATAAACACTGGAGCAGGCGGTATCGACGCTCTCACTCGGCCCACGAAAGTCGCAAATATAAGACGCCCGATTGGCCAGCATGCCACTGGAGAGTCCACTGTTAAGTCCGGCCTGCCGGTTCCCCTGCTTGAGGACAGAGCGGTAGTCGACAGAATCCGACGCCACAAACAGGCCCACACGCTGGCGGGTGAATGGCTCCCAAGCCTGGCCGGAATGCTCGACACAACGCCAGATGCTGCGAAGAAGCAGGCGCAACTGGGGATCCATCACCGCAGCATCGGCTTCTTCAACACCCCAGAATTTCGCGTCGAACCGGGCGATTCCCGGCATCAATGCCGCCCACCGCATTGCTTCGTAATCTTTCTCGTCACCAAGCACGACACCCCGCTCAAGCCATTCCTGATTGGATATCTTGCGGGTGGAAACAACCTTGTTGACTATATTCTCCCAGAATTGATCTGGATCGGCGGCATCTGGAAAATGACAGTCGAAACCAACGATCGCCACCGCGCCCGTCGCAAATTTGGGCAACAGCACCTTTTCGTCAGGTTCCACGGTCGCTGAAAGTTCGGAGGGACTATCCTCCAAATCCGTCAGGTCCACCCGTGCCTGTGACACTCTCCCGGAAAACACAGGAGCCATGTCTCCAGGCGAAGCTCGAATACCCAACGGAACCTCCAACCCGACAGGCGCAACCACCGGCTCAACAGACCGCAGGTGATCCATGATGCGTTGGGGACTGTTCAATTCAAAAAAGGCCGAACCCTGCAATTCCACGCCGAACGCACTATTAAGATGGTTCGCCAGTTCTGTCAGCATGACGGAATCGGCGCCATAATCTGTCAGTTCCCGCTCACGCTGAATCGACGATTTGGCTACCCCCAGTACTTTCACGAGCGCGTCACAGACAACTTCGTCCACGTCGCGGTTTGAAACGGACGATAGGACAATGAGGTCCTCCACCGGTTTCACCAGGGCCTTCGACATCGTCTCGGCTGCGTCTCGAATTCTGAGGAATGAAAAGATTTTCTTCGCATCGCCAACTGCCACACCAATCTGGTCTTCATTCGATGACAACGCCGAGAGGAAGGTGTCGAATCCTATACTTGATTCCAGTGGCACCATGCCCAAATGGTGCTGGATGTGCTCCTCGTAATATTTTCCGGGAGTCATTCCCCCTTCCTTCCAAAGCGGCCAATTGAAGGAAATCGTCCGACCAGACCGTACGCCCTTGGCAACCCTCCCGTTGCGCTCGCGGGCCAAGGCATCCAGGAAAGCGTTGCCAGCCGCGTAGTCGAGTTGCCCCACGCCGCCAAACGAAGCAATGGAGGAAAAGACTGCGAAGAAGTCCAGCGGCACAAATCGTGTGCATTCGTCGAGCCACTGGGTGGCGCGCACTTTGGCCATCAGGACCTGGCGGATCTCGTCCTCAGTCTTGTTGGCCAGGTAATTGTCGAGAATCAATCCGGCGCTGTGAATGACACCGTGCAAAGCGCCAAATTCCCTCCGAATACGCTTCACCGTGGCTTCGACTGCGGATTGGGAGCTGAAATCGCAGGGTATATAATTAATATTCAATCCGCCGGACCGCAGCGCCTCCAGGCGGGATTGTGTCGCATCGTTCAAGGGCGAACGACCACTCAGGATGATCCTAGCGTTGGCCGCCTTCCCGAGACGGCTCGCGAATAACCGTCCCAAACCACCCAAGCCACCCGTGATCCAATAAACTCCGCCTTGACGCAGTGCCGCGGGCGACGGGGCTGGCAACGAGACAACTTCCTGCCCCAGCACCTGCCGGATTCCATCACTGGTATAAAGAATTTCGCTGTGACCGTCCCAGTTCTGGATTTCAGCGCGGAGCTGGCCGATGAAGGCTGCCGACGCGGCCGAGTCCAGGCCCGCATGGAAAATGAGTTTGGTCTGGAGGAAGTGGGACTCGAGAGACAACGATCGCAATAACCCCATCAGGCTGCGATAGGGATATTCCGATCCGTGATAAGGCACGCAGACCACGATGCGTTTGGTCACCGTAGTCTTTTCCCGCACCAACGCCTGACAGTGCCGGAACAGGGTCATCACGGATTGTTCCACCCATCCGGCGGCGTCATCCGCCGGAGGAAGCGCAATGAGTGCGTCAGCCAGCCCGGCAGCGTTCAGCGCAAACCAGGGCATCCCGGAAGGATCCAATGCGGCAAATAAATAGACCGGCCCGGCAACCACTTTTGTTCCACGCCCGGACGTTTCCAATCCGCACGGACGCCAACGAGGCGAAAAGTGGATGGTTTCCGTACCCAACGGCGCCTGCGGGACGGGGGACGTTGGCCGGGGAATCCAATGCCGGGTTCGCGCGAATGGATACGTCGGCAAGTGCACACGACGTGGGTTATTACGACTTGCACCCGCAAAGTTCCCGACTTCACTCCATCGAACTGCCTGCCCATTGGCCCATTCGTAGGCCAGGTCTTCAGCAGATCCTGATGAATTTGCCTTGGAGGACTGACGCACACCGTTGCCGTTACCACGGCCCTTCCGATCAGAAGATGCGTTGCCCAAGAACGCGTGGGCTCCTGGCATGCCATTCCCGAATTCCCTCAGTTCACGGACCAATTCGTCGAGAGAGCCAACCACCAAAGCCAATCGCTCTTCGAATGCGCGACGACCAGTCTGCAGGGTGAAGGCAAGATCAACCAGGCTAACCCTGTTTCCGTGTAGTTCCAGGAAAACCAACAGGCGGCGGGCCATCTCCCGAAGTTGATCGTTGGTCCGGGCGGACAAGGGCACGACCAGTGTACGACTGACCGTGGAGTCCGACGCCCCCGAAACCAGGCGATGATCCGGGCTTTCCTCGAGTATTAGATGGGCATTCGAACCGCTCGCGCCGAACGAACTGATTCCAGCCCGACGCGGCATCGCCACCTTCTGACCGTCGCAAGCAACAGCCATTGCCTCCCAGGACTCTGCCTGTCGCTGAATGAAAAAAGGCGTTTCGTCCAACCGCAGACGAGCATTCTCGGTTGCCGCGTGGAGTGATGGCACCAACGTCCGATGGTGGAGTTGCAAGGCCACCTTGGTGATGCCACCCACGCCTGCGGCCGCCTCGGCATGGCCGATGTTGGTCTTCACCGATCCCAAGGCGCAGAAGCGGGTATCGGAGGTCGAGAGACGGAACGCTTTCGTCAATCCTTCGAGCTCAATCGGATCGCCCAGCGAGGTACCGGTTCCGTGGGCCTCCAGGCAGCCAATGGTTCGCGGATCAACCCCCGCATCGCGCAGGGAATCTGCAATCACCTCGGCTTGGGCGGCTGGGTTGGGCACGGTCAGTCCGCTGGCTTTGCCGCCATGATTGATCTGGCTGCCCTTGATGACCGCATAAATAGAATCGCCGTCCTTCAGTGCCTCCGAAAGCAATTTGAGCACCAACGCGCCAACGCCTTCGCCCGAGACATAGCCGTCCCCGCCTTCGCCAAAGGCCCGACATCGCCCATCGGAGGACTGCATGTCCATGAGGCCATAGGTGACATATTTCAGTGGATGCAGCGAAAGGTTCACCCCGCCGGCAATAGCCACCCGGCTGGCGCCATGCCGTAGGCTCTCAACCGCCAGATGAATGGCTGTCAGCGAAGAGGAACACGCTGTATCAACGGCGAGCGAAGGACCATGAAAGTTAAAAGTATAGGATACGCGGTTGGGGATGGAGGAAAAGTTCAACGATAACGGCAATCGTTCGCCCCGCCCCGCCACTTCCGCTCCCAAAAAAGCGTAGTCCTGGTGCATGACCCCGGCGAAGACGCCCACGTCCCGTCGATTGCCGCCGCCGCGCGACGCAACCAGGTTTTCCGGCGAATATCCGGCATCCTCAATGGCTTCCCAACAGACCTCCAGAAACAGTCTTTCCTGAGGATCGATGGAAGCGGCTTCACGCGGAGAGATGCGGAAGAAATCAGCGTCAAATTGGTCTGGTGCGTCAATAAATCCGCCCCACTTGGACACCTTTTTCCCAGACGGGGAACGTAATCCCTCCCACACCCGCCAATCCCACCGGTCTGCCGGAACTTCCGTGATACAGTCCCGCCCTTCGCTCAGGTTGCGCCAGAATTGTTCGACCGATCCAGCACCAGGATAGCGCCCGGCCATTCCGATGATGGCAATGGCGTGTTCGTCTGCCGCTTGGGCTCCCATTGAAGCGGCCTTCGCCGTTTCCAACGAAGCCTCAGCATTCGAAGCCTCAGCATGGCCGTTGAGAGGCGGGGTGACGTCAGTCTTTGGCGGCATCACGGCGAAACTCTGGGTGAATTTCCCAGCCAGCCAGACGCCCAATTCGGAGATGCTGGTATACTCAAAAAGCAACGTGGGCGATAGTCCTGCGCCGACCCGTGCTTCAATCTCACGCGTCACCTCCAGGATCAAAATCGAATCCAATCCCAGCTCATAATATCCCGCTTCCGGATCGATCTGCGCGTCACTCCGTCCCAACCGGCGAGCGACCAATCCGCGCACAAAAGCCACAGCGGCGCCTGCCGGAGTGCCATCGCCCTTCGCCGAATGGGATGACCCTTTCGAAGCATTGAAATATACCCGGGCTTCCGGGGAAAGTTCGGGCTGCCTCGCCGCATCAGGATCGAGTAACGACGGATCCCGCACCAGCTTGCTGGCGAACCGCTTCAATTCGGCCACTTTGCGATCGGCCTCATCATAGAAATCGATGTCTAGATAAACAACATCGGCATGCCGGCTCATCCCGGAAACACGCACCTGGGCGGTGCACTGGCGTTGAATCATCGCCACCGCCCGAAACGATTCGAACGAAAAAGGCAGGATAAGGTTTTTGCCCTCACGAATCTCCGCAGGAAGCGACATCCAGGAGCCCACTCCACAGGCGTCGATCAATCCAGGGTGGAACATGAACTCACCCGCGCTGGCAACGGCATCGGCAGCCAACGACACTTCGACCAGGTGACTCTTCGGAGTCCGCAACACCGTGCCTTCCGGCTTCATGATCCCACGATGCACCAACCCCCTCTTGCGGCATTCGCTATAAGTTTGTTCCAACGCCACCTTTTGGGGGGCGGCCAAAGCCGTGACCTGGCGGTCCAAAACCGAAGGAATCCATCCCGACTGCGTTTGGCACACCTCCGCCGTCAGGTACCGGCGACGGGTTCCGCTCACTACGCCCTCCCACTCGTCCTGCCCTTCCAATACCACCTGCCAGCCACCGCGTTCCGTCTCAGTCCATTCGACATCCAATAGGACATTGCGCCCCGGCCCGGCAACCAAGGGATGGTAGATCGTGGCGTTCGCCAGTTCCAACGTCGTGAAATCGAGCCCCCGCTCACGGCACAGTTGGAACAGCAGGTCTATATAGGCAAGCCCCGGCAACAGGTCGCGACCATGCACCGTGTGATGGGAAATCACCGGATCATGGCTGCTGATGAGAATCTGATCTTTCATGGGGACCTTAATAAGACCGCCTCCAACGGTTGCCTGCGGCCATCACTGGCGCAGCCTTGGTCGATGTCGGAGTATGTTGCTGGGCTTT
The DNA here is from genome assembly GCA_035493435.1 of Candidatus Limnocylindria bacterium. Classification (GTDB taxonomy): domain Bacteria; phylum Verrucomicrobiota; class Verrucomicrobiia; order Limisphaerales; family UBA9464; genus DATJII01. The sequence goes on along the minus strand of DATJII010000354.1, from coordinate 30,243 downwards.
GCCATTACCCATTCCATCCCCTTTCCCGTGGTGCCCATTGCCATAACCATTCCCACTGCCATTCCCGTTCCCATGATGGCCGTTGCCATTGCCATTACCGTTGCCGCTACTCTTGACAGATCCGGGCGCCCCAGCGGCCGACAGACCGGCTGGCGCTGGAACAAACACCTCTTTTCGATGCCACTCGGGCGGTGGCAGGGGGGCCCGACTGGGCATCTGGGAACCCTGCTCCCAGGATTCGAGAATGACGTGGGCATTGGTGCCACCGTCCGCGAAACAATTGACGGCGGCCAGGCGGGATTTTCCCGCCCATTCAGTGGTTCCGCGTGAAAAATAGAACGGCGATGTCGTCAGGTCGAAATGTGTCATCGGAACTTGTCCCGAAAGGAAAGGCACGTGCCGGCCCTTCCAGACCATCAATGCCGCTTTGATAAAGCCCGCAATACCCTCGGCGCATAGGGGATGTCCAATATTGGGCTTGATCGAACCCAGCGCGCAGGGGGTCGCGTTCGAATCCCGGTAAACTGCCTGCAACGCTTTGAGTTCCAGCAAGTCTGTCACTTCCGATCCAGAACCGTTGACTTCGATGTACTGGACTTCTTCCGGCTTCCGACCGCTCTTGGCGAGGCCCGCCCGCATGACCGCCACCTGCGCCTCCAAATTCGGTGTAGCCGGTCCGGCGCTACGGCCGTCGTTATTGATGGCAAGGCCCTTAATCACGCTGTAGATGCGATCCCCGTCTCGTATGGCGTGGTCGAGCAGTTTCAATATCACCATCCCCGAGCCTTCGCCCAGCACCACCCCGCTCGCCCGTTGATCAAACAGGTGGAAAGCCGTTTCTTTCGCCAGGATTCCCCGCTGTTCAAAGAGCCGATGGGCCTTGTCATCGGCGAGGAGTCCCACCCCACCCACGAAAGCCGAGGTGATCTCGCCCAATTGCAGAGCCTGAACAGCCATGTTCATCGCCACCAAAGCCGATGAACAGGCAGAATCCACAACCAGGCTCGGACCGCGCAGATCGAAGAATTGAGATATCCCCGCCGCCAGATAGTTGGGTCCCGCGGCCCGGATGGGATTAGGTGCCGCTTTCAGGCTGGCCTCGTCAGCCACCCGTTGCGAACGCGCACCAATATAGACACCCACGGGGAGTTTCTTGAGCTCCTTCGTGGTATAGCCAGCATGGTGCAAGGCCTTGAGGCTCTCTTCAAGCAACAGGAACGCCTGGGGATCCATCGCCCGGGCATCCTCATCGGAGATATGAAAATGTGCGGGATCGAATCGGGTCACGTCCTCAAGCAGGGCCGCCGGGAACGAAACAACCGTTCCCCAACGCTCCCGTGGCACCGAGCCAATGGCGGAACGGCCATCGCACAACAGTTGCCAGAAAGCTTCCAACGTGGGGGCTCCCGGGAATCGGCACGAAAGACCGATCACCGCAATGTCCCGGGACAGCACCGACAAGGGAACGCCCTGAGTGGCCTCCGGCGCGACATTTCTTGAAGGCTGGACAATTGGATCTCCCGGAGTTTTCGCAGTGTCGGCTGCAGGTCTGGCGAAATCCATGTGGAGCGTAGCCAATGCGGCCCGATGATGCTTCAAGAACCATTGAGTTAACCCGTCGATGGTTGAATGCTCCAACAACAACGAGGGGTCCAACACAGCTCCCACCTGATCGCTCATCTGACGCAACACTTGCGCCAGCAAAACTGAATCGAGTCCGTAATCCGGGAAAGGCGTGGCATCCTCGATCCGGCTCACATCCATATGCAGCTCCTTCGAGAACAAGCCCTTCAACCAAATGCGCGTAGCCGTTTCCACGTCCCCAGGCTGCCCTATCCTTGCAAGTCCAGATTCGGAAGCAACCTTCGCTGGCGAAGACTTCCCAGCCCCAACTACAGGAGCTGCGCGCCGCATCAAAGATTCAGGTTTCCAGTTTGTGGTCCGAACTATCGCGGGCATTAGGACGCCGGTTCTTCCAGATGCCAAAACTCGATCCAACCACGCCAAACCTTCGGCATCGGTCAAACTGCACAAGCCACTTTGTTGATAAGCTGCGCTCTTCGCCTCGCCTACCCCGGATTCCTTCCAACTGGGCCATTGGAGGCTGAGGATGGGAATGGAGCCTGCATGCGCCCCAGCCACATAATCCATATAGGCATTGGCCATGGCATAGTCACCCTGGCCCGCCGCCAGGGAGGGCACAATGGCTGAAACCGACGAGAATAATATCAGGAACCGCACCGGTTCCGCCTCCATGGCGGATATCAGGTGATCGAGGCCGGCAACCTTGGGTGCCAGGATTCGCTCGATTCCGGCAGCGGATTTCCTAACCCACGCAGGATTCGCCATATCCGCCAATCCCGCGCAATGCAGTACGCCCCCAATCGGGCCAAAGTCGCGCCGAACTTGCTGTGCGCATTCGCGAAGGGCCACCGGATCACTCAGCGAGACGTTCAACACGCGCACCTCGGCACCCGCCAATTCCAGCGCTTCCACAGTTCGGACGCGTTCGCCTTTTGGCCCTTGATCCATTCGCAAGACCGGCCATTGCCCACGAGGAGGGAGCGGCTCGACCCCCGTGAGGACCAGGCGCCTTACGCCGTGACGTTCGACAAAATGCCTGGCGCAGAGGCTGCCCAATCCGCGGGTTCCGCCCGTGATCCAGAGCACCTGATCCTGCGGAAAAGCGACGGGAGCGGCAGGGCCTGGACGAACTGAAGCCTCGTCTAGATAGGCAATGTAACGCAACCCATCGCGATAACAGACCTCCACGTCTTCCGCATTGGAACGAAACTCGGCGACGATCTGTGAAGCCAAGGTGCCGATGTCGGAATCAGCGAGATCCAAATGCCGAGACTGGAGGTGGCGGTATTCGCTTTGGAGCATCCTGAACAACCCTGCGCGGGTCGCCCCGGTGAGATTGGCCGTGGGATTCCGGAACGTTTCCAATCCCTTGGTAACCGCCAGCAAGACCAAGCCCTCGCGAGAACCAAACTCAACACAATGTTGCAGCCAAGGGATCCAGTCCAAGGACCCGCCCTCCCGGCTACCACATCCCACCAAGTCTATCCAGCCCAGGCAGTTTTTCCACTCGTCCTTCAAAAGTGGCGGCTCCATCCCCAAGCGCGACGTTTGAATCACCCGTGTGAAGGCGATCCGCGCCGCAACGTGGTCTGCGAGCGCCAGGGTATCCGCGTTGGCCACAATGATCACGAAACCTGTCGAGGCCTCGACCGTCGCCCCAGATATAGGCGAAGCCTGCCATCGTTTTTCCAGGAGCCTAGGTTCCCGATCAGGTTCCAGGGGCGCAGGCAACACGGGCACGGACGGTTCAGCCACAACGGACTTGGCCGAATCGAACCAGCAGCGCTCGGAAGCAAAAGGATAAGCGGGCAAACGAATGCGCCGAGGCAATCCGTCACGGTAGAGGCCTCGCCAATCCACGTGCAGTCCTTTGGTCCATAGATCCAGCACCTTGTCGTGTTTGCCTTTCGCCAGCCACCCCGCCAGCAACTGGGACATTTCTTCGTCTGAAGCCAACGCTCCGACGGATTCGCGATGCTTCTTTATGTTACCGCGGTGAACCCCTTCAATCTCTTTCTCGCCAGCCGCGATCCGACGCAAGGTCCCGAGGCAGGCCTCCACGGAATCGACGGCGAATGCCAGCCGTTCATCCATGGTTTCCCTTCCAATCTGCAGCGTATAAGCCACGTCCGCCAGAGCGGGATCGGTCTCGCCAATCGCCTCCAACAAGCGTTGCGCCACCACTCGGAGTCGTTCCTCGTTCTTGGCGGACAGGACTATCAAATGGTCGCCATCCCGGGCGATAGGCACTCCGGATTTAGATGTCCCTTGCCACTCCTCTATCAGGACGTGCGCGTTGGAACCACCGGCGCCGAAGGAGCTTATTCCCGCCCGGCGCGGCACACCTGCGGGAGATTTCCATTCAGCCAGGGATTGCTGGACGACAAACGGCGTCCGGCTGAAATCAATATTGGGATTGAGGACGCTCGCGTGCAGCGAGGGTGCCAATTGTCGGTGTTCCAATTGCAGCAGGACCTTGGTCAGCGCCGCGATGCCCGCCGCGCTTTCACAATGCCCGATGTTCGATTTCACCGAACCCAAGGCGCAAAACTGCCTGTCCTTGGTGCAGGTTTCGAAAGCCTTGACCAATCCGGCAACCTCCACGGGATCCCCCAGGGAAGTACCCGTGCCGTGGGCTTCGATATAACTAATCGTCCGTGGATCGACGTTCGCCTCCCGCCAGGCCCGGGCAATGACGTCCGCCTGGGCGTTCGGGTTGGGAACCGTATAACCATGGGTCCTGCCGCCATGATTCACCGAGGTGCCCTTGATGATTCCATAAATCCGATCGCCATCCGCAACCGCCTGCTCCAAGGGTTTGAGCAGCACCGAGCCCACACCCTCGCCCGGCACGTACCCTTCAGCACCCTGACCAAAACTCTCACACCGTCCCTTGCTCGATACAAACTTGCCCTGCGCGAGCATCAGGTACTTATTGGGATGCACCGAAACGTTGACCCCGCCCGCGATCGCCAGACGGCATTCACCACGTTGCAGGCTCTGACACGCAAGGTGCAAGGCCATGAGAGAGGACGAACACATCGTGTCCACCGCCACGCTCGGCCCATTGAAATCAAAGAAGTACGAAACACGATTGGCGATCGACGCCGGACTCCCAATCAGCGCCACGGGCCGACCCCGCATCGTTTCCTCTACACCGTGGAACTGGTATTCCTCGTACATGACGCCGACATAGACCCCTATGCGGCGATCGCTTTGGCCCGCAGCGTCGCGGCCAAGCCAGGCCGCGGTATAACCTGCGTCTTCCACAGTTTCATAGGCGCATTGGAGGAACAGGCGTTCCTGCGGATCGAGCAGGGCGGCCTCGCGTGGTGAGATGTTGAAGAATAAGGGATCAAAACGATCCACCCCATCCAAGAATCCACCCCATTTGCTGTAGGTTTTCCCCGGCTGGTTGGGATCGGTAGTGAAATACCGGCTGTGATCCCATCGATCGGCCGGCACTTCGGTAATGCAGTCGCGACCGGATTTGAGATTGGTCCAGAATTCTCCCAGGTTACGGGCCTGGGGATATCTTCCTGAGACGCCGATGATTGCTATATCACCCTGATTTGGTGACGGCGCACGGACGGGACGTGGCGCCGAATCTGCCGCGGGCGGTAATTCTACACGGGGTATTCCCAAAGCCGGAGCCGAGATACGCGCGACCTCCGTCTGCTTCAACGGGGCGGCTGGACGGGACTTCGGAGCCACACCCTCCGGCAACAGGGAAACCAAACGCGACAGATGCGCATCCAGAAAATATCCCGCCAAAGACCTTGGGGTCAGGTATTCGAAGAAAAGCGTTTTCGGCAGCGGCCCAAAGGCTTTCTCCAGGTCGTTGGTCACTTCCATGGCCAGCACAGAATCGATACCGTACCGGTCCCACTGGGCGTCATCGTCGATGCGACCCGGTGAGAGCTTGAGGGCGGAAGCGAGCAACCTCTTGATATAGCCCACGGCTGGGTCGCGCAACTTGGCTGCCTCTACTTCGACGGACTCGTGCCGATTCTCAATCTCCCCAATAGGCTCCCCGACAGTCGGACTCAGGAACGCCATTCGAAGTCGCGGTGCGTCTCCTTGCAATACCATCACCTGATTCACTCGGGCGGCAAAGGCCCAACGTAACGCTTCCATGCCGGCTGAAGTATCCATGGCCATCATGCCCATGGTCTCCTCCAGCCACTTCTCCTTCGCCGACAATAACTGCATGCCACCCTCCTTCCAAAGGGGCCAGTTGACCGAAAGCGTCCAGCCACGACGGGTTCCAGACTGGATCAACTCATTCCGATAGTTGGCAAACGCATCCAGAAAAGCGTTGCCGCAAGCATAATCAGACTGTCCCACGTTTCCGATAACGGCGGCGACGGAAGAAAAGAGGACGAAGAAATCCAGGTTGAGGTCGCGCGTCGCCCGGTCCAAATAAACCGCTCCCGCCGACTTCGGCGTGAGTACTTCATGGAACTCTTCCGTGGTCTTTTTCAGGATAAAACTATCCCGTAACACCCCTGCGGCGTGCAGGATCCCGTCCAGGCGCCCGAAATCGCGGCGAATTCCAGCGACCAATCCCTCCACGTCGCTGGCTTTGCCAATATCAGCCGTGCGATAAACAACTTGGGCAGACGATTTCAGTTGCCCGAGCCGCTCGGTAAGCCGCGGGGTCTCAGGCGAACGCCCCGCAAGAACTATCGTCGCATCACGAACAGTTCGCGCGATCTCTTCGGCAAACAACAGGCCCAAGCCCCCGCCACCACCGGTTATAAGATAGACACCCCGGTCCTTCCATAGGGGGCGGCCGGGCTGCGTCACAGGCAGCAACTCGCTCCATGATCCCGCCTGTCGTGTTCCGTCCTGATAGCGAACGCGGACTTCCAGAGGGGTTGCGGCATTCTGCGACAAGATCGCGACCAGCGTTTCTGCCGCTGGCTCTTCGTCTATTTCAAGCAACTGGACCAGCAGTCTGGGATTCTCTTGTCGCGCCGACAAGAGCACTCCGAACAGGCTGGTAAACAGCCGTCGCTCATCGCCCGTCGGCACCACCAATTGAACCAAGGTGTCACGACGCAAACCACCCGAGAGACGATTTCGAATCTCCTCCAGCAGGCGCAAGGCATGGGTCTCCAACCGGCTTTCGATCGGAGCGTCAGTGGAATCTAGCGCTAAGAAACACCAGCCAGGCAAGGCTGCCTGTACCGTCTCACGCGCGACGCTTCCCAGCTCGACCAGGATGGCAACTTTATCTAAGTCGCGCACCGACTGAGCTGACGTATCGACCGCGCGATCTGTCCAACACGGCTGAAGGACCACACTTCCCGATGTAGCGGTTGTTTCCAGTGAAACGTTGTTCTTGGGAATTCGTCCCGTCAATCCACGCACCCGGACACACACCGCTCCCTGCTCATCACAGAGATCGACATCAAGCGATGAAATCGACGATTGGCCGCGAGGAGTCTCAACAGGGCGGACCCAAGCCCACATGCTTTCAGCACATCGCCCGTATATGTCCACTCTTGCCACGGCAAAAGGCAGTCCATGGCTAGAAGGATTAAGCCCCACGCTTCCCTGCCATGAACCGTCCAGCAGGCTGGGATGCAATACAAACTCCTGTAACGTGCCGCGGGAAGCCGCAGGCAATACCAGTTTCGCGAGCACACCCTGAGGCCCCGTCCATACTTTATCCAAGGCCTTGAAGGCCGGACCGTATTGCACACCCACCTGGCTAAATAACTCGTAACACCGTCCAGGCAAAACCGGTTCCCCGAACCGCACCCGCAGAATATCCAGATCCAAACGCGGGCTTTCACCAGAGGTCTCGCTTCGCGCCTGACCGGAACTATGTATCAACCAGTTTCCATCTCCCAACTCGCTGGCGATCTCGAATGCGCACCTTTCCGAATCGACGGGTGAAACCTCCACCCGCAACGATATGGGTCGTCCTTCGAACACCACTGGCCGTATCCAGGTCACATTTTCAAGCGTGACAACCGTTGCCGAGGAGTCTTGGCCCAGGTGCTTCACGACGGCTTCCCGAGCCAACTCCATCAACATGACCGCCGGGAGCATCCGACGTCCGCCGATGACATGGTCAGTGAGGAAGAATTCGTCCCCGTTCAGCACACGGCGATACCCTGGACTGGGGGAGGCAACAGGAATCTCCTGCGCCATTGACGAAACCGATGGACGTGCAGCCAACGGCTTCCAATAGCGTTCCCGGGCAAACAGATACGTCGGGAGATGCGTTCGGCGGGGACGTGTACCGGTATACAAAGTGGACCAGTCCACAGATTTGCCCGCTAGCCACGCGTCACCAATCCGGGCCAATTCGGCGTCAGCGCCGTGATCCGGAGAAGGCGTTGCACTGCCTTGCGCTATCCGGTCCAACTGGGCCAGAAATTCGGGGTGATTCCCCACGACGCACAGTGCCTTGCGCTCCATCGCCTCACGCCCAACCTGGCAGGTATAGGCAATATCGGCCAACGACATCGTGGATTCGGGCTGACGGCTCAGGAAGTCCCGCAATCTGGCGGCACTTGCGACGAGCGCTTCGGGCGTTCGTGCTGAAAGGGGGACTAGGATTCGATTGTCCTTTCCGAGTGGACGTCCACGCCAGCCAACCCGTTCTGCCCGGTTTTCCGGTGCAAGATGCTCCCGCACCACCAAATGCACATTCGTGCCACTATGTCCGAAGGCGCTCAGGGCCGCCATGCGGGGCATTCCATCTTCTGTCTTCCAATCGGTCGTCCGCCGTTGGATATAAAAAGCCGAATTCTCCAACTCCACGGCCGGATTCAGATCCTGGAAATGCAGCAATCCCGGGAGTTGCCGATACCGCATCGACAGGAGGATCTTTATAAGCCCGATCGCCCCGGCCGCAGCCGCCGCATGGCCGATATGGGCCTTGGAACTTCCAATGGCGCAAAATTCCTTTTTGGCGGTAAATTTGCCAAACGCCCTGACCAGGGCATTGCCTTCCACAGGATCACCCAGGCGGGTCCCCGTTCCATGCGTCTCGACGTAACTGATGCCTGCGGGATCGATCCCAAACCGCCTGTAAACATCAACCATCAACCGTTCCTGAGCGGCTCCATTGGGGGCGGTGATGCCATTGCTCGCGCCGTCCTGATTCATGCCGGAAGCGCAAATCACCCCGTAAATCGTGTCCTCGTCGGCGATGGCATCTTCCAGTCGTTTGAGCACCAACATTCCGACCCCTTCGGACAAAACTGTGCCATCCGCCGATTTATCAAAAGTGTGGCACTGCCCGGTCTTGCTCAGCATCTCGACCTGGCACATCCGGATGAGGAGATCGGGATCCATGACGGCGAATACCCCACCGGCCAAGGCCATCCGGGATTCACCGTCCCGAAGGCTCTTGCACGCCAGGTGAATGGCCACCGCCGAGGAGGAACAGCCCGTGTTCACCGCCAGGGCCGGGCCATTGAGGTTCAAATGATACGACAGCCGCGAAGCCACGATCGCGTCGGAAAAACCACTCAACGTCCCATTGAAATAGCCGGTCGGCTCCGACCCAACGAAAAGGCCAACCATCTCTTCGGCCAATCCCTTCGGATTATATCCCGCGTCTTCCAGCGCTTTCCACCCCTCCTGCATCACCAACCGTTGGTGCGGGTTCATCGATTCCGCTTCTCTGGGAGAGAGATTAAAGAACAACGGATCGAAGCAATCACGATCTTCCAGGATGCCACCGCGCTTGCAATAGGCTTTGCCAGGCTTCTTGTCGGGATGGAAATCCCGCGTTATATCAAGATAGTGGGGCGGCAGTTCGCGGATCGCGTCGTGGCCCGAGATTAAATTCCGCCAGAACTCGTCAACGTCGCGGGCATCGGGCGCCTGGGCTGATATACCTATAATCGCGATCTCCAGCCCCGAACCAGTCGGGCGTGCTTTTGGCGGCAGAGGCGCGGGTGCCAACTCCATCGGCGACGGAACCGGATGAATTCGCGGCGATTCAACCGGATTTGCGCCGATGGATTGGGAACGGGCGACCCGTACTTCCGTGACGGCTTGCGCAGGCTCCTTCTTCGTCCGCCGACTCAAGACCGATTTGTCGAAACTGGCGATAACATGACGGGCCAGTCGAGCCACCGTCGTGTGGTCATAAATGACCGTGGCATTGAGCGACAGGCCGAGCGCTTCATTCAGCTTATCGAGAAAAGTGCCACTTAGAATGGAATCGATCCCATAGTCCGAAAACGGAATCTCACGATTAATCTCCGATTGGCTGAGCCGTAGGGTCGAGGCCAGGCAATCGTTGATCGCACCTTCCACCCGGAGAGGCAAATCCTCAGCGGACTCCCCTGCCTCGACAGGCAATCGTTGGGGTGCCTGAACGAGGATTGAATCGCCATTAGACCCGTTTTGCTGGAATGCTTCCCGGACAACCGCTTGGGCTGCTTGAACGGATGCCGCAGCCGTGACCGGGGAAATTCGGATCAAGCCATCGCTTTCGGCAACAATGAGTTGCTGATCCAGGCTGGCAGCGGCAGCGAGCGGGAATCCAATCTGGCAGAATCCTTCGTCGGTCAGGACTTTTTCCCATGACTTCGCCGAAAGGACCGGTGAACCAGGCATGCGAATCGATTCGTCTTCATACAGCCACCAGCCATCCAGCAATCCGAAGGTCAAGAACTGGAAGACGTTGTTGCGCGTGACCTCGTTCAGCAGCAATACGCCATTCCGAACCAGCGCCGATTTGGCGTTCCGCAAGGACCGTCGAATGTTCCGGGTGGCGTGAACGGCGTTGGTCGACAGGACAATGTCGTAGGTACCGGGCTCCAATCCCTGGTCGGCCAGGGGGAGTTCGATATTGCATAGGTGGTAGTGGAGGAAGGGTGATTCCGCGCAATAGTGGTCCTGCGCAAACAGCAGGAAGGCCTTGGAAATGTCGGTATAGTCGTAGTGCAGGGAGGCACTGAAGGGCTTCAGCGCCTTGAGCACCACGGCGCTCGTTCCACCGGTTCCAGCGCCAATTTCCAAAATCCGGATCTTCGCCCCCGGATCGGCCTGGAGCCGTTGGGAAACCAGGTATACCACAGCGTCGGCCACCGTCCGGTTGAAATAGTCAGCCGTGGGATTATTCTTATAGATATTCTCCACCCGGTCCATTGAGGAACCAGGGAAGAGGATATCGGCTGCCACAATACTGCCGCGAAGGATTCCAGGCAGGTTCCGCAGGCACTCCTCAGTGAGAGCCAACCGGGCGCTCTGGGTCGAATCCGCCATGAATCGATCACGATTCAAACGCCATGCCGACCATTCCGAACCGACTGGAACCACGTCGCCATTTCCTTCGAGCGACAGCAAACGCAGGCATTCAGTCCACCAGCGGGCGTATCTCGGAGCCAAACCGGCACCCAGGCAATCCGCCTCCGACACCCGGCCGTCATGCGACGTCGGCATCACTCCCAGTTCGCGCAGTTGAGCTCGCAATAAGCGCCGTAGCCACCGGTCCACCTCTCCATCCAACCGGCTGCTGCTTAACCTCAAGGAGTCATCAAACGCCTCCGGACGGACCTGAAAGGAAGCAATCAACGGCACATTCTTTTTGCCCTGTATAAGTAGTGTGTCCGTTGCGCCTGCTGACATCAGGGTCTGGACAGCTTCCGAGGCGTCGACACAGATCGCACCTTTCAGAATCCCACCCCGAAGATGACGAATGAACCGCTCAAAGGCGGCAAATCCCTCGTCATCACCGATCAATCCAAAACGGCTGCCCAAACGGGCACCGAGCTCCGTCCCTTCCGCCGATGAACGCCAATATCCCCAGTGAATGACTCCCACCCGCGTCTTCGAACGGGTTTCCGCCCATTGTTGGAAGGCGTCGGCGTAAGTTATACCCGTGGCATAGGCCGCGCTATCCTTGGACGACGTGAAAGAGAAGGATTGGATTGACGAGAAATAGCAGAGGAAGTCCGCCACCATCCCTTGGAATACTTCGTGGAAAACCACAGCCCCACGCGACTTCGTCTCAAAGATTTTGCGGAAATCGGCCTCCGTGGTCTGGTCAATCGCCTTGCTCTCGGCAGAAACCACGGCCGAGAAAATCGCGCCATGCAGCACCGGAAACGCCTTCCTGATCTCCTGGAGTGCATCCCGCATGGAAGCATAATCGGTGATGTCTGCTTGGAAGTAGGATGGGAGTTCCCCACAGGCACGGAAACTTTCCCGTGCATCGCGGATTGACTCCGAGTCTGCGGGCTTTCGGCCCAGCCAGATGACCCGGGCCTGATATTTTTCAATCAGCCGGCGGGTGATGATCCGACCAATCGTTCCCGCACCTCCGACCACCACATAAACGCCTCCATTGCGTAGTCCTTGGTCATCGGTGGGCTCAACTCCTGTCGCGGAATCCGACACGCGAACCGGCAGGAACACCCTTCGATAAACCTCGCCTTCACGAAACTTCACGACACTTCCCCGATCCGAGGCGGGTTCTTTCAATATCTCAGCCGCCAGCATGCGATGCCGCCCCTGTTCGCCCAAGTCTTCGATAGACAGGTCCAAATTCCGCACCAGGAAACGCTTGTCGTGCTGGGCAACCGAGCATGCCAGACCGGTCAACCCTGCCCCTATGGGGTTTACCTCACCATCGCCTGGGCGGAACGCGTCGCGAGTCAGGACATAAGTATCGACCGCCGAAGCCAGGTGGCCGGAGGATTGAAGGTAACGAACCCAACGGAAAAACGACACTTCATGATTGGATTCACCTGCCGCGAGCAGGGCGAAATTACCCGCGAGGTTTTTCCTCATTGTCGATTCGCCCAGGCCAATAAAATAGAATCCATCGATTTTGCCCACGCCAGCCAGGCAAGCCGAAAACCCGTGGGCATCACGGCAATCATAAGCCCACTCGTCCTCCGAGAGTTTGCGGGTTTCCAGGTCCAACCGGATTCGCAGTATCCGCTTGGTTTCGGGGCGCGATCGATAAACGTCGGCCACGGCTTCGTCAAAGCGGAATGAATCAGCGGTGGAAACGATCAAGACCGTTCCGTGACTCGGTTCCACCGGCTTTGACTTCGCAACGGGACGAGCCTCCCATCGCATGAGATAGGACAGGTCGCGGGCTGGCTTGGACAGTTCCCCACCGCTCGCCCCCAGCGTTAGGCCATTGGCCTGGGATTCCGGTGGTGCCACAGGCGCCGCCTGTTTTGTGGGAGGGGTGGCAGGTTCCGGCAGCCAGAATCGCCTGCGTGCGAAAGGATAGGTCGGCAATCGCACCCGCCGAGGAGAAGCGCCGACGTAGAGTCGATCCCAATTAACGCGCACGCCTTTGACCCACAAGGCCAGAATCTTCCCGTACTTCCGCTTATCAATAAGGGTCTCCATGACCTGCCGCAGGTCATCGTCGGAATCGAAGATCGCCGACACCTCACTCCCGGATCGGGCGGAACCGGAATAAAGTTCCTCAGGCTCATTGGCGCCTTGGAGAAAACCCGACAGTTTTTCGAGTAATTGCAGTACGGAACCAACCACCATCGCCACCCGCTCGTCCATTGCTTCCCGGCCGATTTGCAGGGTATAGGCAACGTTGGCCAGGTCGATGGCGTCTTCACTATGCCGGCGTAGGAACGAAACAAGATTTTCCGCGACCTGCCTCAGACTGGCCTGGCTCTTCGCCGAGAGCACGATCATCCACGGCCCGGTAGGCGCTGCAACTGGCCCTGCCGTCAACGGCGCCAGGTATTCCTCGATAATAACATGGGCGTTGGATCCTCCCCCGCCAAACGAAGATATGCCGGCAATACGCGGGTATTCACGGAGAACTCCGGCGTTATCGAGGATGGGACGTTTCCACTCCGCCACCCCTTGCGGTATAAAAAAGGGTGTCTGGGAGAAATCCACTTCGGGGTTCGGCTCCGCTGAATGCAAGGAGGGCACGAACTTACCATGCTGCATCTGCAGCAACACTTTAACCACCCCTGCCATACCCGCAGCAGCTTCCAGGTGGCCGAAGTTCGACTTGACCGAGCCCAAGGCGCAAAACTGGTTTTCCGTGGTGTCGATCTGGAAGGCCTGGGTTAGGCCCGAGATTTCGATGGGGTCGCCCAAATCGGTGCCGGTGCCATGAGCTTCGAGACAAGTCACCGACCGGGCGCTGACGCCTGCATGCTTCAGCGCTTCACGGATTAGGTCTTTTTGGGCCAGGGGGTTCGGCACGTTAAACCCGTTGGTTTTACCCCCATGGTTCAGGCGTGCGGAACGAATGACCCCGTAAATCGAATCGCCGTCGGCGACCGCTTTGGACAGTGGCTTCAGGATTAATACTCCCACCCCTTCCCCACGCACAAAGCCGCTCGCGCCTTTCCCAAAACTGCGGCACTTGTTCTCCGTGGAGAGCATCCCCTTGGCACACAGGCTGATAAAACCTGAAGGGTGGACATTGACGTGGGCCGCGCCAGCGATCGCCATTTCGCATGAGCCCCGCCGCAGTTGCTCGCATGCCTCATGGATCGCCGTGAGCGAGGCCGAACACATGGTGTCCAGGGGCATGCTCGGCCCGTGGAGGTTCAGGTGATAGGATACGCGGTTCGGAATCGAGCAGAACGAACTGCAGATATAGGTAGGTTCCGGCTGCTTCCAAAACTCCGGGGCGTAACAGTCGAATTCGTGCGCGGTGACCCCCGCAAAGACACCCACCCGGCCCTGGTACCGGCTTGCCAGTTGCTCCCGGGTATATCCCGCATCCTCCAGCGCCCGCCAGGAATGCTCCAGGAAGAGCCGCTCCTGCGGATCCATCGTGATCGCCTCCCGGGGCGAGATGTTAAAGAACAATGGATCAAAGTCGGCGAATCCATCGATGAATCCACCCCACTTGCTATAGCTCTTCCCTTCCCGCACCGCCTTCTTCACGTCGGGCTCGAAAAAGCCCTCGGTGCTCCAGCGGTCCGCCGGGATCTCGGTGATCGAATCACGTCCCGCTTTTAGATTCTCCCAGAAGGTGTCCAGATCGGCCGCGTCTGGAAAGCAAATGCTGACGCCTATGATCGCGACACCTTGCGAATCCCCCGGAGGTTGTGGTACGGCTGGCGGCAGCGCCGCAGGCCAGCTGAAACTCGCGGATTCCACCACCGGCGGGACTGGCGTGGGGGATATCGCTGGCTCCACTTTCGGAGTTATATCCACGCCCGGGGACCCAAGCCCCAGGAAGCGCGCCAGTTCCTCCCGCTTGGTGCGAATAAAATAGTCGGTGAGTTCGGTGACGTTCTGGACTTCAAAAAACACCGTGCCGCTCAGACCGGGGAAATCCTTCCGCAACCGGCTGGTCATCTGCACGGTCAGGATCGAATCAATTCCGTAGGACTCCAAGGGAGTGGACGGATCGACCTTCTGAACCGGCATTTTCAGGGTGTCTGCAACCAGCTTTCTAAAGAAGCCTATACTCTTTTGACGGAGTCCTTCGTGGTCCAATTGCTGGCTCAAGGAGGGAACGGCCTCGCGGGCCTTTAACGCCGGAGTCGATGCCACAATGGGCGTTGGCTCGGCGCGAACCGCCTCCGTTACCGGTGCGGCAGACTCCACGGAATCGCCTTTCACCCGCAGAATGCCATCGCTTTCGGCAATGATAATCTGTTGCCCGAGGTCATGGGCTTCCCGCGCCGGGAAGGAAATGTTTCTAAATCCTTCAGCCTCCAACACATTTTGCCACGAGGTGGAAGCCAGGCCCGGTGAACCCGGCAGGCGCACGCTGG
Source organism: Candidatus Limnocylindria bacterium (assembly GCA_035493435.1). GTDB lineage: Bacteria > Verrucomicrobiota > Verrucomicrobiia > Limisphaerales > UBA9464 > DATJII01. Next base: position 14,950 of record DATJII010000354.1, on the reverse strand, counting down.
GATCTTCATACAGCCACCAGCCCTCAAGCAATCCAAAGGTAAGCTGTTGGAAGATCGACTTGCGGCTGACTTCGTTCAGCAACAGCAACCCGTTTCGCTTCAGCGGGAACTTGGCATGCCGCAAGGTAAGGAGAATATTGCGGGTGGCGTGCAACACGTTTGCCGCAATGACTATATCGTATTCCCCCTCTGGTATTCCCTGTGCTTCCACCTCCGATTCAACATCGAAACGACTGCAGACCAGCCAAGGAGCGTCTGTTCGCAACTCCGTTTCCGCGCGGAGGAGAAAGGCCTTGGATAGGTCGGTGAATCGGTATTCGGCCACCTGCCTGCTGTGGGGAGCCAAGGCGCGCAGCACGGCACGTGTTGTCGCCCCCGTTCCTGCTCCTATCTCCAACAGCCGAAAACGTGCATTCGGATCCTGCCGGAGGCGCAACTGGACATAGTTCGCCACCGTTTCCGACAGGACGCTGTTGAAATAATCGGCGATGGGATTGCCCTTATAGATGGCTTCCACCCGCTCCACCGAAGCCTGAGGAAACAACACTTCGGTGCCTTGCACCCGGCCCATAAGTATCCCGGGCAACGCGTGGAGAACCGCATCCACGGCGGACATCCAGGGACTTAGACTTGGGTCACCCAAGGCAGCGGACTTCGCAGCGTTCCATTCGGCCCAGGCCGATCGCAATTCAACCGCCGGTTGATGCACCGACACGGCGTCAACCTCAACCTTGATCCACCCCTGCGCGGCCAATAGGGGCAACGTATGCTCCAACCAGCGCCCGAGCCAAGCCGGGGCGGAAATGGGCAGTTGCAGTTCAGACCGAGGCGTCCTGGGTGCCGCCAGCAAGCCGACCGCCTGCAATTGCGCTAGGAGGACCTGGCCGAGCGCCCGTTCACACGCAGCCTCAATGCGTGCGGTATTGGAATGCCGCTGCACGGTCACTGAGGTAGGCGCCGAAAGCGCCACGGCCAAGGCCGGTAATTCTCCAGCCACCCACTTGAAGGATTCACGGGTATTAAAATCCTCCCAATTGAGGGGCCGCGCCGCCGTGAGCACCACCAGCTGATTCATCTCCCGTGCCAGCAAGGTTTCCAGGGCGGCCATGCCAGCCACCGAACTGATGACCCCGATTCCCGACTGCCTCAACCGGTTCTTGACCGCCTGGGGTATATGTCGACCGACACCCACGTCCCCCCAATATCCCCAGTTGACCACCTTGACTGCGCATCCCAGATCCCGGCCCAAGCGGCGGGCGAAGGTGTCTCCAAAGACGCACCCGGCGGCATAGCTGCTTTTTCCTGGATCGCTGACAAAGGAGGCGAATGAGGAGAAAAACAGGACAAAATCCAGGGGTTCGTCACGAAACACCTGGCACAAGTACACCGCTCCATCAACCTTGACCGCCAGGGCCGAACGAAAGCGTTGCTCGTCCATCCCCGCCACGCTCTGGTCCATCGCACCCACCGCCGAATGAACGACCCCGTGAATCTCGGGGTGGCGAGCCTTGATCCCGGCATAGGCCCGGCGCAACGATTCCCGGTCGGTAATGTCCGCCTGGTAATACTCGGGAGGCGTCCCCAACCGTCCCAACCGATCGACCTGCTCCCGCAGTTCGGGATTCATCGGACGACGGCCAATCCACAGAACCCGGGCCTGGTAAGTCCGGATCATATACTCAGTCCAGACAGTTCCTATACCTCCGCCGCCCCCGGCGATCACGTAAGTCCCGCCTCGCTTATATAGGCTGTTTGATCGCGGCGTTGGCTGGACGGACAGCATCTGCCTTCGCCGCCATTGGCCCCCGCGATAGAACCAGCCGTTGCCGTTCGCATCCTGCGGCAGCGACAGCAACTCCGCCATCGGCCACTCGCCATAAGCGGGAAGGTCGGCCAGGCGGATGGGCCACAAGACGTGTTCCCGCGCCAAATTGCCCGCCAAGCCGTGTAATCCAGCGTGCGTCGGATCGCTCGATTCGCTCGGACTCAATGCTTCTGTCTGTTGGGTAATCACCGTCCAACCCAGGGGCCGTTCGGCATAACCCAAGGCCAGCAACGCTTTGGCGACCCGGAAATAAAGCAACACCCCCGCTCCTTGATCCTCAATGATCCTGCTATCGGCCACACCGCCAAAGGATGGCCGGGGCGCGATCCAAATCACATGATCGATTGACCCGACGGAAGAAATTTTTTGGCCCAGGACAGCCAAGGTATCGCCAGCCCCAATAGGAAGACTAACGGCACGAGGGCAGCATGCCTGGATGGCGGCAAGCTGCTGGACGGTTCCCCCGACCACGGCCACCCGCTCCAGAGGTGAAGGTGCTTGCTGGCCAGCCGTGATCGTCTGGACCTCCCAAATAGGACAGAGGAGCATCTCCTCCATGGAAGTGTCATTGTTATTGGGAATCACCCGCTCCGGCACGACCGGTTTCACTGGCAAAGCTTCGGACGTATCAATCCAATAGGAATCGCAGGCAAAAGGATAACCCGGAAGCGATATGTGCCGTGGACGACTTTCACTCCAATAGAGATTCCAATCGACCACGCTTCCCCCAACCCATTGCTTACCCACCTCCAGCCACTCTTCTTCCTTGGGGACGCGATGGGATTCGCCCCAAACAGGGGCGCGCGAAGCCACCCCTCCCAACTCCCGGCCTCCACCCAACTCACCGATAAATAGATCGTGACTGCTCCTTGCGCCTCCGACAAATGTTTCCAACCGCCGCCGAAGCTCCACCAGGTCGTGGACCACGAAGGCGAGTCGATGACGCAATGCGGCGCGTCCCGTCTGCAAGGTATAGGCTATCTCCGCAAGGCTCGCGGAATTGTCTCCGGACAGCGACGCCAACAGCCGTTGGGCCGCCTCTCCCAACTGTGTCCCGGTCTTCGCGGAGAGGACGATGAGTTCGGGCCGCCCAGGGTTGCCCGGATATTTCAGTGATCGTTCCTTGGTGAATTCTTCCAGGACCACATGCGCGTTCACGCCTCCGAACCCGAACGAACTTACACCAGCGCGCCGTGGCAGCGGATTTCCGTGCGCGTCACCGGCCGGTTTCCACTCCGCATTTTCCTTTAATAAATAGAATGGGCCGCCGTCCAGCCGGATGTGCCGGTTCAGTTTCTCCAGATGAACGGAGGGCGGAAGTTTCCGCTGCTTGAAACACGCCAGCACTTTGATCAACCCCGCCAGTCCCGCCGAGGCCTCCAGGTGTCCCAAATTGGGCTTCACCGAGCCTAGCCCGCAATAGGCCGCTGGTGCCTTCGTGCCGGATTCGCTGCCGCCCGCCCCGCCTTCAAAAGCGGCCCGCAAGGCCTCGACTTCGATCGGATCCCCCAGCCGGGTTCCCGTACCATGTGCCTCCAGATAGCCAATGCTGGAGGCCTTTACCCCCGCGGACTTGAATGCCGCCGTGAGCAGTTCTCCCTGCGCTTCCGGGTTGGGTGCCGTCAACGAATTGGCCCGGCCGCCATGGTTTACTGCCGATCCCAAAAGCAATCCATAAATGGGATTGCCATCCCGCAGCGCGGCGGAGAGCGGTTTTATAAGTATGGCCGCAATCCCTTCTCCGCGGACATAACCATCCGCGCTGTCGTCGAAGGTCTTGCACTTGCCGTCGGTGGCGAGCATGCCGGCGTCGCGGAAGGCCTTGAAGTGGTCCAGGGAAAGGAGCAGGTTGACGCCACCCACAAACGCCTGGTCGGACTCCCCCAACCGGATGGATTGCAACGCCTGGTGCAAGGCCACCAACGAACTGGAACACGCCGTGTCGAGCGTCTGGCTCGGTCCGTGCAGGTTTAACAGAAACGAAACCCGATTCGACAAGAGTGACGGCGAAACCCCGATTGCACTATGGGCATCCCGTGCTCCGTGAGCCTTGAGCAAGCCCAGATAGTCATGGTTGGAGACGCCAACAAAAACGCCCGTCTTCGTTCCCGAAAGGCTTTCCGGCGCGCATCCGGCGTCTTCCATCGCATGCCAAACCGCTTGCAGGAAAAGCCGATGCTGGGGATCCATCCGCTCCGCCTCACGACGGGAAAGGTTGAAAAATCCGGCATCGAAACGATCCACGCCTTCGAGGAAACCACCCCACCACACGCCTTCGTTTTCCTCGCGATCTTCTCCCTGAAAGCGATCCATCGGCGCCCGACGGATGGCGGTCGATCCATTGGCCAAAAACGCCCAAAACTCGTCCAACGTCTCCAGTCCACCCGGGAAACGGAAACTCAAACCCACAATCGCCACCGGGTCCCGGGACAAAATCGGTTCCAATTTTCCATTCGAAAGTTTCGGAGCCAACGCGGGCGTGGCCGAACCGTTGGAAGCAGGCACCGAAGCCTTAGTCTGGGTTTGAACGTGAATCTGGGTGGGGAATTCTCGCGACAAGTACCCGGCAATGGCGGAAGCCGTGGGATATCGCCACACCAACGTCGCAGGAATATCGCTGCCAAAATAGCGATCCAACGCTTCCTTAAGCGCCATCGCCTTGATCGAATCCATCCCTTGGGCGCCTAACGCCTCGACCGGATCTACCGACGAAGGGTCGACACCCAAAACCTGGGCGAGTTTTTCCAGGACCAGGGCCAGAGCATCGGTCGAACCAACCGTTCCATTCTCGATCAAGTGCCCGTTCGACCTAAACGGGTGCTCGACGACAGGAGTCACCAATACAGGCTCGGTCGCTCGAATTTCAGCCACCTTTTGACTAATCTGCTCCAGAAAGCGCGTCGCATGCATCCCCTGGATCAGCCGATGATCGAACGTCAGTGACAACTGGGCGACACCCGGTTCACCCACGATCTCGCCATAAGCCAAAACTGCGGCGGCCGGCGCTACCAATAGGGGTGTCCCTCCAGAGATTCGGGTTTCACCCAGGCAACTCAGGACCAGTTGCATCGACTCCGTCGCCTGGTCTTGCCCGGCCAAGGCCGCTTCTACCCGCTCTTGGAATCGCTCAACGAAGGCGGGAAAATCCAAATGATCGGCCCGTTCGACCAGCGCGATGAGAAGTTCATCTTTGGGCGTATGGACCGCCACTCCGAGGTTCAACGCCTCATGCTCGCGACACGTGTCGTCGGCCACCATCTGCGAGCGAAAAAGCGGCGCCATTCGCACTACCTGGGCTACCGCATAGGCAAAGACCTGAAACGTCGACAGAAAATGCTTCCGCGAATCCGCACCCGCACGTTCCAGCAGATGCCGCCCCCCCAGGGCCAATCCCTCCACTGTCACCCGCGCCATCATCGTGCACGGAATTACCAAGGCTTGGCTGCGGCGCATCCGGTGGATCAGCATGCGTTGCGCCTTGGAAATCGGCTTTTCGCGCCAGCCCTCCCCCTGCTTTGGCCGGACCGATTCGCTCGCTTCTTGGACCTTCTCTTCCGTTTCCGACCTGCCGTTGGCCAAACCGTTGCTCTGAACCGGCTCTTTAGGAGGTGACTTTTCCGCTCCTCGGCTCGCCAGAAAACGGTCAACGTCCTCCTTCGTCAAACGCTCGCCCGCTGCCGGAATCCTGGACCATTCGTCAGGGCTCAGGCCTTTGGCGCGAGCGTAGGCTCGGGTCCGCGGCGGTACAAAGGCTGGTCGCACTTCCGCCACCTCAACGACCTCGACCGCGTCTTTAGGCAAAGCCGGTTGGAGTTCGCTGGGCGATTCCACGCTGACGTCTATCTCGGCAATCGCCGTCCCCACCCGAATCACGTCGCCTTCAGCCACGTGCCAAGCCACCAATTTTCCCCGCTGTGGCGATTCAATCGACACCGTCGCCTTGTCAGATTCCAACTCATAGATCACCTCGTCCTCACGGACCGTGTCGCCGGGCTTTTTGAAAAGCGCGACGATACGAACTTCAAAAAGTCCCTCGCCCAAGCGGGGAACGTGAAGCGTCATGGTGGGATTGGCGTTCATCGGGGCCTGGAAATTAATAATCCGCCGTCTCCCGTATCGCCCGGACGACGTCGGCGACCGAGGGCAGCACTGCTTCCTCTAGTTTGGGGTGGAAAGGGATATGGACATCTTCACGGGCCACCAAACGGGGCGGAGCTGCCAGATGCTCGAATCGACGGACACTGCCAACCATCTCCGCAATCACACTGGCCCCGAAACCACAGGTCCGATTGTCCTCATGGACGACCACCAATCGGCCCGTTTTTGCAACGGAAGTTTCGACCGCCTCCCAATCGCAGGGCACCAAGGTTCGCAGGTCAATCACCTCTACTGAAAGCTCTTCTTTCGCCAATTGCTCGGCGGCCAATTCCGCCAGTTCACGCCCATTTCCCCAAGCCACCACCGTTACATCCGTTCCCATCCGGCAGAACCGAGCTTTGCCAAAGGGAACCGCACCGTATTCGACCGGGGAATGCCGGATGCGGAAGAGATGCTTGGGAATGAGAATCAACGACGGATCTTCATCCTGGAACGCCGACCAGAATAATCCGGCAATGTCCGCCGGAGTGCTGGGAATGGCCACCCGTAAACCCGGAATATGAGCCCACCAACCGTCGTTGCTTTGGCTGTGCCACAACCCGCCCGAGGGCACATAGGCTCCATAGGGCGCGTAAATCACCATCGGACAACTCCAGCGCCCAGCGGATCGCCAACGCAACGAAGCCACTTGCGATACCAGTTGATCGAAGGCCGGAGTCAGGAAATCGACGAACTGGATTTCAAAGACCGGCTTGAATCCCGCCGCAGCGAGGCCCACCGCCGCCCCAATAATACTGGTTTCGGCAATCGGAGCGTTGATCACCCGTCCGGGGAACTGGGTGCTCAAGCCTTTGGTGAAGCCAAATACCCCACCCTTGGGATCTTCAATGTCCTGACCGAACATCAGGATTTGCTCGTAAGCCTTCAGCCCGGCAGCGAGTACTCGATTCGTCGCGTCGACCATCGTGGTCCCTTCGGTCGTCGAAGCCAAGGGTGGCGTCGAGGGAGCCATCGTCCGGCCATAAAGGTGGTCCATGATCGAAACCGGGGAAGGTTCCGGATCGGTCTTGGCCTCGACATAGACGCGCCTGACTTCTTCGGACGCCCACGACACCAGGCGATCCAGCTCTCCGGCAGGCAGGATTCCCATTTCTCCCAAGGCCTGGGCAAAGTGCTCCGTAGGATCGGACAGGCCTCGCACCTCTTCGGATCCGCGATACAGGATTTGATCGTCGTTCGCCGTGTGTCCTTCCAAGCGATCAATTTGGCACCACAGGATGAGCGGCCCCGCTCCGGAACGAACATGACCGATGGCTTTCTCCGCCATTGGCAGGAAGTCGATGGCATTTCGGGCGTCCACTTTCCAAAAGAGGTCCTCGCGAAAAACACCCAGACCCAAGGGCGATTTATTACGGGTGGGAGTGCTGATCGCGTAGCCGTTGTCCTCAATGAGAAAAAGGATGGGGAGCCGCCTTTCGACCGCGAGACAGACCGCCTCGTAAAACTCGCCTTCCCTCGTCGCTCCTTCGCCAATACTGCACACGGCAATCGCCGAATTCTCGCAAAGCTGGTGCGCCCAGGCTGACCCCACCGCCGGCGTACACTGCGCGCCCGTGGGCGCCACCGAGGGAAAGATTCCCAATTCAGGGGAATTCGTGTGGGCGGACACGCTGCGCCCTTCCGAAGTGGACGTCGCCTTTCCGAAGAAGTCGCGGGCAATGACGTCGATTCCCAATCCCCTGCCGATCAATAAATGGTAACTCCGATAATACGGGAAGAGTGTATCCTCCGCTTGGAGCAGGTGCGTCACCGCCATCAGCGGTTCGTGCCCCCGGCTGGAGATATGATGGCCTCCCTGCCCCTGGCGCACGAGGATGCCCTGGCGACGATCGACCTCGCGCAACAGCACCATCTTGCGCAACAACTCCAGGTGAAGCCCGGCGTGGCGCTCATCGGTGGCCAAAAAAACGGGCGCGACGACGCGTTCACCCGAAACCGGGCTATGCTCATGGACACCGTTCTTCTCTGTTGGACGAATTGCTGACATCGCTAGGTAGGGTTACGACTGCCCGGACTCCCGGACGGCACGACTTCGAAAACGGCCGCCGCGCCCCAAACTCGTCACTCGGCCCCAAAAAAGGCGGCCGTGGCCAAAACATTGGTGAAATGGCCCCTCACGGGAAACCATCAGGGGCTCTATTGCAAGCTAAATAGTTCGCAATACTTGATTCGATTTAATGCGGCATCGCGCCGGGAAAATACCGCATCAAGAAGGTGGCCAGCATGTCGCGATTGTTCCATTTTCCAAAGCAATCGCACCACGTATTTGTGGCGGAACTTCCACGAGTCGAACGATCATTAGACTTCCGGCGACCAAACCCTCTCGCGCACGACGAATCCACTCCCTGCCACCACCAAAGCGCCGCAAAAACCCGGCTCAGGGTCGATATGACCAAGCGCCCACGGCCCACGCCCCTCTAGGGAAGGATCGATATGAACCAGGCGTGGTTCCTCGCCAGGCGTCAGACTGACCGAAAAGGCCCGCAAATCACACGATAATCCTTCACCGAGGGCCTTCACAAAGGCTTCCTTGCGCGTCCAACCCAAGGTAAATGCTTCGTTGCGCAACGGCGGAGGGACCCTTTGGAATTCCTCCCACTCGGCCGCGGAAAACTGTTTTTCCACAATCCCATCGCGCCCACTGAACTCGCGCACCTGTTCCAAATCGACGCCCACGGCCCGGCCTTGGGTAACGGCCAGCAACGCCACCTCCTCCGAGTGAGAGAGGTTGAATTGTAAAATACCGTCACCCAGCCCGGGCTTGATGGCGGGCTTCCCTTTGGAATTTGTCTGGTATTCCACCTGTCGGGGGTCGCAACCGAGATAGCGTGAGAGGACAGATCGCATCGCCCCATGGGCGACTACGTAACGGCGGCGGTGCTTGTCAAAAACAAAGCGATCCGCCCGCTGCTGTTCTTCCACCGATAGGTCCCTCCGAAACCTCGCCAACACCGATTCCGGCCAATCCAACTGTATTTTCCAAAGATGCACTTCGTCATCCGGCCAGGCGTCCCGCAGCGATGGCGAGACGGGCCTGCGTTCCGGGGGATTCATGGCGTCCAAGGCATGCCGCGCAATTCCCTCATGACGCGGTGGCCTGCAAGGCTTTGGCCAGATGCTCTCTCGACCGCCCAAAGGGACTCAGGATCGCGAGAAAACTCGACGCCGATGCCGGGCCAAGATTGTGCTTCACCAGGGTGGCCATGGTGCCGGAGGGACCCACATCTACATAATGTCCGCCGCCCGCAGTCTCTAATTTGGCAATGGTGGATCTAAAATCGACCACTCCCCGGATCGCTTCCCATAAATGCGCGGCATTGGGCGTGGACACCGGCCCGGAGGCCGCGGAAATCAGGGGAATTTGTGGCGCCTGGAATTTCAATGCGCCAAGTATATCCCGGACTGGTGTCGCCGCGGCGTCCATATGGCGGGAATGAAAACCATGGCTGATCGGTAAGTCCATGAAGTTAATACTCCTGGACTTCAAGGCCGTCCGCAACGTCGGCCCGGCGGAGCCATGACACACCACCAGTGTCCCCTTCTCAAATGCCCGGGAAATGATTTCACACTCACGGAAGGCGTCGGCATGCTGGCCCAGGACTTCAGGTGCATCCAGCACCGCCAAGGCCGTGGCTGGTGGCGTGCAATACTCCATAAGTTCCGCCAGTTTGACCGCCGCGGTGAGGGCTTCCTCGAAGCCCAGCACACCCGCCACCACAAAACTCGCGAATTCCCCGATACTATATCCCAGCAGGCGATCCGGTCGGGCGCCTTTCGACAACAGGAGCTGCGCCATGGCGTACTCCGCCACCAGGATGGCCGGTGTCGTGAGAAGGGTCCGGGCAAAGGGCTCAAAACGGTTGGTCCGCGGCCGATAAACAATCTCCGCCAGCGATTCATTGACCAGCTCCTTGACCAGGGCGGACCCGCGCTCAAAGGCCCGTCGAAAGACCGGCTCATGCTCGAAGAGTTCGCTTCCCATCTGGTAGTATTGCGAACCCTGCCCTGAAAACATCCATATTACCGGCTTTGTCATGCGAGTGGACTTCGTTGGGAAGCTGTCATAGTTGAGTTGGAGTCAGCGGGTGCTGGCCGCCGTTGCCACCGCCACTGCTGGAACGCCACGAATACGCCGAACCAATCCAGTGAGCACGTTGCCGGGGCCCACTTCCTCAAACTGCGCGTCGGGTTGGGTCATCAACCATTGCACGGTTTCGGTCCATCGAACAGGGCTGGTGATCTGGCGCGCCAGCACGGATTTGATCTGGTCCGGCTCGTAGGGCCTGGCGGTCACGTTGGCTATGACCGGGATCGAGGGCGGCTGGAATTCGGCAGTGTCCAGCACCTTTACAAACTCGCGCTGGGCGTCGGCCATATAGCGAGAGTGGAACGCGGCACTCACGTTCAGCTTCTTGACCATTTGCGCACCAGCACCTTCCAGCTTCGGAATCGCCGCGTTCAAATCGGCTTCCAGGCCGGATATAACCGTCTGGTTGGGTGCGTTCAAATTCGCCAGGTCGATCGCTCGAAACCCGCTGGCCGCCAGTGCTTCGCTGATCTTTTCGGCGGTGAGCCCGATAACCGCCGCCATTCCGCCACCTGAAGCCCGGGCCATCAGGGCGCCCCGCTGCTTCACAAGTCTAAGTCCGGTGGCAAAATCGAAAACGCGGGCGGCGAAAAGAGCGTCATATTCGCCCAGGCTATGGCCGGCCAGGAAATGGGGGAGTTTTCCGGTCTGCTTCAGGTTCCGCAGAAACATGAGCGCGTTGACCACGTAAAGCGCCACCTGGGTGAATTGCGTCTGGCCAAGCTGCTGCCTTGGATCCTCAACGCAAAGCTCAACGATGGAATAGCCCAGTTCCCGATCGGCAATTTGCACCAACTCGGGGAACATCGGAAAGAGGTCCGCGCCCATGCCCTTCTGCTGCGAGCCTTGTCCGGGGAAGATGACGATCCGAGTCATGATAAATCTATTTAGCTCAAACAGCGCCAACGCGGCGATGTCTTACAGTAGCACCGAGGCAAGGGTCCGTGACAAGGCAAAACCGGGTTAATGACAACGACTTGGGGCGGCCATCGCCAGTCGCGGAAAGGCTATTCCACATGCCGGATTGCCAGGCTGGTATTAAAACCGCCAAACCCGAAGGCGTTGGACAAGGCGCAGCGAACCTTCACAGGCACCGCTTCTTTCCCGACAAATCGCAACCCGTCCGCGATGGGCTCGTCCAAATTCAGATTGGCATGCAAAAAAGCGTGCTTCATCTGCAAGGCGACCGCCACCAGCTCGATGACGCTCGAGGCCGCCATGCAATGACCCGTGAACGATTTGGTCGAGTTAATCCAAACCTCCGCAGCACGTCCCTGGAACAACTCGCGAATCGCTTCGCATTCCACCTGATCGCCCAAAGGGGTCGAAGTTCCGTGGGCATTCACGTAGTCCATTTCTTCCGGTGCCATACCCGCCGCTTCCAGTGCCATCCGCATTGCCCGGATTTCGCCTTCACGGTTGGGATTGGAAAGATGATTGGCATCCATCGTTACTGCGCTCCCCGCCAGCTCTGCGTGGATGGTCACGGCCCGGAGGGCGGCGGATTCAAAGCTCTCCAGAAAGGCCGCACCGCTTCCCTGCCCCCAGACAAAACCAGAATGCCCCCGATCAAACGGGCGGCAGGCGCTACTCGCCATCTCCGGTTTCACCGTCACGTCAATGGCGCCGAGGATCGAAAAGGCTTGGAATTCAAGCGGCGAAAAATCCGAACTCGCTCCGACCACCAGACACCCGCGAAGCATGCCGGAACGAATCCACGCCGCACCTTGGTGAAGGCCCACGTTCCCGCCCGCCGACGCGCCACCTACCGTATAACTCATGCCCTTGATTCCGAGAATCTCACTCAGGCAGCCCACTTGGTGCGTGTCCCAGAAATTGAGTGCGTACCGGGGATTAATCGATTCTGGCCGTTGTCCAAATTTCGCCGCATTTTCCGCCACGAATCGCTGGTGCAAGTTGCTTCCGGCGACGACCAACCCAATGTCTTCCGCCGGAATCCGCTGCTCATGCAGACCCGCGTCGAAGTAAGCCTGGATGGCCGCACGAGCACTGTAACGGACGGAATCCGGGGCATTGTGGAGGATCTTGCGGGCGCGCAGATAGATATTCGTGTCCAGTGGACGAACCGACTCCAGCCAGTCCGCCCATGAAAATTCGGCCAACAATGCGGCGGCCGGAAGGAGCCCTCCAGAGACGGCGGCAATCCCACTTCTTCCGCTTTGCAAGGCTTCTCGAAAGTCTTGCAGCCCAATGCCCGCCGCCGAAACCACACCGAGGCCGGAAAGGGCGACACGGGGTTGGGAATTGCGGGTCATCCGTTCGGATGCAGATGTTTGTGGAAGACCTCGACCAGCCCGCGAAGATTCTCGATGCCGTGCAATTCCACGCGCGGAATGGACAGGTTCAGTTCCTCCATGGAGTACATGACCACTTCGACCCGGTCGACCGAGTTGGCGCCCAGCGCCACCAGGCTCTGATCCACCGTGATTAGATTCGGGTCAATATCGAACAGCACCTTTTGCACGTTCGACTTGATAACTTGAAAAATCGCGTCACGGGTCATACCAGGCATGGCAGTCTTCGTCACCAGGCTCATGGGGGGGTTCACTTCCAAATCCGAACCGGGCAACCGGTTCATCCGTCCCACAACTCAATTGAGTGGTCAAGGTATTCCTCAGCCACCAGAGCGCAAACCCCTCACACGACAAAAAATGACCACTTTTGCCGGTTGCCCTTTGCAGAACCATGGCCCTGTGGTATCCCTCCGTCGTGTCGTTAAAACGCTCGGTCATCTCCTGGGCCGTGGTATGGACCGTCGTAATTAGCGGACTCCATCTCTGGCTAAACGTCGGTGTTCGGGCTCCTTGGGAGAAAAAGGTCGTCCAGGCCGAAGGCAAATTTCGCGTGGGATTTCTCCCGGTTACCTGCCATCTCACCTGCCCGGTCACCGATTTCATCAACAAGAACATGACCGGTGAAGGCATTTTCGATCCTGTTCGATTCAACGGCTGGCCGGAACTCAAGGAAGCTTACCTGGCTGGTTATACGCCAGCCACCTTCATCCTCGCCCCGATGGCCATGGCCCTGCGTGAGCAAGGGGTGCCCATCAAAATCGTCTATCTAGGACACCGTGATGGCACCGCCATGATGGTCCACAAGGACTCTCAGATATATCGTATCGAGGACCTGAAGGGCAAACGGGTGGCCGTCCCCAATCGCTTTTCCAATCAGCGTCTCCTCCTGTTCAAAGCGCTCCGTGAACGAGGAATGAGCATCAAAGATATAACTCTGATGGAGATGCCTCCACCTGACATGCCCGCCGCGCTCTATTCCAAGGCAGTCGATGCGATCACGTCTGGAGAGCCGTTCATGGGGCAGACCGAAATCGACGGCTACGGCCGCATCCTTTACCTGACCAAGGATGTCTGGCCCAATTTCATTTCCTGCGTCCTGGCGGTGCGCGAAGACATGATCAAGGATCATCCGGACGCCGTTCAGAAACTGGTGGACGGCATCGCCAAGAGCGGCAAGTGGATCGACCAATCCATGGATCACCGGATGCAGGCGGCCGAGTTCGTGAGCGCCAACTACTACAACCAAAACCCCCGCTTGCTACGGCATGTGCTGAGCAAACCGCCCGATCGCGTTAAGTACTCCAACCTGGCGCCCTTGCGTAAGGAGTTCGAAGAGATCGAAGCCCTGGGCCTTGAAGCGGGCATTCTCAAGGGGACAGCGCATTTCGAGGATTATGTGGACGTGCGCTTCTCCACGAACGACATCGCAGTCAAAGCCTACGCGTGGGAGGGTGTCACCAAATGAGTGCCCTGATCGAATCCGCCACGAAGGATCGGGCCTCCGAGAGTTCCCCTGCCCTGGCTGAAGCCCGATCGAGGGAAAAGCAATCCTCCCTGCTTCGCTATGCCCTTCCCGGAGTGGTGGTCCTGTTGTTCCTGATCTTTTGGGAGGTGGCCGTGCGCTACTCCGGCAGCGACCTTTTTCCCAAGCCACTGGACGTGGCACGCGGCATCGCCGAACTCATCAAGAAAGGGCTGCTCTTGAAATATATCGTCGCCTCGCTGTTTCGCGTGACCGGCGGCTTCGCCTTGGCAGTACTCGTGGGCGTACCCTTCGGACTCGTACTCGGTTGGTACGGACGGGCCTTCGACGCCTTCAACCCGATGATCCAGATTTTTCGCCCCATCTCCCCGATCGCCTGGATTCCCGTGGCGATCCTCTGGTTTGGTGTGAGCGATGCCGCACCCATCTTCCTCATTTTTCTCGCGAGTGTGTTTCCGATCACGGTGTCTTCCATCGCAGCCGTCCAAAACATGCAGCCGGTTTACCTGCGTGCCGCCCGGAACTTCGGACTTTCCAAAGGACAACTTTTTCGCCGCGTGGTGTTCCCCGCCTGCCTACCTCAAGTGCTCACCGGCATCCGCATCGCCTTGGGCATTGCCTGGCTGGTGGTCGTGGCTGCCGAAATGATCGCAGTGAATTCCGGGCTGGGTTACCTCATTATCGACGCTCGCAATGCCGGTAAACGATACGACCTCGTCGTGGCTGGCATGGTGATGATTGGCATCATAGGCCTTATTCTGGATTTGTTGGTGCGGAGGCTCGAGCGCTTCGATGAAGTGCGCTGGGGTTATGCCAACCGCAACACCTGATTTTCCCTCCCATGAGTAAAGCTTCCCCCTCCACACCCACGTCACCCTCGGTCGCCATCTCGGTTCGCGACTTGTGGATGAGCTTTCCGAACACCCGTTCCGCCGAGATGATTCACGTGCTGGAACGGATCAACCTGGACGTCAAACACGGCGAATTTGTCTGCATTGTCGGTCCTTCCGGTTGCGGCAAGTCCACCTTGCTGAATATAGTGGGTGGTTTCCTGCACCAATCTCGGGGCGAAGCGATCGTCG
>DATJII010000353.1:0-7976 GCA_035493435.1 Candidatus Limnocylindria bacterium | reverse complement strand
GAACAATCCGTACCCGATGCCGCCATAGGGTTGGAAGACATCACTCATGGACGGCGAGCGGATGATCAAGTTCACAGTCCAGACAGTAAGCCGAAGTGAGGTGGTCGGCATGTTAGCGGCAAACACACTGCCTGAGCTCGTTCCTCCCACAACCGTCTGTTGCTTCACGTCTGGCTTCTGGGTGTAGAGATCCGTTTCTATTCCCAGCCAAGGACGCGACTCAAAAAAATAGCCCGACTTTACACCCCCAAGGAGACCAGACTTGAGTTCGAGATCATTGATGCGGGCGTTAGTAACGCCGCCTCCCAGAGTCGCATCGGAGACGGTCACATTCGACAGCGAGCCAGGACTGGAAATGCCTCCATACCCACCGACATACCACTCCGCCTGAGCCGTGGTGGTGAGTAGGCCACTCCCGGTGACAGTCCACACCACGAGCAGTCCACCAGGGATCCAGGACCTTACGACGGAACTCAAAAGGACTGGGCTCATAATGCCCCGTCGGTGCGCGGATAACTATGGGCATCAAGGCTTTTTGCAGAGTTTAGCGTAGCGTTTTAATCCCATCAAGGAAGACCTAAGAAACCGTCTCGCCACGGAGCTGAACAGGTCATACAGAGAGAGGGATCTTGGGCCTTCCATCGAATATCACAGCAAAACTACAAGAAGTTCTAACCTTCCCCTGTGTATTCCAGTTGCGTATACCACGGTACGTCTTGCACTTGATGCCGACGGCGTCGTGCAGGCAAGCCAAAAGGCCCGTTGTTTACCGCAGTGGTGTCCTGTTCTGCTGCGACAACGAGCGCCACTGACACGGAGGACGGGTGTACTTATTACAGGTTAGTCCTCTGCTACCACGCTGCTACCAGGACAGGACAACTTAGCCCCATCTAGCCCCGTGTCAGGAGTATCCGACTTTGTGGTTTCTTGTGGGTTTAGGTTGTCTGAGGTTGGATTCTCGGAATTTCGTAAACCGCAGGTCGCTGGTTCGATTCCAGTCGCCGGCTCCAGCATCTTCCTTGTCTTTCTTTTCCCCGCCGATGGTAGCTCAAATGTAGCGACAATCTTGAAGGCGTGGTCGTTCAAGTTCCCCATAAATGGAAGTGAACTAACAACCGCAGGTCAACAGCAGGCCGTGATGTAACAACGCCGAGGTATTCGCCCTGCAGTCACTCAACTAGGATGGAGTTTATTAATCAGCAGAGCCGTCGGAATTCAGGCGTGCGATGCGCTGCATCGTCTGCTTCTCATAGCGGGTGAACGCCCCGCCGAGAAAAATATCCCCTGTCCCGTCGTCCGCAAGGGCGGCCACAGATGGCGGCGTGGTGAAAACGTTAGTCATGGTCCTCAACCCAAAGGTGGAATCTTGCCGCCCCGCCGCATCAAGGACCATTACATACCCTGTAGACCGCGAGGCGCCCGGGTCCGAGCCCATGACACCAACCACGGCCACGCGGTCATTCGAGAGGGCAATGACTTGGGAAATGAACGCACCGGGCAACGGGTCACTATTAAAGGACGCATCCACGCTCCCATCGGGCCGCAGCTTCCGCAATACGGCATTGCGGGAGGTGCCGGGGGCATTGACAAACACACTTCTGTCCGGCGCCGCTGCAAAGGCTTGTACGGCGGTCGGCGGAACAAAACTGGGATCCAGGCGACCGGTAGAATCGAGCCGCACGATATTACGGACGGCTTGCCCGTTGAAGGTATCAAAGAAGCCCGAGACATAAATGCTTCCGTCCTCATTGGCAATCACAATACTCGGTGCAGCAGGACCGAAGGAACCTTCAAAGCCACTGCCGATCGAAAATCCCGGATCGAGTGCGCCGTGCGAAACGAGGCGGACGAGATTGGGGACGGGCCTCCCGTTGTATTCGCTGAAGTCACCAAAGGCATAAAGAGCTCCTGCGGGACTACCGGCCGGCACCACCTTAGGGGCGACCACCGTATCCAGGCTCGCAGTGGGAATGACTTGATGGAATCCCCGTCCGGTAACAAACGATTGATCAAGACTGCCGTCGGCGAATAACCGCATCACGCTGGCGACGGCACCACCGCTGCCGTCATACTCCGTAAAGGTGCCCGTCACATAAATCCGGCTGTCGTTCCACGCCCGCGTGACGGACGCAATGAAGACGCCACTGCCTGGGATGACGTCTTCCCGGAACAGAAAGCCGGGATCGAGCGTGCCGTTCGAGAGGAGCCGCACCAATGGACGAATTGCCGTGCCGTTATAAAATTGGCCGGGAAACGTGATGACGTAGACACTTCCGTCTTCTCCCGGTTCCATGTCCATGACGTCGTAACTGAAGCCAGATCCGTGGACGCTAGGGCCGGCCAGCGTCCCATCGCTTCGAACGCGTGCCAAGTGATTGACCCCGTTGCCGGCGTAAGCGGTGAAGAAGCCACCCGCATTGACATCTGTCGAACCATCGCCGACCGGTACGACCGTCCTCACTTGATCGTTGATCGCCGGTTCCTGGAACGTGGTAGCGGGGGAGCCGTCAGGGCGGAGGCGCCGAAATCGAGAGGGGTTGGATGAATCAAATCCGGAGACATAAATGTCGCCGGTCGTATCGCCGGCCGATGCAATCATCAACGTGATCAGCATCGGAGGCACGAAAGTCCGGTCCAATGACCCGTTTTCATTCACTCGCAAGAGCCCGAAAGAGGCCGCGGATTCTCCATTCCAACCGCCCACTCGCCCGCCAACATAGACCTTTCCGTCAGCGGCGGGTAACAACGTTTCCACTATTTGGGTGAAGATGCTCACACCTGGACCCGACCCCATGACGAATGTCGGGTCAATCTCGCCACTCGTCAGGATCCGGAGGAATCCCGGGACCGACATTCCACGATAGCTGCCGAAGAGGCCTTGGACATACAACCGCCGGCTGCCGATTTCTTCAACGGCCATCCGCTCAATGGTCAACCGAAGGTCATTCGGGTCGGGTGAATCATTTTGAATGCCGGTGAACCCGACGCCGGGGCTAAAGCTCTGGTCTAAGCTGCCGTTCGCACGCAGCCTGGCGAGATGTCGGATGGCCGTGCCGCCGTAATTCGTGAATGGCCCGCCAATGTACACAGCCCCGCTTCCACCCGGGATGGTAGCCACCGCAGTGGGAGGCTGGTCCATGGCCGAGAGCTGGAAGTTTGTGTCACGACTCCCGTCGCGATTGAGTCGAATGAAGCCCGCCGCTGGTTGGCCATTGAACTGCGTGAAGGCGCCCAGTGCATACATGGCACCGCTATCGTCGCGGGCGCTGACGAGCATCCTCACGCCATCGTTGAACCCATCCGGAAACGCCTGAGCCACCGTCCCATCCGCATGCAGGCGGATCAGCCGATTCGAGACGATGTCCGTATAGGTCGTAAAAGAGCCGGCGGCAAAAACGTCACCACTCCCGTCGTTAACCGGCACAAGCCCGGTGACCCCATTGTCAAAACCACGCGCCTGATTGAACGCTGACGCCGACCCGGTTGGTGAGGGTGAAGATCCTCCGGCGCCGCCGTTGCCGCCACCTCCGCATCCCGATAAGAACATCACAGAAACGAGGAGATAAACCGCGATATGCGCACCTTTCACCATGACCATCCTCATCGTGAAACCTATGGCGTCATCCCGTAGACATAGACGGCCCCTGCCGCGGGACAGTTGTTGTCCTGTTGATTCCCATTGACGCCCCTTGCACAACTGGCTTCTATGTCAGCCCCAACGGCGAGGGTGCGCTCACCCACCGCCACACTTTTGCCAAATCGGTCGTTGGGTTCCGTGTTCGACGCCTTTACGTATGCCTGTTGGGTCCATACGTCACCACTTCGTGCAAAGAGATAGGCGGCACCGGCCGCGGTATCGGTGCCGGAAATCGGCGCGGTGCCGCAATCGTTGTTGCTTTGATCCCCGTTGACACCTGTCGCGCAACTCGCCTCTGCTTGTGCTCCGACGGCCAGGACGTTTCCGAGTAGCGCCAGGCTTGTGCCGAAGCGGTCGCCTGGGTCCATGTTGGAAGGCTTTACATAGGCTTGCTGCGCCCATCCAGAGGCGAGGAGCGTAAAGACGTACACAGCGCCACCAGCGTAGGCAGCCCCGGGACGGGTAAAGTTCGCGCAATCATTATTGGCCTGATCGCCATTAATCTGCCTGGCGCAACTGCCTTCGTTCATCGCTGCCACGGCCAGTGTGTCGCCGGACAGGGCAACGACCGAACCGAAGGCATCACCGCCTTCTGTGTTGGAGGCTTTCATGTAGGCATCGTGAATCCAATTTCCGGAGGTCCTTCTGAAGACGTATACCGCTCCGGCGAGGAGACACCCGTTATTGCCCGCATCGCCGCCGATGCCCACGGCGCAGCTGTCTTCGATCGGTGCGCCGACCGCGACTGTGTCCCCGGAAATAGCCACACTGAAGCCAAACTGGTCTTCCGGTTCGGCGTTGGGTGCCTTGAGGTAGGCTTGTTGAGTCCACACGTTTGATGAACGGGTAAAGACGTACGCCGCGCCGGCCTGGAAACAGCCACTGTTCGTTGGATCGCCATTGATGGCTGTGGCGCAGCTATTCTCATATTGCGCACCGACAGCCAGCGTGTCACCGGAGAGCGCCACACTGCTGCCAAAGAATGCTCCTCCCAACTGAGGGTTCGTATAGGAAGGTTTGACGTAGGCCTGCTGGGTCCAGACACCCGCCGTGCGCGTATAGACGTACACTGCCCCTGAGAAGCTGCAACCCGTCTGTTGTTGGTTGCCATTCACACCCGTAGCGCAGCCGTTTTCGTTGGGGGCACCTACCGCGAGCGTGTCACCGCTGAGGGCAAGCGAATAGCCAAAAAAAAAGGTGTCGCCGGGATTGGAGGCCTTGATGTAGGCTTGCTGCGTCCAGCCGCCCGCTCCATTGCTGACGAACACATAGACGGCTCCTGAACCTTCACAACCGTTATTGGTCGGGACGCCATTGATGCCTCCCGAGCAGCCACTATCGCCGGCACTGACAGCCAGGGTGTCACCTGAGAGGGCGACTTGCCCGCCAAACCCACCAAACCCAGGCTGCCCTGCGTTGGAGGATTTCAGATAGGCCTGTTGCACCACGTTCCCGCTTGGGGACGCAGGATTTGGAGACGTCGGAGAATTCGGGGAGGTCGGAGAACTGGAATCGCCGCCGCTGCATCCCAGGACATTCAGCGAAGCCAAAAGAAAAAGAGAGCCAAGGCGTACAACGGATAGCAGGGTAGTGCCTTTAAGCATGTCCATCCGAAGCCTGGGCTATGGCCCTAAGGGGAGTTATGGTAAGTGCTTATTGCTTACCGTGGAAAAGACGGAAGGGGTGCTCGGCGAAGTCCTAGCAATAGCAAGGGGTATTCCCTAAGCCAGTTTGGGGAGGAAGGTGGTAGTCGCCTCTTTTGCTGTTGATTCTGTGTCCGCCAGAGAGAGATGGGGGCCTGTTAATCCGAGGTCTGGGCCTCAACGTTGTCTGCTGCCAACTCAGCCCATCTGTACCCACTTCGGGAGCATTCTCTTTTGTGGTGTTTTGTGGGGTTTGGTTGTCTGAGGTTGGAGTTTGTGAAATTCGTAAACCGCAGGTCGCTGGCTCGATTCCAGTCGCCGGCTCCAGCACCTTCCATGTCTTCCTTTCCCCGCCGATGGTAGTTCAACCAGCTTCAAGTCGGATCCAGTCAAAGGATAGAGTTGCCGCTTGATTTGCGCTCGCTCTGCGGAATGGTTCAAAAACGGCCTTTTTTTAGAACCCAACAGATAGACCAACGGTGCCAAAGAAAAGGGACCGGTCTGAAGGACCCCAAAATTCAGTACCAATACCGGTATCGAAGACTATGCGCGAACTGACCTGATGCCGAAGCCCTATGCCCATCCCTGTCGGATTGCGTTGTCCTTCTAAATCAGACTGACGCGTGAAGACATTCGCGATGATGGTATCTCGAAAGCTCGTCGGATAGCCCAGTGGATAACTAACAGCTGCTACCACCCGATACGATCCGCTCCTTTCCTGCCCTTGGGGTGATCCGAGAAACGTATAACCAACATTGACATGGGTACGCCAGCGTCCGAAGGAACGAGTCATCACACCAGTTAGTTCTGTATCCACTCCCTTGGAATTTACGCCTGTAGGAAAACCGAGTTCGGCTCTGACGGCGAATGCGGGAAGGTGTATGGTTTCTGTATTTAGGTTGTATAAAACTCCAACGCTGAGGTCACCAGATTTATCATCGCCTACCACGTTTGTCGGCTCAGTTTGGAAGCCGGTCATGATTTCCAGTTGCATGTTCTCAAAAGCTCCATAAATGATCTGTGGCTGAAATCCGAACCGTGCCTTGCCTTCCTTTCGGTCATTGAAAGTCACACCCCCCTCGACTCCGATCTCTCCCTTCGGAATGACATAGGCATCTTCGATCGCAATAGGACGGTTAGGATCGAGGTTGTCATGGTCCAAGGCGTATAACGCCGTTGGTATCATAACGACGCCAACTATGAAGACTCTGAATGGATTCCGTGCCACTGTTCCCAGTTCTAATGTGTTGAATGTTTGCTTTTCTCAGTGGTGGAACCTTCATGATGCGGTTGACCGTCAGGGACAATGTAAGGATTCGTCGCATCCGCACTGGCCCAATAGTAGTTCTGGGTGACGCGATAAATTTCTTTACGCTTGTCTTCCCAGGTCGGAAAAAGCTCGCTGGAAAGAATATCGCTGATGCTGTCGTGCATCATGTGCAGGTTATCGAAGATGTTCGCGATCTCGGGATATTGTTCCGCAAACTTCGGGCTCAGCTCACCCGTCATCGG
The DNA here is from genome assembly GCA_035493435.1 of Candidatus Limnocylindria bacterium. Taxonomy (GTDB): domain Bacteria; phylum Verrucomicrobiota; class Verrucomicrobiia; order Limisphaerales; family UBA9464; genus DATJII01. The sequence goes on along the minus strand of DATJII010000353.1, from coordinate 1,184 downwards.
CATAAAGGTCCATTCCACGGGTGGTCTGTCGAGATAGCCGTGATAGGTTTCCAGAATCGGCTCGACGGCCTTTTGCTTAAACAAAAGATTTTCAGTAGCGCCCAGCGCGTCATACACAACCACCTGTAGATAGTGGTACGCCCAGATCGTCGCATTGAAGAGGGGAAACTTACGTCGAAACGTCTTTGAGTATGGCAACGTATCCAGTCGCCGATGGTCTAACCGCTTTGACGTAATCGCATAGTCACTGTCCCGATAAAACGCCAGGACTTTCTCTATCGCACGTTTCTTATCCTTGAGGTCGGACACATAAATATCGTACGTCGCCCGGTGCAGGGCATGCGCTTCATCGAAGGTATTTTGAGCCTTCCAGGCGAGCTTCATGTACGTGGGTGCAATGGCCTCTTCGTTTGGATTGAGTGTCGGCCTGGTCGCGATGAATCGAAGCGTCTCTTTGCGAGCCTTCGTTTCGATCGCCTCGACGTCTTTCGCACCGGTCAGAACCAGGTTTTCATACAGATTGGAATGCCCAAAATCGACGCCGTTGAATTCAATATCCAGCGCTTTCAGCTGTTCACGTAGGGCAAAATTCCATAGCGCTCTGTAATAAAAGCGCTTATCACGCTGCTCAAATTCGCTACAGGCGACAAAGGTGAAGGCGATCGTCGCCATCGCTACGATCGCCATAATGGTTCTGACTGTCTTCTTCACCGTGTCAGCATCCATGGTGGGCATGCACCAGAGCGTGCCCCTTCCCTTTCGCAATAAGCCACCGATTCACAGGGAATGCCGCAATGCCGGCCACGATGAGTGACGCGATGAGGCTTCCCCAAAACAGGGCCGTCCCAAGGCCGGCATCCATGGCACCAGGAATCAGAACCATGATGGCGTTGTCGACAATTTCCATGGTTGTCATTGATAAGGTATCGGAGGCGAACGCCAACCCAAGAGCTGTGCCGCAGGCCATGCCAGCTTTTCGAAGGGGCCACAGAGTCATCGCGTAACCAAAGAGGAAAGCGAGCACGACTGCTAACGCCACGGTGGGCCAGTTTCCCCAACCAAGAGCGGTCCCAATGATCATTCCGAGAACTTCACCAATGGAGCAACCGGTCAAGCAATGTACAGTGGCCATAAAAGCTGTACGATTCAGAGATTGTGGGTGATGACCACCATGAGCGTGCCCC
>DATJII010000352.1:0-33081 GCA_035493435.1 Candidatus Limnocylindria bacterium | reverse complement strand
GAAGCGGCGCCACCTGTTTCCCCGGGCTCGTGGAGGTTGGTTGAGTAGCGCAGTTTTCACATTAACTCCACGAGCACCAAAGCCAGGATACAGGCAAGCGCCACCTACTGTTCTAGCGGGACGGATGCCAACGTGTTTTGCTCGCAGAATTGAGAAACGAATTAATACGATTTGGCCGTTGATGCGGCACGAAATCGAGATGGGGCGCCAGTGGCCGCGTGTTGTCAGACAAGGAGTGGTTGGCAGAGTGCTATTTGCAATGCGGCAAGAACGATGCCCGACTACCAAGGCTTCGAACCAAGCCGCGATCGCCATTTGGTTTTCGCATTTCTGTGGTGGCGGGTGAAATCACCCAGCATCTGGCGCTTCCGAAGTGGGCGCTTTCGCGACATCGTCCCGGCGTGCTTTGCGGACTTTTTCCGTCGGCACGTAATGTGTGACAAACTCGCGTCGAAAATCTGCGAATGTGCCCGACCGCAGGTGCTGGCGAATTTTCTCCATCAGGTGGAGATAAAAATGGCTGTTGTGAATGCTGACGAGCCGCAGGCCGAGAATCTCATTCACGTTTAACAAATGGCGGATGTAGGCCCGCGTGTGGTTTTGGCAGGCGAAGCAAAGGCAACCTTCCTCAATGGGGCCGAAATCCGCTTTAACGGCTCCACCTTTGATCGCAAAAGTGCCTTTGCTGGTGAAGGCGGTTCCGTTTCGCGCCACCCGGGTCGGCAGGACGCAATCGAACATATCCACTCCTCGTGCCACTAATTCGACCAATTGCGCGGGTGTTCCCAGGCCCATGGCGTAGCGGGCCTTTTGCGGAGGGAGGTGGGGTTCGGTCATCTCGATGGTCCGAAACATTTCGGGTTCCGGCTCGCCTACGCTGACGCCACCGATGGCATACCCATCGAAATCCATGGGGACGAGTTCTTCGGCGCATTTCTGCCGAAGATCTGGGTGACCGGCGCCCTGGACGATGCCGAATACCAATTGCCCAGGTGCCCGGGGTTGTTGGCGGCATTCCTCAGCCCAGCGAACGGTGCGTTTTACGGCTTTGAGGACGTCTTCCCGCGGCGCAGTGTGGGGCGGGCATTCGTCAAAGACCATGGCGACGTCGGATCCCAGTACGCGCTGGATTTCCATGCTCTCCTTCGGGCCAAGAAAGATGGGCGATCCATCCAAGTGGCTCCGGAACTCCACGCCGTGTTCGCGAATCTTGCGAATCTTCCCCAGGCTGAAGACCTGGAAGCCACCGGAATCGGTCAGAATGGGACCCTTCCAATTCATGAAACCGTGCAAACCGCCTGCTTGGGTGATGATATCCAGGCCGGGGCGCACGAAGAGATGATAGGTGTTTCCAAGGAGAATTTGCGTCCCCATCTCCAGCAGCTCGCGATTGTCCAAGGCCTTGACACTCGCTTGGGTGCCGACCGGCATGAAGACCGGGGTCTCAACACGCCCATGAGCGGTGTGTAACACACCCAGTCGTGCTTTCGTCTGGGAATCGGTGGCCAGTAACTCAAAAACCATTCCCTTGGAGCATGCCCCGGTTCATCCTCGAGGCCAAGCTCGCCTTAGGCACCCCTATTCTCCCTGGGCGGAGCGACACAACAAATCACTATGACGAATCTCGCCCTCCATTCCCGCCGGGTTGTCTCTTGGTGCCTGGCGTTCGTAGGGGGAATTGCCTGCCTATCGGTCTCACCCATGCTGGGGGCGGCTCTTCCAAAGCATGTGGTGTTGATTACGGTGGATGGGTTTCCTGCTTATCTTTTCCACGATTCCAAACTGGCGATTCCGCGTTTGCGGCGACTGGCCACCGAAGGGGTATCGGCCGAGGGCATGAGAGTCATCAATCCGACGGCGACTTGGCCGAACCACACCACCTTGGTAACTGGCGTTAGACCTGAGAAGCACTCAGTCTTGTTCAATGGCTTGGTGGTCTTAGGAACCAACGGCGGGCCTGTTTCGGTAGCCCCGGACCGTACCAAGGCGGATTTGGTGGCGGTGCCAACGCTCTACGATCTCCTGCACGCACAGGGGAGGTCCACGGCTGCCATAGATTGGCCGTGCACATCCGAAGCCAAAACGCTGGAGGATGATTTTCCCGACGCGCCCAATAACGTGCTCCATACTTCGGCCCGGCTGAAAACCGAGTTGGTGGCCTCGCACGTCTTGTCTGACGACAAGGACGAGTCTTTTGGCAAAATGACAGGCCCAGGGCGGGATGAGGTTTGGACGCGCGCCGCCTGCCTGGTGATTGAAAAACGAAAGCCGAGTCTGACGATCATTCACCTCCTGAATACCGATGGCACCCACCATCGTTATGGACCCCAGTCGCCTGCGAGTTATACCGCCCTGGAACTGGCCGACAGTTATGTGGGGCGAATTCTCGACAGTCTCAAGACAGCGGGCATCGATCGCGATACGGCCGTCATCGTCACCGCTGATCATGGGTTTGCGTCCGCAACGAATGTGATCCAACCCAACGTGTTGCTCCGCCAGGCAGGCTTGATCGAGGTGGGGTCGTTTGGCCGCATTACCAAAGCGCGAGTTCAGGTGATTCCCGACGGTGGAATTGGCGTCGTCTATTTCAATGATCCCGCGACTTACCAGGCGGACCTTCAAAAAGTCCTTGAGCTATTCAAAGACCGCGAGGGCGTGGCGGACCTCATTGAAACCAATCGCTTTCCCGAATATGGGTTGCCTCTGCCATCGCTCAATCCGCGCATGGGCCAATTGATCATATGCGCCAAAGATGGCTACGGCCTCAATGGAAGCTTCCTGGGCGAGCAATATGTTGTTCCCGTCAGTGGGACGATCAACGTGGGTTATCATGGCTATATCTCCACGAATCCGAAGATGAACGCCTTCTTTGTTGCGGCGGGGAAGGGGATCAAACGGGGCGCCAGGATTGGGATGATAGACAACGTGGACGTGGCACCAACGATTGCGCACTTGCTGGGAGTGAAATTGGAACAGGCGGATGGGCAGGTGCTGAAGGATATCCTGGTGGAGTGAAAGGGGCGACGTTTTCAGGGGCAGGGTGTTCAAACTACTATTTGTCCCATCGGTAATTTCGGGACGTCATGGCGTGCCAAAGCGGTGTCGCGCTTCGCTTGCCACCGCACTCCACGACGCGTTGCGAAGTCCCGGCACTAGTCAATATAGCTGAACTCGTTCAGGTTCAACAGGGCCCGGCAGAGTTCGATAAAGCTGCGCTTTTCGGCGAGCCGGGCGCAGAGGATCAATTCGTCTCCACGGGGTGAACGTTGGAGGGCCAGGCGGAAGGCTTCCGCAATGGGATCGACGGGTTGTCTTTTACAGCGCTTTTGGACCCGGGAGGCAAATTCGGTGGCGGATTCAACGGCCAGTGGGGAATTCAGGAGTGACAAGGCCTGGGGCGCCACGGTCGAAACATTGCGCCGCGCACAAGAGGTGGAGTTTTCCGGCAGGTCAAAGGTTTCCATGAAGGGCACTCGGACCGTGCGTTTCTGGACTAAATAGAGGCTGCGGACGCTTTGGTCTTCCTTTGCGGAAGGGTACCAACCCTTGGTTCTGGTTTCGTTGTCATCGAGAAAGGCTGGATTCGCCTGGAGAATTTCGGGCGCAAGTTCCGGCCAGACTGGTGGTCCACCAGGTTTGAGTTGAAGTGTTCCCGCCGTGGCGAGCAGGGCATCCCGCAATTGCTCGGCCGCCAAGCGGCGCGGGTTTTGGCGCCAGAGGAGCACGTTGTCGCCGTCCAGCGCGAACGCTTCCTGGCGAGCTGTTGAAGTTTGTCGATACGTCTCGCTGGAGACGATTTTCCGGTGGAGTTGTTTGATGGACCATCCGTCGCGAATAAACTCGGTTGCCAGCCAATCCAGCAGCTCGGGGTGCGAGGGGCGGGATCCGGCGAGGCCGAAGTCGTTGGGCGTAGCGACCAGTCCGCGTCCGAAATGTTGCTGCCAGACGCGATTAACCATCACCCGGGCAGTCAATGGATTCGTCGACGACGTCATCCAACGAGCCAGCGTGAGTCTTCGCCCAGTGGTCTTGGGATTGGTGGCTGTGACGATGTGGGCCGGGTTGGGATCCAGGGCGGAGATGAAGCCGGGAACCACCGGTTCGCGTTCCATTTTGTGGTTGCCCTGAAAAAGGACCTTGGTGATCGGGGAAGGGGCTTCCGAATCGGTCATGAGCAGGGCGTGGTCAAAGCTGCGATATCGCTTTTTGACGGTGGCGATTTCCTTGCCGAGGCGTTCGTAGTCGGTCTTTTCGCCTTCCCGGAATGATTTCCGGGCTTCGTCGTCGGAAGGAGTTGTTTTCTTGTTTAGAGCCGCCGCTTTTTCCGTTTCTTCGGCTTTTTGCGTCTCCCCGGGTAAATCCAGCAGCGCCTTTTCTTCCGGGGTCAACGCAACCAATCTCTCGTCGTGCAGGCGTCTCTTGGCCAAGTTTAGTAGATGCTCCTTTTGTTTTTCGAGAGGTGCGAGTTGGGCATCGACGTCCGCGTTCTGCTGGCGGATGGCATCCTGCGTCGTGGCGAGGTCCACCGGCAGATCGTCGGCAAATTTGACGGGCTCAAAAAAAGCACGCAGCCGGTAGTGGTCGGCCTGGGACAATGGATCATACTTATGGTCGTGGCAGCGGCAGCAGCCCATGGTGAGCCCCAGGAAGGCGTTGCCTGTCGTTTCCACCAGGTCGGCCATCAGCTCCGCGCGGCTGCGGTCTTGTTCGTTGAACAGGGGGGCGGCGCTGTCGTGCGGTCCCATCCGCAGATATCCGGTCGCTATGAGTTCGTCTTGCTCTTCTGTTGTACGCGGCGCCCCGGTCAATAACTCGTCACCAGCGAGTTGTTCCTGGATAAATTGATCGAAGGGTTTATCCGTATTGAACGAGCGGACCACATAATCACGGAATTTCCAGGCTCGCGGACGGAATTCGTCCCAGTCGAACCCGTTACTGTCGCTGTAGCGAATAACGTCGAGCCACAAACGGGCCTGGTGTTCACCGTAGCGCGGCGACGCCAGTAATCGATCAACCAAGCGTTGATAGGCGTTGGGTGCGGGGTCGGCGATAAACTCCGCCGTTTCTTCTGGCGTGGACGGGAGTCCGGTAAGATCGAAACTGAGGCGCCGAATCAAGGTGCGACGGTCTGCTTCAGGGGAGGGGACGAGTCCACTTTTAGACAAGGTCGCGTGGATGAAACGATCAATGGGGGAGCTGGCTCCCGAGGGGCCGAACGTTGCACGTGGCGGCGCAATTTGTTTTACCGGCTGGAGTGACCAAAGATCGAGCCGCTGACCGCCAAAGATCCGCACGATGGGATTTTGGGGATCGTGCCAGGCATCGCCCGTTCGAACCACCGGGCTGGCGTTCATGGCAGGCTCGTGGTTGGCTGGCGATTTGGGCCACGGCGCGCCATCGGTGATCCACTGCTCCAAGAGCGCTATATCGTTGGTATTGAGTTTCTCCTTGGGTGGCATCTCCAAGTCTTTCTTGGAATGGAGAACGGCGTGAATCAGGAGACTTTCCGCCGGTTTACCTGGCACGACGGAGGGCCCATTTTCCCCGCCTTTAAGTGCGGCCTCACGGGAGTCCAGTCGCAGTCCGCCTTTTACTTTGTCAGGGCCATGGCAACTGACGCAGCGGAGATCGAGCAAGGGTTTGACCCGATCGAGGAAATGCCGATCCGAAGCGTCGTCGGCCCGCGCCATCCAGGCGGCGAGTAACAAAAACGCAATCGGGGCAAGCGGCTTCAACGCCCCTTATATTGCAGGAAATATCCCGCCCTGCAATCAACGGATTGGGACGGGGTGGGCCTTTGGGCGCTTTATGGCTTCGACCAGATCCCAGGATTTCGACGGCGAAACGCGTGGCCAAAGCGTCGTCCCGCTTCGCTTGCCGCCGCCTTGTCCGCCGAAGTTTTAACGAAGGAGGAACTCCATGACGCAAGCGTCCTTCGGGCGCTTAGGTCCGCTCGGGAAATTCGAATTCGACCTTGCCCTTGTTGGCGAGGACAAGGAACGCCGAGAAGTTCTTGCCCGACTTGGTCGAAACAAACTGGGTCAACAGATCACTGCGCCCGTCAGCCAGGAGTTTTTGCGCCTGAGCCTTCTCGATGGGTTGGCTGAGAATCGTTTTGCCAATCTTGAACGTGCAGGGGCGTGTCTCAGCCTGGGAACGCTCGCAGATATAGCTGGCGGGGCCGTCGTAGACCTTGCCCTTGCATTTGGGGCAGGTACCGACCGCTTCGAGCTTGGTAAAATCCAGGATGACTTTAGGTTCGTCCTTAGCCGATTCCTTGGCCGATTTCTTCTTTTCCCGGGGAGGGAACTCGAAGGAGATCGCACCTTTTTTCATTACCAGAAAGGCCTCGAACTTTCGGTTCGTTTTCTTGGATACGAATCCAGAGAGCTTCTCGGTTTTGCCTTCCGAGAGCAGCTTCGCCATCTGGGCTCGCTCAACCGGTTGTTGGAGAATGATCGTGCTGCCTCGGAAATCGCAGGTTTTGCCGGCTCCCACTGCCTTTTCGCAAACGTAGTTCATCCCGTTCTCGAATACGTTGGAACCACATTTCGGGCATTTTCCCACGGGCTCTTTGCCGGTGAAATCGGGCGGCGGCGCGTTCGGGTCATCCTTCTTTTTGTCGTCGCCGAAATCGAACTCCAGCTTGAATTCCGGAGTGAGCTTGAGCAGCGCGGCGAACGGGAACCCCTGACGGCTACGGAATCCTTGCAGGGGCCCGAATTTGCCGTGGGTAATGAGCGCTTCCATTTCAGAAGCGTCCATCAGGCGGCTGGCGAGGAACTTGGGAACGCTGAAATCGCACTTGCTGCACTGAAAGCGCCGGTAGTTCTCCTTAATGACACCGCCACACTTGGGACAGGGTGTCTTGAGATCACCAAAATCCCCCGGGACTTCGTCGCCTTGGAAGGCCTTGGTCCGGTCGACCATCCGCCGGGTCATGTCGGCGATGCCCGCCATGAACTCCGGGCGGCTCAGCCGACCGTGTTCCATCTGCTTCAGGCGGAATTCCCATTCGCCGGTCAATTCCGGCTTCGTGAGTTCCTCGATGCTGAGCCCCCGCAGCAACGCCAGAAGCATGAACGCCTTGCCGGTCGGCAGGAGTTCATTGGCCTGACGGTGGAGGTATTCCTCATCCACGAGTCCTTCAATAATCGACGCACGAGTCGCAGGTGTGCCGAGTCCTTTCTCAGCCATGGCCTCGCGCAACTCGTCGTCATCGACCAGTTTCCCGGCGCCTTCCATCGCCCCGAGCAAGGTTGCTTCCGAGTAGCGAGCCGGGGGTTTGGTCTGGGCCTGCTTGAGTTCGACACTCTTGGTATCGACCTTCTCGTTCGACTTCACGGGCACCAGATTGGCTGTGCCATCGTCGGATTCGTTCTGAGCTTCCTTGCCGTAGACTTCGAGCCATCCCGCCTTCATCAAGACCTTACCTTCGGTCTTGAACGGTTCGCTCTCGACGCGAGTGATACGCGTGGTCACCAGATACTCAGCCGCCGGGTAGAACACTGACAGGAAGCGTTTGACGACCATGTCGTAAATCTTCAGTTCCATCTCCGAGAGCCCCGTCGGTGCGACGTTCGTCGGAATGATCGCGAAATGGTCCGAGATCTTGGCGTTGTTGAAGATCCGTTTGTTGGGCCGCACCCAGCCGTTTTTGAGGATTGATTGAGCGAAAGCCTGGTACCGGCCTTCGGACATCGTCTCCAACGTGGAACGAACGGTGCCGAGGTAATCCTCGGGCAGCGCCCGGGAATCGGTACGAGGATAGGTAAGGACCTTGTGCCGCTCGTATAGGGCTTGTGCTACAGACAGAGTCCGGCTGGCCGAAAGTCCAAACCGTTTGTTCGCGTCACGTTGCAGGCTGGTGAGGTCATAGAGCAGGCCCGACAACTGGGTCGTCGACTTGCTTTCCTCGGTGACAATGCCCGGTTTTCCGATGCACTTGGCCCGGATGGCTTCAGCCTGGGCCTGATCCCAGACTCGCTCCGCCCGGGATCCTTCGTCGCTTTCCTTCCCGTCTTTGCCGCCGGGAGGCTTGACGAACTTTTCGTCGAACCAGCGACCATTGTACACACCCGCTTCACAGACAAACGTGCCGTGGATTTCCCAGTAGGTCCGGGCGACGAAGCGCCGGATCTTTTCTTCCCGTTCGACCAGAATCGCCAAGGTCGGAGTCTGGACCCGCCCGACCGTGGTTTTATTGAAGCCACCGCCTTTGGAATTAAAGGCGGTCATCACGCGGGTGCCGTTGATACCCACGAGCCAGTCCGATTCGCTACGGCAGGTGGCGGCTTCCGCCAGCGGAAGCATCTCGGCATCCGAGCGCAAGTGCGCGAAGCCGTCCCGTATCGCCGTCGTGGTCATCGACTGCATCCACAGACGTTGGATCGGCTGCTTGGCTTGGGTGTACTGGATGATGTACCGGAAAATCAGTTCTCCCTCGCGGCCGGCGTCGCAGGCGTTGATCAACTTGTCGACATCCTTGCGCTTGATCAACTTCTGGAGGGTCTTGAGCTTGGCTTCGCTTTTCTCGCGTGGACGCAGGTCAAAGTGGGGGGGGATGACCGGCAAGGCGGCAAAGGACCATTTGCCTTTCTTGGCTTCAAACGCCTCAGGTGCTGCGATTTCCAACAGATGACCCACTGCGGAACCGATCACGTACTGATCGTTTTCGTAGTAGTCATCTGTCTTCTTGAAACCACCCAGAGCCTTGGCGATGTCGCTGGCAACGGACGGTTTTTCGGCAATGATGAGGGTTTTACCCATTGGCAACGTGGGCGGACGTGTAACCGCGGCAGGGACCTGTCCGCAAGCTATTGTTTCAATTACTCGCTTCCGATTTGCATCTGGCGCGCCGCCGTGAATCGTATCGCCGTGGCTCGGCTTTCGTTAAATCAGGGTGCTTATCGGGGAGAGAGAATCGACTTTGAACAGGTCGAGGCGGACCTCTTGGCGGCCGCCCGTTCAAAGGGGTGGGAGATTGAATCGCGTCCGTGGAAACAGGGCGCGCCTGCCTTGCATTTCCTTCAACGCAAAGGTGGAGGAAAGCGCAAACTTTACGTGTCCAGCGGGATTCACGGGGATGAACCGGCGGCCATACTAGCGATGCAGCGTTTGCTGGAGTTGGACCAGTGGCCTTCGGATGTCGATTTGTTTGTCTGCCCGATACTGAATCCCGAAGGATCACGTAACGGGACGAGGACCAATGCCGACGACGTGGATATCAACCGCGATTACCGTCATTTTCGGTCACGTGAAGCTGCGGTGCATGTCGATTGGCTGACCGGGCGGGTTCCCTTCGATTTAGCAATTTGTTTGCACGAGGACTGGGAAGCCCACGGATTTTATCTCTACGAACTCAATCCGTTCAACCGCGTGTCCCTGGCCCCAGCGATGCTGATCGCGGCGGGGCAATACTGTCCTTTGGACCCGTCGGAGATGATCGACGGTCGTCCTTCCCACAGTCCGGGGCTGATTCGTCCGCAGCTCGAACCTGGGTCCCGTCCGGAATGGCCGGAGGCACTTTGGTTACTAACTCACCACACTCCGCGCGGTTACACGCTTGAAGCGCCCTCCGATTGGCCCTTACAAGTTCGCGTACAGACCTTGGTCGCCGCCTTGCAGGCAGGGGTGGCAGCCTGGATGGACCAGGCTGACTAACTTCTATCATCCTGATTGGCAAGATCTTCGGAGGGTATTGATGAGTCATCTATGAATGGATTGAAGCGTTGGGGGGGTAATTGGCGACGGGTGGGAGCATGGGGGACGGTGGCAGGCGGGCTTTGGTGGGCGGGTTGCTCCAATCCCCCCACACCTTCCGCCAGGGTAACCCATTTTACCGAGTCGGCGGTCTCTGCAGGACCTGCGGCTGGCCAGCCAGGTTTTTTGCCCAATGTGCCCTCTCCAGTCCCGGCCCCTATCGCTCAAGAACCGCCTAAGCTTCCGATTTCGAACGGCACCCCCGAAGCGGGAGAATTGGCCGCGCCACCCATCTTATCCGAGCCAACTCATCAGGTTGTCATCCCGCCGCAAGTACCCATCGTTACCCCTGAACGAAATGCCGTTCCCACCATCCAGGCCACTGGAACGGGGCGTCCTGGGCTCGAAACTTGGGTGCCGTGGGACGCCTGGGTTAAAGAACATCGGATTCAGGGTGCTCTCCTGGCCTTTGGCCAACACTACATGCGCTGGCACGGAGCGCTCAACTATCTGGGCTTTGAGCCGCGCCAAACCAACGGGCAGCTTTTTATCAATCGGCTGGATGTGGAAAAAAGCCTATTGCCATTCCTGTTACCAGGTTTGCCGTGGGAGCGCACGAACCGGACGATCGTCTTGGATCCCGGTCATGGAGGCGTCAACGGCGGTACCCAGTCGGCCCGGGGACGATTGGTAGAGAAAAATCTGACCTTGGACTGGGCTCGTCGATTGAAGCCGCTGCTGGAGGCGCGGGGATGGCACGTGTTGATGACCCGGACCAACGATGTCGATATGGCGTTGGCGGAGCGAGTGGACTTTTCGGAAGCCAGTCGTGCTTCATTGTTCGTCAGCCTGCATTTTAATTCCGGGGCCGGGAATCTGAACGCATCGGGTATTGAGACATATTGTCTCACGCCGGTGGGGATGTCTTCCACGATTACCCGGGATTACGTGGATGATTCGGGGAAAGCCTATCCCAACAACCAGTTTGATGCTGAAAACGTCCGACTGGCCATGTCCGTCCACCGCTCCTTGTTGTCTACGACCGGTGCGGCTGACCGCGGGGTTCGGCGGGCGCGCTTCATGGACGTACTGCGTTGGCAATCCCGGCCCGCGATCCTGATCGAAGGCGGGTATCTGACCAATCCGACAGAGTCGCAACGCCTCGCGGAACCTGCGTATCGGCAAAAACTGGCGGAGGCGGTGGCGAGGGCTTTGGATTAACCACACCGGGTGAAGGCCCACAAAGGCCCTCGGCTTCGTCGATTAAGGACGGAATAAATCGAAAAATCCCTGCGGGGATGCTTGACGATCTCCCGCACCTTGATACTTTGCACGGCTCCGCGCCTTCCGGGGCGCCACCAATTTTATGAAACGTCAGTATCAGCCATCCAAGATTCGCCGCGTTCGGCAACATGGTTTCCGTGCCCGTATGGCCACCAAAAGCGGTCGTGGTATCATCAACAACCGCCGTCGTGTGGGCCGCGCCCGCCTGACCCAGGTCTAGGCCTAGCTTTGCGGACATGGGTGCCGCTCCTCGATCTTTGGCTCTGTTGCGAAGCCGGCGGCTCAAAAAGTCCTCCGACTTCGCACAGGTGCGTAATGATGGGCAGCGAATTGCCCAGGGTTGTTTGATTCTCAATTGGCTGGCTTGCGAGGCCTCAGGCACCCGGGTGGGGGTGGTGACTGCCAAGCGCGTGGGAGACGCAGTGGAGCGCAATCGTGCGCGCCGGTTGCTGCGCGAAGCGTTTCGCCATCACCGGGAGGAAATCAAGCAGCCTACTTCCATTGTGCTCGTGGCCCGTCCCTCGATCGTCCGGCAAGACTTCGAGGGTGTCCGCCGGGACTTTCTCAGCGCTTTGCGCCGGGCCGGACTGCGTCGCAGCGAGTAAGTAGGAGGAGAGACCCGTATGGCCTTGCGAATTGCGTTGATGCTCCTGCGGCTGTACCGGACGCTGCTCTCTCCGATGTTGGTAATGACAGGAGGGCCTGGAATGGGGTGCCGTTTTGAGCCCACGTGTTCGCGTTACGCCGAGGAGGCATTTCGTTTGCATGGAGTGGTGCGCGGCAGCCGCCTGACTGCCCACCGCCTGTGCCGCTGCCATCCGTGGGGTGGGGCAGGATTAGATCTGGTGCCGCCCGCCAATGCGGTCGGCCACAACGACTGACGAATTTTCCAAATGGATCGAAAAACACTGGGGCTGGTCGCCGCCATCGTGGTGCTGATGTTCGGGGCTCAGTATGTGGGAAACCGCATCTGGCCTCCCGTTCCAGCACCGGTGCCGTCCACGAATCAGGTCGCGGAAACCACCTCTCCCGCCGGAGTTGGAACCTCGGTGACGGTTTCGAGTAACGGCGTCGTATCGGTGATTCCCGCCTACAATGGACCGGAGAAACTCACTGCGCTCGAAAACGAATTCTTACGCCTGACCTTCAGCACTCGCGGGGGCGGACTGAAGACGGCGGAGCTGAAGCAATATCCGGCACATGTGCCGCGTCGCGATCAGCTGAAATCTGAGGCATCCAGCCCGAAGGAGCTTGCCAGCCTAAATTTGAATGCTCCGTTGGCGGCTCTGGCGATAGCCCCGGGAAGTTTGGCCGGAGACGGGCAATTTGCGGTGACGAAGCAAGGGGATAAGATCGTCTCCGAGAAGCAAAATCCCGATGGCTTGGTGATCCGGTACGAATACCGCCTGAGCACCAATAGCTATCAAGTCGAGGCCACCATGCGGTTGGAAAACCGTTCGACGGGGCCGCTAAAAGTGCCATCGCATGAGTGGGTCGTGGGAACCGCCTCGCCGCTTGATCCCCATGACGGCCTGGAGGCCCAAGGACTCTATTGGTACAACGGATCCAGTGCGGAGCACGTTGCGGCCAATTGGTTCGGCGACCACAATTCGGCAGGCTGTGTGTTCTTCAAGAAGACCATTCACCCCGAGTATACGGCAGATAGCACGAATCTCGTTTGGGCGGCGGTCTACAATCAGTTCTTCGCCTTGCTGGCGCAGCCTAGTGTGCTGCCCACCGGTATCAAGTCCCTGGATGTGGCGTTGCCGAAGCCGACCCAGGCGGAGTTGGATCGCGACGGCCATATCAATCCGAATCCGCGCGGCTACCAAACTACCTTGATCTATCCGGCGGTTGAGATTCCGGCAGGCCAGACGGTGGAGCGGCATTTCCAAGTCTATGCCGGTCCCAAAATGTACCGGATACTCAAGGGTTCCGATAAGCGTTGGGATCTCTTGATGGATTTCACGGGCTTTGCCGGACCTTGCGCCAAGGCGTTGCTCTTGATCCTCAACGGGATACACTCGTTCATTCCTTCCTACGGCTGGACCATTGTCGTCACCACGATCCTGATCAAGCTGTTGTTCTGGCCGCTTACGCTGGCCAGCACCCGGACGGCCAAGCGGATGCAACTGCTTCAACCGCAGATCAATGCGTTGAAGGAGAAGTACAAGGATAATCCCCAGAAGCAGCAGGAGAAAACGATGCAGTTCATGAAAGAGAACCGCATCAATCCGGCTGCGGGCTGTTTGCCGATGCTGGTTCAGTTGCCGGTCTTTTTCGGTTACCTGTTCATGCTTCGTACGGCGATCGAGCTCCGGGGCGAATCGTTCCTCTGGTGCAATGACCTTTCCCAGCCGGACACGCTTTTTGTCATTCCGCAGCTTGGGTTTATTCCCTTGATCGGTATTCCAGGCATAGGGTTGCCTTTTAACCTGATGCCATTGTTCTACATTGGCTCGGCGCTCTGGTTGTCGCATAGCACGCCCATCTCTCCACAGATGGATGCCAGCCAGCAGAAGATGATGCGGTACCTGCCGCTGGCTTTCTGCATTATGTTCTACAAGTACTCCGCCGGTCTCACTCTTTACTGGACGGTGCAGAACTTGATGAACATTCTTCAAACGAAACTCACCAGCACCCAGAAGAATACTCCGGGCACTACAGGCACCGCCGTGGTTGTCAAACCAGCCAGAGCCTGATTGCCTCGCCAGCCGTCCTACAATTTCCATGAACGCGAAAGAAACGCTTGAGCAGATGCTGACTCACCTCGGCTTCGAAGCCGTGGTCAAAGAGTTGGTGGTTGAAGGCCAGCAAGTCCTCGATATCGAAACGGACGACCCGGGCCGACTTATTGGAAGACAGGGGCAGACGCTGACCGATCTCCAATACCTCCTTAATCGGTTGGTGACGCACTCGGACGATCCGAATTCCCGCGTGCTGTTGGATGTCGGCGGTTATCGCCAGCAGGCCCGTGAGCAACTGACGCAACGCGCCAAGGAAGCCGCGGAAAAAGTCCGTCGCTGGGGCGATATCATCGAGCTGGAACCCATGAACGCCTATGATCGCCGAATCGTGCATCAGGCGCTCAAGGAAGATCCGGATGTCGAGACCCACAGCGTCGAGATCGACGGCAGCGAGAAGAAGGTCATCCTGCTGCGTCCCCGCCGTCACGCGCCCCAGCCTGAGGCTCGCTAACGCCTGAATCGGATAGATTGCGGCAGTCTGGCCTGCTGGCCCGGTGCCGTGACGCGATCCTCGCCGGAGAATGTCTCTTGCGGGGATCTTGTCGTTTGGTGGCGTCTCTCTGTTCCGGCGTGGCACCTCGCGTCCGGCCTGAAAATGGGATCAGGTTTGGCCGCAGGGAGTCGCAGGTGCTTGTTCGTCTCGCGGAATAACCCTGTGCCCTTGGCGGCACACTAGTGAACAGGGGGGCTTCCGATCCATAAGAGTTTAGTTATATAATGCATGGTGGTGAACAGTCCGATGGCCAACAACACGAAGATCGCGGCAACCAACACGTAACCCATCACCGGCCCGAGGCCGCGTTTCTTGGAATGATATCTCAACAGGTCGCTGGCAACGGCGAAATTGAGGTAGACTCGTTCCGTCTCGCCGTGCGCAATGGTGGCATAAGTGCTCCAGACGTGGCGGGGACTTTGGGCGGCGGCCGCCGTTTGGCTGGATTCGGGCGCAGTTTGTTCAAGGGCGGATTCCAGCGATTTGATCATGGCTTTCAAATCATCCCGGGTACTAATGACGGTGAAGCTCTTGAAGCCGGGGTGCCCGGACTCGATCTCCATCACGTATTTGTTAATATACTCATCGCTCATATCGATTGCCGGGTGGGGTTGATTCTCCGGTGCTGGATCTGGCGTTTTTTTTTAAAAATGCAGCCGGTCTGAAAAGTCGGAACCCTACGGGAGTGTTTGCAGATCCAGGACTGAAGGTCCACTCAACTTTATGACGAGCCATCCCTGCGTCGCTATACGTTCTTCTACGCCTTCCGCGGAGGACTGGCCATTGATCCTCAGGCTCGAGGTGGGCTTGATTCCGTTGATCAAGACATACCAAGATCCGTGCGCCCAGGAAGACACCGCGAAATGGATTTCGCCCCTTGATTCGCGAACATCGGAAATCGGTCCCGGAGCGTGAACGGTCACGCCGTTCACGCGGAATACCTGGTAGTCGTAGAGCGGTTCGCTGCCACCTGCGGGAATTGTTTGAGACATGAGTGTGGCTGGATTGATAGGCACTGGATTCTGGACTTGGTTGATCAAGTCAAAGCTATCGGGAAGGAGACCCTGCTTGTCGGTTTCGGCGGCCGGGTGTACCTGTTGCATTCCCGAAGCTGCAATGCCGTCGGCCAGTTTTGACCAGGGACCGGTAGAGTCGTACCGGGCGAACCGGCGCAAGGCGTCAGCATAAACCAATCCGCACCACTGCACGGGCAGTCCCATCCAGACCGGCGCCACATACTCGGTGGCGCCAAAAACGGCAATGGTCGCGTAGGCACCTACGGGCCGGGAGGTCGGAGGGGAGAGATAAACGAAGGGGACTCCGGTCCACGCCCAGTAGCGGGCATCATCGAGATACTTTGTCTGACCGGTGAGTTCGTAGGCCTGGGTGTAGATGCGAACAAGATAAGCACTGGCCAGAATGTCGGGCGTGTGGAGTGGAACCTCCCACGTCTGTGCTCCCCGGGGGACCGTGTGGTGAAACTTCTCCAGTGTTTCCACAGCTTGCAAGGCGTGGTGAATCAGTTCGGCGTCGCCAGTGAAAAGGGCTCGCTCCAAAAGGCCGGAGACTGGGCCCGCGGCGAGACCGTTGGCTTCGCGCGACGAGTGGGTGGCTCCCAGGTCGGTCTTGCCGGACGGGCGGGTGTACAAGATGGATCCGTTCGCCGGGAATCCCGCAGCCATTTGGCGCCCCTGGGTCAGGGCCACGGTGGCATTTTCCACCACACCTCCATAGACGAGCGCCGCCACTGGATGGCGCACATGGCCGATGCTGGATGAGTTCAACTGACCGACGGGAATCCCGGCCCGGGCGGCCAACGCGGTCTCGCGTAGTCGCCTTTCCAAATCAGTTCCCGGAAGTGCAGTGGCCAGCCAATCCATATAGTAACTGGCGTCGGCCGGCAGGCCGGCCGGGAAATTGTCACCCACCGCATGGCGAAACCGGTTACCATCGCGGATCTTGGAATCCAGCCAGGCATGGGCTTCCAACCGATGAAATGCGTTGGATGTATAACCTGGAGTTGGCAACGATGGCAGTCCCCGTTGCGCTACGTACTGTCGGATAGCAGGCACAACGGTGTCACCGGTGCCGGCCATTAAGGTGAGCGAGGTTTCTAACGGCTGATTCGCCTTCAACGTGACAGGCCCATAGGGAAGAATTTCCCCGTCTTCCCGCTGGCCTGGATCGGCTCCGGGAAAGATCAAGCCCATGAGATGGCCACCGGAATGGAAAAGACGGTCAGGTGAGTCGTGGAGAGCGGCGATTTGCGGCGACGGTTCCCAAGTCATTCCCAGGTAGTGGCCGTCCGCCGCCAACGCCATCAAAGGGAAAGTGATTTTGTACGAATGGGGTACGAGGCGCAGTGAAGCGGGGACAGTGAGATCGGCCTTGGAACTGCTCGGCTCGTTTTCCAGATACTCCAATCCCGCAAAGAGTCCTTGGGTTTTATTGGTGCCAACGGATGCCATCCCGGAGAAATGCGTCCACATTGGCAGGTAAACCACTTGGCGTTCACGGTCCACGGTAACGATCGACTGAACATCCATCGCATCGGATTTCGTGGATCGATGAAATCGCTGTTCCAATTGCCAGAGGGCTCCGTCAGGGTCCTTGATGGAGGTGCGGGCCACGAGATTGGAAGCCCGGGTTGATAAGGTCACGGTGTTCGTGAGTGACAGCCACCGAGGCTCGCCGACGGTATAGCCAAGCAGCGCTCGCGTATGTCCTGATGCGTACGGCTGTCCGTTGATCTGGATGCTAAATGAGCCCCAAGTCGAAGGTTCGTACGCCAGTTCGAGCGAACCCGCGCGGAGACGCCGGGCCTTGGGTGAAATGGCAGGTAACGCTGGACGAGGCCAATCCGGCGCCTTGATGGCAGGCCGCAGCTCGAAGGCCATTCTTCTCAGATGACAAGTCCCTGAAGTTCCCGGGGGATCGAAACGAAAATGGGTTTCTGCCCAAAGGGCAGGCAGGGGCACGCGGACATCCACCCAACGGCCGGGTGGCACAAAAAAGCGAATGGAATGTTCTTCGCTTGGGCTTTTCTCAAAATAAAACAATTGGGCGTTGCCGCCTGCTTCCGACCGCAGTCGCAGGTTGACCCAAAGCGGTTCGCGTACTGGGAAAGTCACGGTTGACGCGCTAAAATACGGATCATTACCCGTAATTCGGATTGGCAGCCCCTCCGTGTCAGGTTGGCCTAGTTCAACATCGTGAGGCTGGCTCCAGGTGGTCGTGCTGTTTACCTGGGCGAAATCAATAACAGGCATCTCCATGCTTGAGGCGTACCCTGTTCGGAGTAGGGCCAGAGCGGGCAACAAACGCCACAACAATGGAACGTGATCCGGCAAGAATTGGAGAGCGCAACGAGTGATGACTGCCAGCATAGGATGTGAGGTTGGAGAGGCGGTATCGATTTGCTATTCAAAGTGTTGGAAGTGTCCGGAAGAGTCCACATAGACCGGGGGCGCGTTCCGGGACCGAGTTGTTGCCAGGATTCGGGAGGGCCCGAGCGTTTGGATGGACCCTTTCGCTTCGCCACCCCTAGTGTGAAGATTTTTGTTGGTTTGGAAGGTCTCGCCGGAGGTTTGTCCATGTCTGATGAACAATTGTAAGTTTTTGAGCGATCAGAGCCGAAACTGCGCCGGGACTTAATTGACTGCCGGAGTGATTTCAGATACGAAGAATGCGAAGCGTGGATTGTCGTTAGCCGCCTCAGTGGCGATGGTTTTCTTCCACTCTTGTGCATAAAGGTTAATCCATCCAATTTAAAACTATGATTCTCCCTGTCATGGCGGGCAAGAGGTGGTTTGGCGGGTTTTCTTTTTCGGCCGCAGCGTGGACGCTCTGGCTGGTTTCGTGGGTGATGGCCGGGGGGCCCCTGCTTGCCGCCACGAACCAAGTGACGTTTCAATCGCTGGGTGAATGGCCGGGTTACCGACGAGGGCAGGCCCGCGATGTCAGGGTGTTGGGGCAATATGCCTATCTGGCCGCTGGTGGGCTGGCGATTGTTGACGTTGGCGACAAGGCCCATCCAATGCAGGTGGGCGGATGCGATACCACGTGGACCTCGATCGGGCTGGAATTACGAGGCGATTATGCCCTGCTTGTCGGGGAAGGGGGCCTGGACACGATCGACATCAGGGATCCCGCACGCCCCGTCCGCGTGGGGGGATTTGCCGCCGGGAAGTATATATACGGATTCGCGTTATCCGGCAATTTCGCCT
The DNA here is from genome assembly GCA_035493435.1 of Candidatus Limnocylindria bacterium. Lineage (GTDB taxonomy): Bacteria > Verrucomicrobiota > Verrucomicrobiia > Limisphaerales > UBA9464 > DATJII01. Next base: position 14,629 of record DATJII010000352.1, on the reverse strand, counting down.
GCCTCGCCGCCGGAAACCAAGGAATGGACATATTGGATATTACTGATCCGATCCATCCGGTATTAGTGGGGACGTACCCCGGACTTTCCGCCGCGCATGCGATGCAAATTGTGGGAAACACCGCCTACGTGGTCGATGGCCTGGCGGGCCTGGTGCTGCTGGACGTTTCCAATCCCGCCCTTCCGACCCGCCTGGGATCCTATAAACCCGCAAACAACAATGCGTTCGCCGTCAAGGTAGTAGACGGATTTGCCTATCTGTCAGTGTGGAATTCGGGCTTGCAGATCATTGATGTCTCGTTCCCACCCAACCCTGTTCCGGTTTCCGCATTATCAGCTGGCAACGTTGTCGCGGCGCGCGTGGACGGTGGTCGGGCCTATATCGCGGATAGCGCCGAGCATTTGGTGGTGGCGGACGTGAGCGACCCATCCCATCCGTCGGTCTTGGGGAGTTGCGCGATCACGGGCGGCGTCGCAGGGCTTGAGATTGTTGGGGGATATGCATTTGTTGCCGCTGCTGGAGGTGGACTGGCCCTGGTGGATATCGATCTGCCAACGGCTCCCCTGGTCACCAAAGAGTTGCCGTCCATTGCTGGCAACTCCGTGGCGGTGCGTATGAGCAATGGTCGGGCCTATCTCGCAGACGCGGTTTCAGGTTTGTTAGTTGTCGACCTAGTAGGTCCCCAACATCCGGCGTTCGTCACCAACCTCGCGACGGCCGGAAGCGTCAAGTCTCTCGCCGTGGCCGGAACGCACCTTTACCTGGCTGAGGACGTGGCAGGAATGGAGATCGTCGACATCGTCCAACCCGGCGTTCCGGTGGTTTCGGGCCGGCACTTCCCAACGTTGACTCCGATCCGCGCCTTGGACGTCGAAGGCAACTTTGCCTACACCGTTGGACCGAATGGACTCCAGGTTATTAGTGTGGCCAACCCGGCGAGCCCGGTGTTGATGAGTGGGCCAAGTGGCAATACGAGCTTTCAGGCGGTCGATGCCAAGGGATCCTACGCCTATTTCGCCACTGCGGCTTTTGGAGTCCAAGTATTTGATGTAGGCAATGCTTCCAAGCCCGTGCGGGTCGGGCTCAGTGAGAAAGGCCCCTTGATGACGGATATCCGAGTGGTTGGTGGGATGGCCTACGTCGCTGCTGGGAGGACTGGATTGATCATGGTGGACGTAACCAATCCAGCCAATCCGATGACGGTGGGAGTGAGGTCGGATATCGTGGCCGATTCGTTAAGGGTTATCGGCGATACAGCCTATGTCCTGGACCACTCCGGATTTCTTCGGGCGGTAAGTGTAGCCGATCCCGCCCATCCCGAGATACTGGCTTCATATGTGGTGGGCATGAGTGCTACCGATTTCGATATCGTGGGCAACTTGGCGTGTATTTCTGTCGGACCACGAGGCGTTCAATTGATCGAAATCGATTTCACGCCCGTACCGGAAAAGCCCTCTGTTACGGCGTTTGGGCACTATGGGGTCACGACGCAATCTGCGACCATTGGAGCCACGATCAATCCTCACGGGCTGCCCTCCACGGCGGTGGTACAATTTGGCGCCACCACCAACTTGGGGTCTGAAATACCGTTGGCCTTGCTGCCAGCGGACGGGACTAACGGCCAGGTGGTTGCCGTGTCGTTAAACGGGCTTCTTTCAGGCGTGTCTTATTTTTATCGTGTGGTGGCTGCAAACAGCGAGGGCACAACGACCACCGCCACCCGAAGTTTTGCCACCTTGCCCATCCTGCCTGAAGTGACGGCCTTGCCGGTCACAAACCTGACGAGTGCCTCCGTGGAGATTGCCGCCTTGGTCAAGTTCAGCGGCAATGTCTCTGTCCGGCTGACTGGACCTAGCGCGGCCGCGTCAGGAAATATATTCGATTTCCAACTTGTTTCCACCAATGGGCCGGTCAGCCAGCGTGTCAGTGCGACCCTCACCGGGTTAAAGCCCGGAAACATCTATAATTTCTCCGCGTCGGCGTCCAATTCCGTCGGCAAGGTCAACAGCAGCGTCGTGACTTTCGTGACTCCCGTAGTCAACACGCTGTCCGTGACGGCGCTTGGCCAGTGGAACGATGCGCCAAAAATGGCGCGCTCCGGGGCTAGCAGCGTGAAAGTGGTGGGAGACTACGCGTACCTGGCCGGCGCGTTCGGCCTGGAAGTCATCAACGTCCATGATCCGGCCCATCCCTTCCGCGCAGCCGCGCTGGAGTTTGATCCCATCTACAATAATTTGTCGGTCTCCTCCATGGTAATCCGGGGCAATGACGCTTTTATAGTTAATAATGAGGGTTTTTACATTGTGGACATCCACGATCCCACGGCTCTGGTTCTGGTCGGGGCCAACGAGCACCCTGCGGTACGGACTAGTGTAGCGGTCACTGGAAACTATGCTTTCGTGGCGATACAAGGATATGGGATTGAAGTGTTGGATTTTTCAAAGCGCGCCAGCCCAAAATTCAGTCGAAGTATTGGCCCGATTGCCAATGGTCTGGACCAGGTTGGGGATATCATGTACGTGACCGCCGGGACCGCCGGGTTGCAGATCGCCGACATCTCACCGGCTCCATTTCCCAACGTCCTGGCCAATTTTCGTACATGGAACTCGGGTTACCGTGTCCGCGTGGTCAATCAAGTTGCCTACGTAATCGACAGAATCGGCGGCCTTGCGATCGTCGACGTGAGCACTCCTGCGGCACCCAAAGCGATCGGGGCTTTTTCGATCAGTTGGCTGGCTGAAGGCATCGATGTTGCGGGGGATTACGCGTTCGTTGCCGATTCGACATTAGGCCTCATGGCCATTGACCTTCGCAATCCGGTGTTGCCCGTCGTGGCCGGCCTTTATCCCACCACGGGATATACCGTTGGCGTTCAAGTAGTCGGGAATCTCATCTACGTCGCCGATGGCTCGGCAGGGCTGCGAATCATGCGCCTGAACCTTCCGCAGGAATTGGAGAAGCCATCCGTGGCCGTATTGCCTCCGGACTCCCAGGCGTTTGGAAGCCTGACACTGCACGGCATGGTCAATCCGTCGGGAAGCCCAACGCAGGCCGCTTTTCAAACAGGATTGACGACCAATTACTCCAATTTTTATCCGCTGCAATTGGCGGCCCCAGACGGAACGAACAAGCAACCGGTGGCGGTGACGTTCGATGCATTGCTCCCAGGAAGTGTATTTCATTACCGACTCGTCGCGACTAATGGCGTCGGGACGACCGCCAGCGGGGATTTCACGGTGACTATTCCGAGTGTGGTTCCGGCGGTGTTTGGGACCGAGGTAGTCAATGCATCCACCAACGGCGCGACGGTAGTGGCAAGAATCGGCGCTGGTGGCGCTCCCACCTCAGCCATCTTTCAGGTTCAAGGGCCGGGTTCCCCCATTTGGACCACCCTCGCCGGCACCAGCGCATTCACGGGCTCGGGTGTCGTGAGCATTTCGGCCGACCTTGCAGGGCTGACCGCGGGAAGTACTTATCGATTGCGGGCAGTGGCGGCAAACGTCAATGGATCCACGGTGGGCGCCGAGACGATTTTCTCAACTGTTGCTCCGCAGTCGTTTTACCTGGCCCGGCCGGGAGCCCAATTGGGCGGTGCAGGAGGAACAGTGAATGGCATCGAAGTGAATGGAGGACTCGCGTATCTCGCGGCTCAATCCAAGGGCTTGGTTTCCGTGAATGTCGCGGAGGCTACTCATCCCATGCCGATCGGAAGCTTTGCCACCCTGGGCAACGCAACCAGTGTCCGCGTGGATGGGCATGTGGCCTATGTGGCGGAAGGTTCTGCGGGACTCCAGATCGTTGACGTTGCCGATCCGTCCCACCTGTTTTTATTGGGTGGATGGGATACTCCTGGCTCGGCTAACGGTGTGGAGGTCGTGGGAAACCTGGCTTATATCGCGGACGGGGCGGCGGGTTTGCAAATCGTGGACATCAGTGCGCCGACCGTGCCTTCCCGGATGGGTGGCTATGATTCGCCGGGCAACTCCTATTCCGTTCAAGTTGTTGGACAATACGCCTATTTAGCGGATGGGCCCGCCGGTTTCCAAATCGTCAACATAACTGAACCGACCCACCCCGTTTCCACGGGAAGCTATCTGCCAGTCTCAGGCTACGTGTATCAAGCCAGGGTCGTGGGAAACGTGGCCTTTCTCGCCAATGGAGGGGCAGGACTGGAGATTGTAGACGTCAGCAATCCCTCCGCCCCTGCGAAGTTGGGGAGCTATGCCACCCGCGGAGTCGCGTACGGTGTTGCTGTGAAGGACGGTTTTGCCTACGTGGCCGCGGGTACGGTTGGCTTGGTGGTAGTCGACGTGCGGGATCCCGCCCACCCGGTTTTGGCGGATCGCTATAGCTCTAGTGGATCGTGCAACGCGATAGAGGTGGTGGGTGACTTTGCGTACCTTGGGAAGGGGGCGGACGGATTGGAGATACTGAGGATTCATCTTCCCCCGACCACACCGGTCCCGACCATTTTGGGATATGGCATCGTTTCCGTCGCGCCCCAGGAGTTCGAGTTGACGGCCACCGTCTCTCCCAACGGATTGCCCACTTCCGGAAAAGTGCGATTTGGGACCGCTGCGAGCCGGGGCAGCGAGCGGGCCTTTGACTTTGCCGGAACGGATTGGACGACCAACCAAGTCGTTCGAACGGTTCTTTCCGGTCTCTTGCCAGGGACAACCTATCACGGAAGCATCGTGGTCACGAACAGTGCGGGCACGAGTTCAACCGGAGACTTCGCTTTCAGGACGGCGATGGTACCGAGTCTGAGCGTGGTCCCGGGGACCAATGGGTTGATGCTCGTGATTGGTGGTGAGCCCTTTACGCGGCACGCGCTACAACATGCCGTGAATCTCCAACCTCCGGTCCTTTGGCAGACCTCTAGAACCTTTATCGAGGACGCCCGAGGTTCAGCAGCGATCGGACTGGAGTATGGTGGCAGTACCGACTTTTGGCGGACAGTGCCGTTGGAGTGACTCCTTCCTCGACGGATTCCCGTGGGCCGGAAAAGAATCCCCGAAATGGGGTGTCACTCGGATTGACTAAATTGAGGACTCACGCTATTGAAACAAAGAAGCGTTGAGTGAGGTGTTTTTTTGTGGCGCCACAGGTACTTCCCGATTTGTGAGCCAAAGTTAACTCAGGCGATTTGAACTATGATTCTCCCTATCATGTCGGGCCAACGACGGCTTGGCTTTCATTTTTCAGCGGTCGTGCAAGCATTCTGGCTGGCTGTATTACTGGTGGCAGGCGGGCCTTTGTTTGCCGCCACGAACCAAGTGACGTTTCAATCCCTGGGCGAATGGCCAGGCTACCAGCGTGGTCTAGCCAGTGACGTGAAGGTGTCGGGACAATACGCCTACGTGGCCGTTGGGGGGCTGACGATCGCCGGGGGGCTCACGATCGTTGACATGACTGACAAGGCCAACCCGGTGGTGGTGGGAGCGTGCGATACCACGCGAGCCGCGATCGGGTTGGAATTGCGGGGCGACTACGCAATCGTCGGAACCTCAGGAGGCTTGGACATCATTGACATCCGCGATCCAGCCCATCCGGTCCGCACAGGGGCCTTCGCGGACGATAAATCTATCTATGGATTCGCCGTCCTTGGCAACTACGCTTACCTGGCCACTGGCGAAACCGGAGTTGATATCGTGAATATCTCCGATCCGGCTCATCCGGTACCGGCTGGAAACGTCACGAGCGCCTTGCCGATGTGGGGGATGAAGTTGGTGGGAAGCATTGGGTACATGGTGGAAGGCGCGGTGGGCGGAGTAGCGGCGATGGAAGTGTTTGATTTTTCGGACCCGGCGGCTCCGTTCCGGACGGCATTCTTCACTTCCTTGAAAGACTTTCACGTGGACGTCGAGGTGGCGGATGGATTTGTCTATGTTGCCGCCCGAAACTGGGGGCTGCAGATCTTCAACAGTGCGGGAACCAACGTCTCCACGCTCCCTTTGGAACAGGTTACCGCAGTGCAGGTGGAGGATCATCTGGCCTATATAGTCGGTTCCACCGGTCGATTGTGGCTGTACGATGTTTCGAATCCCGCACATCCCGCGTTGGTGGGAACATGTCTGATTCCGAAGAATGGGAATCATATCGCCGTCGCCGGGGATCACGCGTTTATCTCCTCCGCGGTCAACGGGCTTGCCATCGTGGACACCCATGATCCCACATTGCCCGTCGCCCTGGCCGGTGCCCCATATCTAAGTGGCAATTCGACCGGGGTGCGGATGAACAACGGCCTGGCCTACGTGGCCGACGGACCGAACGGTCTCCAGGTGGTGGATCTCGCCAATCCCCAGCAGCCTGCACGTATTGGAGGGTTAATTACGGCTGGTGAAGTGGCGTCCGCCAAGGTGGTGGGTAGTCGCCTTTACCTGGCGGAGGATGTCGCAGGCATGGAAATCGCCGACGTGGGGGTTCCCTCGGCGCCCGTGGTGCTGGGGCGATACTTTCCCACGCCGGCCCCGATTCGCGCATTGGATGTCGAAGGAAACGTTGCCTATGCGGTCGGTCCGAGTGGGTTGCATATTTTTAACGTCACGAACCCGGCGACGCCGAAGACGATAAGCGGACCCAATGGCAGCACTTCATTTCAGGAGCTGGACGTAAGGGGGGCGTATGCTTATTTTGCCACGGCGGCCTTCGGCCTCCAAGTGTACGATGTAAGCACTCCTTCCAAGCCGGTACGAGTGGGCCAGGGCGAACTCGGCCCCCAGATGACGGCGGTGCAAGTGGCGGGTGGCATGGCTTACGTCGCGGCGGGCAATTCGGGATTGCTAATGGTTGATGTAACCAATCCCACCCAGCCAGTGACAGTGGGTGCGGCGACAAATATTGTCGCCAATTCCGTCAAGGTCTTGGGCGAGGTTGCTTACGTTTTGGACAAGTCGGGGTACCTGTGGGCGATCAGTGTTTCCGACCCGACTCGGCCAACTGTTATCGGCTCCTTTTTATTGGGTGCGGGCGCCACAGATTTCGATCTGGAAGGCAACCTGGCATGTATTTCGATGGGTGCGAGGGGAGTTCGAGTTGTTGAATTTACCTACACTCCACTACCCGCGCCGCCGTCGATTACTGCAATCGGCAGCGAGGGGATAACCGCGCAGTCAGCTATTATTCGAGCTACCATCAACCCCCATGGCCTGCCCTCGACCGCAGCGGTCCAATTTGGAACCACCACCAACTTTGGCGGTCAGGTTCCTATGGTCCTCCAGCCTGCGGACGGGACGAATAGCCAAGACGTTGCCACGCCACTCAATGGTCTTATCTCCGGGGTGCAATACTACTATCGGGGCGTGGCCGCGAGTAGTGAAGGCACGACGCTATCCGCTACTCGCAGCTTCAAAACGCTGCCGATAGCGCCGTCGGTGACCACCTTGCCGGTAACGAATATCACCACTTTCACGGCGGAAATGGCTGCCCAAGTTAGCTTCAGCGGCGATACAACCGTTAGCTTGAGATGCCTCGGCGACGGCGGATATGATAAGACCATCGTATTGCAGTTGGTCTCCACCAATGGTCTGGTCACTCGATTTCCCAGCAGCGTCTTCGACGGCCTGACGCCCGGTTTTACCTACCGCTACTACGCCTCGGCTAGCAACGCCGCTGGTGTATCCGTTGGAACCACCCTGACTTTTAGCCAGCCGGTGCAGGCGACTTTGACGGTGAATTCCATTGGACGGTGGACCGATCCAGTCAAGCCGGTTAGAGCTGGAGCCAGTGGAATCAAAGTGATAGGCGATTTGGCTTACCTGACCGGTGGATTCGGCCTGAAGATCATCAACGTGCGTGATCCGGCGCATCCAGTGCTGGTCGGCGCCCTCGAATTTGCCGCGGTGTACAACGGTCTCACTCCCTCCAGCATGGTCATACAGGGAGACGATGCCTTCGTGGCCGTCGCATCGGGTTTCTATATCGTGGATATTCGGAACCCGGCCGCGCCGGTATTGGCTGGAAAATACGCGTGGGACGGCCTGTGGTCGGGGCTGGCCATAAGTGGAAATTATGCTTTCATGTCGAACAAGGGGTATCAGGTGGTCGTGATCGATTTTTCGCAGCGTGACCATACTACGTATATCGGCAACGTGGGGCATAGCACGCAGAGTATGGACCAAGCCGGGAATATCCTGTACGCGGCTGTCGGGCCCAGTGGGCTCCAGTTTTTCGACCTCCGGGATGCGCCCACCCTAAAGTCGCTGGGAAGCATCTCCGCCGGGTATTCAGTCGACGTGGTTCGCGTGGCAAATCAATTGGCTTATGTGGCAGGTAACACCTCGGGCCTGGCGGTTATTGATGTCGCCTCCGTCGCCCATCCACGCGTGCTTGGCGAACTCGGTATTACTTGGAAAGCCAGCGGACTTGATATTTCCGGCAAATACGTATTCGTCGCCAATGCTTCCGCCGGGGTGACCGCCATTGATCTGAGTTTCGTGGCCCAGCCCGTTGTGGCCGGAGTGTTTCCCACTGGCGGGACCGCCACCGGTATCCAGGTGATTGGCGATTTGATCTATGTGGCCAACGGCGCCGCCGGATTGCAGATACTGCAAATCCAAAACTATACGGGATTCGCCAAGCCCTTGGTTTCGCTATTGCCACCGGAGCCCGTGGGATTTGGTGGGGTGACTTTGCACGGGTTGATAAATCCCTTGGGAAGTTTGACCCAAGCCTCGTTTGAGACGGGGTCAACGACGAACTATACGGATTCGCAGGTGGTCCAGTTGGGCACGCCGGATGGGACAACAAACCAACCGGTGGCGGCGACCCTGGCTGGCCTGGCGCCTGGGAGCACGATTCATTATCGACTCATTGCTGCGAATAGCGTTGGACAATCAGCAAGCGTCGACGACTCGGTCAGGGTTCCAAGTGTGGCTCCGGTGGTCGTTGGGATGGAGATGCATCTGGTTTCTTCCAACGGCGCGACTGTCGAGGCCTGGATCGGTTCGGGTGGAGAGGCGACCTCGGTGGATTTTCAGGTCCAAGGGCCTGGATTCGCAGATTGGACCGTGTTTAACCAGATCGGAGTGTTTCCTGGAACCGGTATCGTGAACGTTCGAGCCGATCTTACCGCCCTGGTCCCAGGCGGCACCTATCGAAGCCGAGTTGTCGTTACCAATATCAACGGATCGAACATCGGGCCGGAAACGATTTTTGTGACCACTGCGGTTCCTTCGGCACCCCTGCCGGCCATCCTCGAATACGGAGTCACTTCCGTTTCATCTCAAAGCGCGGCGCTAATTGCGACCATCAACCCCAATGGATTACCCACGGCTGGAAAGATCCAATTTGGAGCCGATACCAACTATGGCAGCGAGCAAGACCTTGGACTTGTTGGAACCGACTGGACGACCAACCAGACTGTCCAATTTGGCCTCGGCAATCTTTTGCCGGGAACTGTTTATCACGGGAACATTGTGGTAACCAACAGTGCCGGTTCGAGTTCCACCGGAGACTTTCTCTTTACGACCGCGAGTCTTCCCAAGCTGGGGGTGGCCCAAACCGACACTGGGTTGCGGATCGTCGTTCAGGGTGAACCTCTCAGTCGGCATGCGTTGCAGCATGCAGTGAATCTCCAGCCGCCGATTATCTGGCAGACCTCGCAAGTGTTTATCGAGGACAGTCAAGGTTCGGCCACGATTGAGCTGAAATATGGTGGCAGCACCGATTTTTGGCGAACGGTGCCGTTGGAGTAAGTTGCTTTCCAATAACAGCTTGAAGATGGAACTGGCGGCCCGCCCAAATGCCTGAACAGGCTGGGATGGGGCACAGTCCAATAGTGACAATGCGGCGAATGGTTTTGACAGTCGGGTTGGCGATGATGGCGTCACTGGGTGTCGTGGCCCAGCCGGAGCGGATTATCCTGATTCGACACGGGGAAAAGCCGGCGGATCATGACGATCCGCATTTGACGGCGGAGGGGCGCGCTCATGCGGAGCGGTGGGTGGCGTATTTCACGAATTCACCGGTGCGTTTACCGGGCGTCCTGTACGCGCCCCGGCCCACCAAGCAACATCCCAGCGATCGCGCGTCGGAGACGCTCCAGCCATTGGCCAAGGCGCGGCAGTTGGAAATCCGAACTCCGTACGCGTCGACGGACTACGCCAAATTGGCTCACGACCTCCTGGCGGATGACAAGCTCAAGGGCCAGACGGTCGTTATATGCTGGGTGCATCAGTATCTACCCCAGTTCGCCAAGGCTCTGGGCGTGGATTCGCAACCGAAGGAATGGCGCGGAGAGGATTACGATGGCGTCTACGAGATCACCTTTCCCGACGGCAAAGCCCGGCTAAAGGAATCCACCGCGGCAAAATAGGTGCGGTCGATGTTGTGGGCGCCATGTGCCTCGCGTAGGGTTTTCCCGTGCAGACGCTTTTGAATCCCGATCTGTTGCGGCGCCTGGAGCAAATGCAGCTCCTGGCGGCACGACGGGCCAAGAGCTCCGCCAAGGGCGAACGGAAGAGCCGGGCACGGGGGCAAAGCGTCGAGTTTGCGGACTATCGGGCGTATGTGCCCGGGGATGATTTGCGTTATCTGGACTGGGCGCTTTTTGGTCGGCTGGACCGCCTCTTCATCCGTCTCTACGAGGAGGAACGGGAACTGCCGGTGGTTATTTTCCTCGACGCCAGCGAAAGCATGACGTTTGGCGAGCCGCGCAAGTTCGACTTCGCGCGGCAACTGGCGGCCGCAGTGGGGTACATTGCGTTGTGTGGATTTGATCGGGTCTCGATTCGCGTTTTTCCGACGATAGGCGAAGGCGGGCGTCCGAGTCTCGATGCGACGTCACCCCAGGGAATTGCCCGCCGGGCGTTGAATTCGGTTCGAGGCAAACGATCTTCGCTGGGCTTTTTGAGTCACCTGCAAGCGTTGGAAGCGGGCGGCGCAGGAGACATGGACGCCGCGCTGAAACGTGGCGCCCGGGAGATCAAGTCTACGGGAGCGGTCTTAGTGATCAGCGACTTTCTCGATCCTCTAGGCTATGAGGCAGGGTTGGCGGCGCTGGTGGCGCGAGGTTTTCAAGTGACCGCGGTCCAAGTTCTGGCTCCTGCGGAGTTGAACCCAGCGATTCATGGGGACTTGAAACTGATCGATTCCGAAACGGGTGCCATCCAGGAGGTCAGCTTTGGCAAGTTCCGGATGTCGGCGTATCAACGCAGCGTGGCGGGCTATATTGCGCAGTGGGAAGCCTTCTGCAAGGCGCGCGGGATTCGTAGTCTCACGGTGAGTTCCGGGACATCCCTCAGCGATGTGGTCTTGCGCCAGATGCGGAGTTCGCGTTTGGTTGGCTGAGCCGACAGGGACGAATTTGGAACAATGAATTTTTTGGCACCACTGGGTTTTGCGTTCGCGGCATCGCTGCCGGTCGTGGTGCTTTTCTATCTGCTGAAGCGGAAGCGGATGGCGCACGTGGTTTCCAGTACGCTGCTCTGGCAACGGTTTCTCGCGGAAACACAGGCGAGTGCTCCGTTTCAACGCTTGCGGCACCATTGGCTGCTAATCCTCCAATTGCTGCTCCTGGCGTTGGTGGTATTGGCGCTATCCCGCCCCTATTCCAAGGGAAAGCTGCCCGCCGGTTCGCTCCAAGTTGTGGTGATGGATGCGAGTGCCTCCATGCAGGCAACCGACGAATCGCCGACGCGTTTTGACGTGGCGCGCAACGAGGCGTTAAAGATGGTGGATGGGCTCACGCCGGGGACGGAAATGGTGATCTTGGTGGCGGGGGCCACGGCAGAGGTTCGCCAGAGTCCGACCTCCGACAAAGGTGTCCTTCGCCGCACTCTGCGAAATCTTACGGCGACCGACTCCGCGACACACTTGGTGGAAGCCTTGAGGGTGGCGGATTCTCTGACGCAGACCCGGCCAGCGTCCGAGGTTCACTTATTCTCTGACGGCGCTGCGACGGGTCTGGACGAGTTTGGAACCAAGTCGTTGCCGCTGGTCTATCATCGGGTGGGAAAACGTTCGAACAACGCAGGGATCGTTTCCATGGAAGTGCGCGCCAATCCCGAGGATCCGAAGCAGCGCGCGATATTCGTGAGCGTCGCTAATTATGCCACAAACACCATCGACTCGACGGTGGAGTTGCTCTTTGACGACCAACTCAAGGATACCCAGCCCATCGAACTGGCCCCGTCGAATTCGGTGCCCCTCGTTTTCCTGGTGGAGCAACCGCGGGACGGTGTTTTCACGGCCCGCCTGACCCACAAGGACGACTTGGCGGTGGACAATACCGCGAGCGTGCTCAGCCGTTTGCCGGGGCCCACCAAGGTGGCCTTGGTGACGGTTGGGAATAGGTTTCTCCAAAAAGCGCTGGCGGCCGCCGGGCCCGCGGTTGAAGTCGTGGTGAGCGACAAGGTTCCGGCGGATGAAGCCTCATATGATTTGGTGGTCCTGGACGGTATTTTGCCGCCAGAGCCGCCGAAGGCCAATGTGCTGGCGTTCCACGTCATGGTGACGAACTGGTTCGATGCTCCGGCACAAAACCTGGAAACGCCGCCGATTGTCGACTGGCGTAACACCCATCCGTTGCTCCGATTCGTCAGCTTTGACGATGTGCAAATTGCCGAGTCGATGGGCGTTAAAACACCTCCATGGGCGAGCCCGTTGATCGATACCACCCAGGGGACTTTGGCCGTCACGGGTGAGATTGGACGGCAGCGCATCGTCTGGGTGGGATTCGATCCCTTGCGCAGCAGTTGGCCGTTGCGCATTGGTTTTCCCATCTTCGTGGCCAATTGCGTTGATTGGCTGAATCCGGCCACCGCACGGAGCCAACGCTTTCAGATCCACACGGGCGAACCGCTTCGCCTGCCGTTGACCGGGCTCGTCTCGGACGCCCGGGTTATATTGCCGGATGGCTCCAAGCAGCCTCTCCTGACATCCAGTGGGACCTCGGAATTGATCTTCGGCGATACCGGCAAACAGGGACTTTACACGATCGAAAGCGGCACCAACCGATACGTCTATTGCGCCAACCTGTTGGACCTGCGGGAAAGCAACCTGGAGCCGCGGGCGGAACTTGACCTGGGCCAACGTGGCACCTTGGCAGCCACGGCGACGAAGCCTGCCAACCTGGAAATCTGGCGTTGGTTCGCCCTCGTGGGCTTGGGAGTCTTGATGCTCGAATGGTGGTGGTTCCATCGGCGGACGGCATGAAAGCCCTGATTCGGCGAAGAATTCGTTTTGGGGCGGGGCTGGTCGATTGGATGCTCGCGGGATTCCTTCTCCTTATACTTCCAGGCTGTTCTCCCTCGGGCGGTGAAGAGCGCACGGTGGTGGTTTACTGCGCACAGGATCAAATCGTAGCGGAGCCGATTCTGGCGGAATTCACCAAGCAAACGCAGATTGCGGTTAAAGCCCTGTACGATAGCGAAGCGACCAAAACGGTCGGTTTGGCCAATCGATTGTTGGCCGAGAAGGAGCGGCCTCGGTGCGATCTTTTCTGGGGCAACGAAGAGCTGCGTGTTCGCCAGCTTGGGGCTCGGGGCATCTGGCGGGAAACCAACGGTTGGGTTGCCTTTGGCCAACGAAGCCGTTGTTTGGTGCGCAATAGTAAGTTGCTATCGGAGGCCGAGGCACCGCACTCCCTGGTTGAACTCACGAATCGGCAATGGTCGGGCAAAGTTTCGGTGGCCTATCCCATGTTTGGAACGACTTCCACGCATTTTTTGGCGCTCCGTCAAGCGTGGGGCGATGCCGCCTGGCGCGAATGGATGACAGGATTGGCGAAGAATCATCCTTTTATCGAGGAGGGTAATTCCTGGGTCGTACAGAGGTTGGGACGCGGTGAAGCTCTTGTGGGAATTACCGACACCGACGACGCGCTCGCAGCCCAGCGTGAGGGCTTGCCCATAGCAATTATAGAGACGCACCAAGCCATGCTGGCCATCCCCAATACACTTGGGTGGGTCAAAGGCGGACCGCACGAAAAAGAGGCCGATGCGTTAGCGATCTATTTACAAAGCCCAACGGTGGTGGCCCGCCTGGTCGAAACCGGCGCGCTCCAGGCGGGGAATATTTTACCTGTCGGCTCCGGATGGTTGAAGCCCGATTGGGATGCTTTGGTGAGGGATCTAGATGCCAGCTCTGCGGAGTTACAGCGGATCTTTGCCCGATGAAGATGGGAAAGTTTTTATCCGCAGATTCACACAGATTAAGGGAAGGGAAGAGCGTAGCCGCCGAGGTGACGAGGCGGACGGTGAAAATTAGGGCTTACCACGCACTTCCGCCTCGTCACCTCGTCGGCTACTGGCCTCAAGAATCCTTTCTTAAGTCTGGGTGAATCTGCGTAATCTTCGGATAATAATCTTCCCTACTGTGGCACGGCATTGATGGTGCCGTAGTATTCCACGGGCAGGTCGGCGCCGGTGGCGGTTTTGAGCGTGGCCTTGACCATGAGTTGCATGACGGGGCGCACGTCTTTGACTGGAATCGATACGGTCCGTCCGTCGGCAGAGAGGCGTATTCCGGAAACTGGAACGGCGTCTCCTTTCAACTCACCCTTCTTGGCGACGATCTTGGTCGGGTCCTGAACAGAGTAGATGTCCGAGCCGTAGTGGTGGCTCCAGAGGTAATTCCACCATTGGATATTCCAATTCTGGGAGTCTTGGGCGGTAGCTGCGTCGATGGG
>DATJII010000351.1:0-8601 GCA_035493435.1 Candidatus Limnocylindria bacterium | reverse complement strand
TCGAATTCGACGTTTTGGGATTCGTTATAGAACTTGGGCTGAATCACCCAGCCGGGTTTTCGTTCCATAAGCCCGAATGCCCAGGGACCGTCGGGTTGGTTTAGCGCCACTTCGATCACCGGGCCATCGTTGCCGGGCAGCGTCGCCACCAGATCGATGGCGTGGTCCGGGTCGGTGGCGGGATCGTAACTGTCTGGCGCCCACCAATTGCCCACCCAGTCGCCGTGCAGGCCGCCATCGTAGGCAGTGGTATAATGGGCTGGCGTCGGGACGGGCCCGGGCAAAGGCGGCACAACCGCGGAGCTTGGCACCAGGAATAGATCCTCGTAGGTGCCAAGATTGGAATCCGTCTGCAGGTCGAAATGGTGGTCCAGCACCAGGATGCGGAACTGGTTGGAAACTCCCGGGACCAGTTTGTCGAGTACTGCGGTGTGGCTGGTATTCCAGTCGACGTAATCGCCCTGCACGGAATAGAGATAATTCGAAACACCGTATTCGACTCGATAGATGGTATGCTCGTCGGTGGTAAAATGGAGGACGAGTTGGGAGTTTGAATCGTCCATGGCAGCCGACACAGAGGTGACTTCGGGAGGTGTGAAATCATCGCTCCAGCCTAGCTTCACATCGGTCATCCGCAGATGTGTAACGCCACTTTGGGCCGACCAGAGGAGAAATTCTGCGAAGTAGGGGTTCAAAGGATGGATCGAAGCAACATCCACGACGACGTGATGCCATCGCCCGTATCGGTCATCCGCCGGGGTGGTGTACCAATCGGGAATGAGGTCGACCAGCTTCGGCTGATCCGAGGCCCCGCCATCGTCGAGGACAAAAATCACTCCCTCGGCAGACGCCGAATCGGGTTCAAAGTAGACGTCGAACTCGATGGTGTGAAACTCATTCAGGTATTTCCATTGGTTGTCCCAGCCCGGCTTTCGGTCGGCCAAGCCGAAGGCCCAAGGCCCGTCCGGCTGGCCGAGTTTGACTTCGATCGCGAGGTTGGTTCTCCCCGGGGCCTGAGCGGCGTAGTCCACCGAGTGGCCAAAATCGTTGGCCGGATCGTAAGTGCCTGGTCCCCACCAACCGCCAATCCAGGTGCCATGCAACGTACCATCGTACGCATGGAGATAATTGTAAGGGCCCCCTGCCCCTTGCCCATGCACAGGCGTGACCACGAACAGGAGTGCCGCGATGCAGGCGATGAGACAAAGCAGGTCGAAGAGCGACTTATATGTTACTGCCCCCGCGTTCAACCGCAGTTGAGAGTGAGTGTTTCTAAAGGTTCTTTTTTCCAATTTCACATCCCATACAGGGGAGGTGCATGGCAAAGGTTTCAAAGTTTCGGGCCTCGCTTTAAATCGATAGTGGGAAGGTTTCTCCCCCGGAAATAATCACCTCAGTGACTCCCTCCGGTTCGGTCGGTCGCGGCTGGAAACTCCGATTCGGAGGGCTTTCAGCGGGCCATCTGCGCCGGAATATCTGCCGCCCAGAACTTGATGCAAACCTCTGAACCCCAAGGATAAAAACCCACGAGGTTCCGGCCATCCGGGCTGAAATTCAGGTAGAGCCCTGGCGACCGGTTTTCAATCGTAGTCATTTCACGACCAGTTGCCACATTCCAGAGTTTCACTTTCCCATTGCCACAGGCGGCGGCCAGGGTTCGATCATCCGGGCTAAAGTCGACTCCATACGCCCCCTCATTGTGCCCAGTGAGAGTTCGGAGGTTCTTCCCTGTCGCTCGATCCCAGATTTTCACCGTGTCATCGACGCTGGCCGTTGCGATATACTTGCCGTCGTGGGAAAAGGCGGCGGACCAGACATAAAGTTGATGTCCGTCCAGGTGGGCTATCTTCTTGAGACCGTCGGTGAAGATCCACGCGGAAGGGACATCCCAGCGCGTCGCAGCGATAGCCCGGCTATCGGGCGAAAAGGCGAACCAGGTCGAATTGGAACCGCGGTCCAATCGAGTTGAATCGATGAGTCGCCCATCCGCAATGTTCCACAGCGAAAGGCGACCTGAATCATCGCCGAGTGCCATTGTGCGTTGGTCGGGGGCTATGGCTGCGAAGGTGGTATCAGGCACCTCCCCTACCAGGCTCCGCACACTCTTGCGTGTGAATGTGACCAGGTTGAACTCCACTATATCGTGCCAGGAGAGGGCCAGTAAATCCTTCCCATCCGGCGAAAATCGCAACGCGAATTGCGCCTCCGGCAAAATTTTCCAGAGCCGCCCCGTGCCGGTTTCAAAGAGTCCAATACGATTGCTTCCTATACCAACCGCCGTTAGTTTTCCGTCGGGAGAAAAGAGCAGTGGTGGATCGATTTCCGTCAGCGGGGGTGCCGATTCCTGACGGGAGTCGAGCGAGAGATCCCAGTGATGGAGGACTCCATCCTTATCGCCTGAAACCAGAATTTTTCCGTCCTTGGAAAAAGCAACGGCCCAAACTTCATTGGCATGCCCGGTCAGGATTCGCTCGCGTTTCCCAGTGGTGGTGTCCCATAGACCCAAGGTTCGGTCGGAACTGGCGGTGGCCAGGTGCCGACTATCGGGAGAAAAAGCCGCTATCCAAACGTTGGCCGGATGCGCGCTGATGTCATGAAGCAGTTCCCCAGTATCAATCTGCCACAAGAGCACGTGGCCCGAGTGGTAGGTGGCCGCCAGCAGCCGGCCATCGGGAGAACAAACTAATCGCTGAAGATCGGCCGGGGTGGAAAAACTTTTTAATACCTTCCCGCTCCCCACCTCGTGGGCCCGGATTTCGCCTTCTACAGGGCCGGCGAAAAACATGCTGCCGTCGCTGCTCCAGGCGAACCGGTCCCCCAACCTTGACATCGTGCGCGGTTGGCTGTCCGCCACATCGGACCAGATCTTGATCGATCCCGTGGTGCTGCTGGGCATGACGAGGCCTTGCGCAGCCGCCAGGGAATTATCACGGGGATTGAAATCGACGCTGACATAGTTGCCGGCAAGGGAGAGCACCACTTGACGATCTTCCAGTCGCCAGACCGACAGGCCAAGGCCACGCCTGCTCGCGGCCAGATGGCTTCCATCGGGCGAAAACGCCACCGTACTGAACATTTCGCCCGGGATTGCCAGGGAATATTTATATTTCATGGACGGGAATTCCCAGAGCCTCACCTCGGCATCGAAACCAGCCGAAGCCAGGGTCTTGCCGTCGGGTGAAAGCGCCAGCGCGGAGAGGCTTGTTGAGTGCGCCTGGACGGCCAGCGATTGTTCCCCGTTGGCCACCTTTTTCAGGTAACCCCACTCAAAACTCCGGAAGTCGACCGAGGGATCTGGCCTTTCATAGTCCTGGAGCAAGGCCCGGGCGCGACCGATATTCCCTTCGGAAATGGCCACCTCCGCTAATTTGATATCCGCGGCATAGAGATTACGCGCCAGGTCGATCTTGGATTGGCGAATTCGCCAGGCCGCGATGGGTGACCCAATCGAAACCACCGCCAGGAGCGCGGCCGCAAAGGCGGTGAGCCCCGCGAGCGCAGGCTCACGGCGGCACCAACGCCAGATCTTGCCGACTGCCCCCAGAGGACGTGCGTGGATCGGTTCATGGGCGAGAAAACGACCGCACTCCTCCGCCAACTCCCGTGCCGTGGCGTAACGCCGGGATGGCTCTTTCTCCAGGCATTTGAGGCAGATGGTTTCCAAGTCCAGGGGGACGCTTGGATTCAGCGTGCGCGGTGGCGCGGGGTCGGCATGGAGAACTTGTTCGAGGGTATCGGTCAGGGTACTCGCCGAGAACGGTGGGCGTCCGGTGAGAAGATGGTATAATATAGCTCCGATAGAGTAAACGTCGCTTTGCCGGTCGGTCTTGCCGCGCTTGCCCGAGGCCTGTTCCGGCGGCAGGTAATTTGGGGATCCAAGCACCTGCCCCGTCAAGGTAAGTACGTCCGGGCTCGTCTCCGTCGCATCGATCCGCTTGGCCAGCCCGAAATCGGTGATCTGCGGTTGTCCAAACGGATCGATCAGGACGTTGGACGGTTTGAGATCCCGATGAAGTATCCCACGTCCGTGCGCGTAATCCACGGCCTGCGCGATAAGGAGTCCCAATTCAGCAGCGCGCCGACCGTCAAGGGGGCCGCTGCGGGTGAGTTCAGCGAGGTTTGGCCCCTCGACGAAATCCATGGAGAAGAAATGTCTTCCCTCGCAATCGCCGATTTCGTAAATCGCGACGATGTTCGGATGCCGAAGGCTCGCGGCCGCCGCGGCCTCTTCCTTGAACCGTTGGACATATTCGGGCGCGGCAATCTCACCTGCGAGGATCATCTTCACGGCCACAATTCGATTCAGCCCGAATTGCCGCGCCCGGTAGACGATGCCCATCCCTCCTCGGGCGATTTCCTCCAGGAGTTCATAATCGCCAAATTCGCGCGGGAACCTCGAAATGATCCCGGCACTTTCGTCGCTGGTATCGAGTGGGGCTCCCAGAGCCCCATGCAAGGCGCAAGAACCACATAATCCGGCTGGCCAACCGGGCGAGAGCGGTGAATCGCATTCCGGGCACCGAGGCTCTGGTGTTGCGGCGGGATCATGCATGCCGGGATTCATCTACAGCGGTTCAGGGGAATCGAGGCGCAACGGTTTCGGGAATTCATAAGAGATTGTTCTAAAAGTGGCTTGGGTCTGATGCGCCAGGGAAAAAGAGCGAGGGCTAGGCGTCCTGAGGGAGCATATCTGCAACGATCTGTGACCGAAGGACAACAACGCCCTCGCACTTTTTCACCAGCAGCAGGCCCAATGGCACTTTTAAAATAGTCTCCAAGAAACATCAACCCATCAACCCGCCAGCACAGCCAGGAGGTGGCGAATTTCCTCATCGATTTCCTCCGGTCGACTGACGGTGTGGGCGATCTCCTCCCGCAGGATTTGCCGGTGCCGTTGGCGCATCCGGTGGACCGCCGTCTTCAATCCATTCTCGGACAACCCCAGTTGAGGCCCCAAGGTGGCGTAACTTTGCTCCCCGTGCTTGCCAGGCTGCAGGTCCTTGAGCGCTTCAAAGAGCGTGCTTCTACCCTCTCTCGCGTACTCGCCGCGAAGCCGGTCCAAGGCTCGTTTCAAAAGCGCTTCTGCCCAGCGTCGTTCGAAAACCGATTCCGGCGTGGCGCGCTCTGACGGCTCAAAAGCATGCCTTTCCTCCTCCGTGAATTCATCGACCGAAAGAAAGTGAAGGTCACCTCCGCGCTTCTGTGCCCGGGCTTTGTCCCGTTCATCGGAGAGGAAGTGTTTCAGGAACGTAAGCAGAAACGACCGGAAACGCCCCCGGGTGTGCACGAGGCGGCTTAGGTGCTCCCGCTTGATAAAGTCGACAAAAAAAGCCTGGGTCAGGTCGCGAGCTTCCTCGATTCCATGGCCTTCGCGTCGCACATACGCGTAGATGGCCGGCCAATATCCGCGACACAAGGTCTCCAGCGCGTTCGCCGCCTCGGCCGGAGTGCCGTCTCGGGCGGTGGTCACCACACTCCAATGAGTCGTGGCAAACCATCGCGCACTCGGTAGCTGACCACCCCCGGCCTCTGATTCATCCCGCGCCACCCGCAAACGATTTCAGATTCCGGGCAGGCAAGAAAGATGGAACTTGTTACGCCTGCTGCGCCGGGCGCAACTTCACTTCGAGGGCTGGAGGCGTTGGGAACCACTGGTACACCTACCCCCTCATCCGGCCTGCGGCCACCTTCTCTCCCAAGGGTGCGAAGGAAGACATTTCGCTTCGTTGGCACCTCCGCTGGTCCCCTCGCCCCCAAGACTTTTTGGGGGAGAGGGCCAGGGTGAGGGGCAAAAGGACCACCGGAACCCTCGATTCGAAGATGCGCCCCATTGCGCCTTGAACGTCGTTCCCTTGCAGTTTTTGTCGGCGGCCGTGTACGATGAGTTCGATTCTTGGGCGCTCAGACATTGACCAAACCATCTTATAGCGATTTGCCCCATGAGTGAAACCGAGCAAGTCACCGGCGGCGGTCGCCAGATTGACGCGCTTGCGCCATGGCCAGAGCCCCCCAGTTCACGCAGTCTCACCACGCGTTTCATTCTTCACGACACCCATCGATGTATATAAACGCAATATAGCTTAAAAAGGCTCTTGTAAACCCTGATTTCATATCCCTGCGCTCCCAGGCTTCCGAACACATAAGAAAACTCGATGGTCGCCGCTGGCGTACCAGCGGCGCCTCCCTCTGAAAACCCAACGACTACGTCTCCCTGGTCCACATTAAGTCGCCGGTCCTTCGGTATCGGTTTGAGCCCATGCTTCAGGAAGACCGTATCCGGGATGCCCAGGTTGTTCTCAAAGTAAATGCGGTCTTTGCCCTTCACAAAGCCAGTATCCAACAAATGGACATATCCTTTTGAGGTCAGGATACCGCGATCCTCCAGTAAAGCGTCGAGCGCATGGGCCACAACGCGCTCCTTGTCGCCGGACGTCGGGCTCAGCGGCAAGGGAATGAAGGCAAGGATGAGCAGGCAGAGCGCCCCCAGATAGATAAGGGCCTTTTTGCGCCGAGGATTAAGCATTGGGGCCATCATGTTTATGTGCAGTGGCATTCACCGCCGAGGGAATACGTTGAGTCGTGAGAGTCATCGGTTTTTCGGATGTCGTTTGGCTTCCTTCGTCGGCCACGCAAACTTGGACCTACCCAGCGTGACCGACGTCACGAATCCTCTGGCAAATTATCGCCACAAAAAGGTTCGGTGTGTGCTCTGAAGCACCTGAGCCACGAATGCCCCGAAGGAAATCATCGATACATGCGCACTCGGGCCACGGGTGTTTACCTCGGTTTCTGCCGTCCTCGTCATTGGGATCGGCCGGATGGATCTCGTCTCTAATAAACACTTCTTGTCTTCAATAGCCTGGTTTCGCCTGAGGATAGCCTATTGGTGATTGAGGTTGCCGTGTGCTCGGGGGAGTATCAACCAATCGTGATTGGCCTCGGCGATTGCAAGGCGGTCGTAGCTGGAAACCGCTGTCCACTCTTCCAAAATGGGTCCGACAGGCTGCAATTCACGGCCGTGCGCAGCACCGTGCCTTAGGTGGTGGTAAAGCGGATTGGAAGCTCCTCCGGACCATGCACATGCAACGCCCTTCGCGGTTGCCACGGCTCGGTGGACGCCGATTTGAAGTCCCGCACGCGCGCCAAGAAATCGGCGAGGGCGATTCTCGCTTCCATGCGCGCCAGCGCCGCACCAAGACACGAATGGATGCCGTGGCCGAAAGCAATATGCGGATTGGGCTCGCGCCGGATGTCAAAGCGATTGGCATCTTTGAAATGGTTGGGGTCCCGATTTGCCGAGCCGATCATTGGCAGCACGAGCTTTCCGGCAGGAATGGTTTGTCCATGGATTTCAGTATCGCGGCGCGGTGTGCGCATAACCCATTGTAAAGGCGAACGATACCGCAGCACTTCTTCGATTGCCGACGGCAGGAGCTCCGGTGTTCTGCGAAGCAACGCAAGTTGATCGGGGTTTTCAACAAAACACAGGATCGCATTGTTGAGGAGATTGGTGGTGGTTTCCTGGCCCCCAACGATCAGGAGTTGGAAGAAGCCGAGAATTTCCCCATGCGAAAGCCGCTCGCCATCCACTTCCGATTCGATCAGCCGGGTAAGCAAGTCGTTTTGAGGCGCGGCACGCCGTTGCCGAATCATTTCCTCAAGATATGGACTCATTTCTGCCGTCACCGCGCGGAACTCGCGTCCGGCATCCTGGGCTTCCTGTCCGCCAGAGCGGGCGTAGCTGAGTTTGAGGATGCCATCGCTCCAACGTTTGAACCTCGGCCAGTCATCGGCAGGAATACCGATCATGGTGGCAATCACGCGCATCGGCAAAGGAACCGAAAAATCCGCAGCCATGTCCATTTCTCCACGCCGCACAACGCGATCCAGAAGTTCACGGGACAGATCGCGGATCAAAGGCTCCAGATTAGCAACCATTCGCGGCGTAAAAGCGCGAGAGATCAGTGCCCGAAACTTAGTGTGCGCTGGCGGATCGATAAAAATGAACCAATGGGGCGGTGCGGGAACGGCGGAACTGAACGCCTCGTGGTCATTCAAGGCGCGCTTCGCTCCGTCGTAATCGAAGATTAACCAGCCATCGAAGGGCGCAGGAAGATACAGCAGAGGCGATTGGCTTCGCATCCGATCATAAACTGGATACGGATCACGGCGAACATCGTCGGAAAAAAGATTCACGGGCTTGCCTGTTACCAAATCACGTAACGTGGGCAGCATGGCTGATCCGGGCCGAAAATCGAGCGTTTAAGATAACCTGTTAGCAGGAAGCTCCCCCCACGAGTTCGCCCGGCCATCAATCGTTGATCGAACCAACCAATTTCTCCAAAACGAGCGATGCATCCGGGCGCGGGCTGTTGCCCAAGGCAACAAGCAACCTGTCCAATTCATACAACTGGCGAAATCGTACCTGTATAATATCAAGTAGCGCGATCGGCGGCGTCGGGCTATTAGAAAACGAACCAAAGCTTAATCCACCGAATCGGCCACGGAAGCCATGCCATGGTGGGTGAGAATGTTGGTGGCAATTCCCTCTGGCGAGGAGATGAACTCATCAAACCGCTGTTTGCCTTGAAACAGATCCCG
>DATJII010000350.1:0-6232 GCA_035493435.1 Candidatus Limnocylindria bacterium | reverse complement strand
CCCAATGGGATTTCCCGCGACGGCAAGTTCGTGGCGTTCACCAGCACCTCACGCGACTTGACGGTCGACAAGACCTCCGAGTTTCAGGACATTTTTCTGGCGGATCTTTCGCAACGTAGCATTCGGCGGATAAGTCGCCCCTTCGGGGGCATGCCAGAGACCAAGGGTAACGCTTTCGGTGCCCAAATAACACCCGATGGCCGTTACATTCTTTACGAAAGCCCACGAACAAACCTGCTCGAGTTGCCACCACCTGCGGGCCTGAACATTTACCGGTATGATACCCATACGGGAACGACTATCCTGGTCAGCCAAGACGACCGCCCCGATGCCTACGCCTCGCCGACGATGAGCTCGGATGGGCGCTTTGTGCTCTACGAGAACGATCAACTGATGATCCTACGCGATGTGCAGGAGGGTGTTTCGTCACATCCGTATGCGGGCAAGATTTTCCCACATAGCCCCTGCGTGATATCAGCGGACGGCAGCACGATTGCATTCAATACGTCCGGGCGAATCTCCTACCTGAAGACTCACAACAATTCGACTTTCCAAATTCCAGCATCGACCACTTTGCATCCTGCCCAGGCCGCGCTTCTATCTCCGGAAGGTGGCAAGGCCGTTTTTGCCGACGGGTCCAGCAACATCCTTTATGTCGCCAACTTGGCAACCAACGGTGTTGCAAGCTACGCTTTGGCCGGGATTTCGCGAATTGGAGCCATTGCCATGACCCCGGATGCGACCCATATCGTGATGGAAGCCCGGCTCGATCCGGCCATATCCGGTGATTACCAAATCGTCTTGTTCGACACCGTCACTGAGTCCACCACCGTTCTTTCGACGAACAAGTTAGGCCAGCCTGCCCGAGGCAGTTCGCGAGCGCCTTCCATCAGTGCCGACGGCCTCCTGGTCACCTTCAAGAGCGATGCGTCGGATTTGGTGGATGGAGACGGCAACGGCACGCAGGAGGTCTTCCTTCGAAGCCAACGAAGTGGCCGCATCGAACTCATTAGCCATAACGGGTTTCAACGCGCCGCCGCCGATCGTTCCGTCAGGGCGGCACTTTCGGCGGACGGCTCCACAGCCATACTACTCTCCGCCGCGTCGGACCTGAATGGCAGCTATTTCAATGGATTCAATCAGCTTTTTGCCGCCACATTGGATACCATCACCGACGCAGACACTGACCGCCTCCCCGACGAATGGGAACGGCTCCATTTTGGTGACCTGGCGCAGCCCTCAACAGGCGACCCCGATCACGATGGCGCGACCAACTATGAGGAGTATTTGGCCGGCACCGATCCTCTGGACCCCAACTCGATACTTCGACTAAACCTGATGAACTCCGCGGATGGAAACGCCGAACTTATCTGGAATGGCGTCGAGGGCATTCACTACCAAGTCCAGATTGCCTCCAGCTTGCAATCCAATCTCTGGTCCGACCTCGGGATTTCGCTGGGAGGAAGTCAAGAGACCGTGCGCGTTCCCATTTCCCCGCCCGTCGGAGGAAGTATATTTTACCGCCTCCTCATCGTGCGATAAGGTATATTAAGAACAGGGACGCAGACTGCGGCCAGATTCCGTGACCCATGTCAAACACCTGCCTGCTGCCCGGAATACGCGCGTTTCAGCCCCTCAATATCCAGCTTTTCCATCTGGAGCATGGCTCCCATGACTCGCTGCGATTTCTCTGGGTCGGGATCACCCATCAATTCGCCCAAAACCGTAGGGATAACCTGCCAGGACACTCCGTACTTGTCCTTCAACCAACCGCAGCGCTGTTTCTCGCCACCAGCCGATAGTCTCTCCCAGAGCTCATCCACCTCGGGCTGGGTCTCGCAACTCACAAAGAACGAAATGGCTGGAGTGAACGTGAACATCGGGCCGCCATTAAGGGCAATGAACTTTTGCCCTTCGAGCTCGAACGTTACCGCCATCGGTGACGCATCAACTATTTTGGAATTCTTGAAGATGGATACGTAGAAATTTGCGGCTTCTTCGGCTTTGCCATCGTACCAGAGAAACGGGGTGATTTTTTGCATAATGCACTTTCGGGAGCGCCCATGTACGGATTCGATATCGGCGAAACAATGGGCGGTCGGCATTGAATTTGCCCGTGACGGTTGCTTGGGGCAAGGCGATTTCCAGAGCGCGAAATTCCGCCTCGCGAAAGCCGCCGCCTAGCCTCAGGCTTCTACCGATCAAACCGGATGAGAGTCAATACTGAACCACGGACCATCAAGATCTCAACCCTCTTGGAGTTAGTCATATTGGCTGCAATCCTCATCGGAGTGGGTTCGACGATTTATGGCTGGCTGAGAGTGGAATGGACTTATTCCCACATAGAGCAGAAAGCCAGAAGAGTTGTCACCGCCACTGAACTTCAAGCTTGGGCCACCCATCTGGTGGCGGATTACCCCCCCGACAATTACCCCACGCGTGCTAGTATGAGGAGCAATCTTCCTCCAGCCCAGCTTCACGTAGCGCCCGGAATCTTGGGACCATTCGTCATCGTCGATCCTCCGATGATCCCGCCACTCCCTGGCGCGTGCGAATCGATTGGGGAGGCGGTGTCCTTGGGAGTCCTGGCTTCGAAATAGGGCCGACGAACTTCACCAACGGCGGCGCCCATTATTGGGCTCCGGGCGTCTATTTTTATAAAAGAAATTAATCTGGATGATACGGTCGAATCGCTCACCCACACGCGCCGAATCCATCTCGACTGCGTGATCCCGCTTGAGATCCAGCACGAGAAGTGCAATTGGGGTTACTCCCCCGGATGATACTCGATACGAACGAGCTGGGTATCCCTGTTACCGGTCCACGCCGTGCCATTTTCCAGCACGTAGAGGCAACCATCCGCTCCCAGTTCGATATCCATCGGGCGCTTGAAGGTCATCTTGGGGCAGAACTTTTCCATTCGCAGCGAGCCGTCGGGATTTCTGGCGATATTATTATCGCCATCGAGATGCACCGCCATGATCCAGTTGCGGGACCATTCATAGAAGAAAAACGTGTGATCGAATTCCTGCGGCAGTTGGGTGGCCGATTTTCGCTTGGAATCGAAATAATAAACCGGCCCGGCACAGGCGGTGCGCCCGCCGTCTCCCACCGCGGGAAAACGCGTGGATCGCCCGTACGGGTACCAGATAAAGGCTGGCTGGGCGGGAGGCAGTTCCTTGGGCCCCGTGTTGTAACGCGATTCGTTCAAGGGATGTAAAGGATCCCACGCCTCGCCGCTCTGCTTGGTCGCGAAGTCATATCGCCGGTAGGGTTTGTTATCACCGGCGAAATAGGGCCACCCGAAGTTGCCCGCCTTACGGGCCTGGTTTACTTCATCGAAGCCGGCAGGGCCACGCGACTCGTTCGGGCCACCGGCGTCGGGTCCCACTTCGCCCCAGTACAGGAAGCCATTTCGCTGATCCACCGAGATCCGGAACGGGTTCCGATTTCCCATGACATAGATTTCCGGGCGGGTGTTGGGAGTGCCCGGGGGAAAGAGATTGCCCTTGGGGATCGTGGCAGTGCCGTCGGGCTCGGGGTGGATCCGCAGGATTTTGCCCCTGAGATCATTGGCGTTGCTGGCCGATTTTTGGGCGTTCCAGGGTCCTCGTCCGTCCTGCTCATCCACGGGGGTATAGCCATCGGAAGCGCCGGGATGCGTGTTATCGCCAGCGGAAGCATACAGGTTACCGGCGGCGTCAAAGGCCAGGGAACCCGCAGAATGGCAGCAATCCTGACGTTGGGTGGCGACTCGCAGGAGAATTCGCTCACTGGCCAGATCCAAGGTATCTCCCTTTACGGTATAGCGAGCGATACGGTTTTCACCCACCTTGGAGCCCAAAGAGTTGGTCGTGGTTTCGGGATCGGAATAGAAAAGGTAGATCCAACCATTCTTGGCGAACTTGGGATCCAGGGTGATTCCGAGCAATCCGTCCTCCAATCCATTGAAAACTTTGATCCGGCCGATCTCCGTACTGAGTTTGGTTTCCGGCTTCCAGACTTTCAGGACCCCGGCGCGTTCGATGAAGAACACCCGTCCATCGCCAGCCACCGCAATTTCCATCGGATCCACGATAACATCATCGATCTTGCCATCTCCGTCGACATCACGGTCGGCCTCCAGGATCACTTTTTGGAAGGAGCCGTCCGTTTGTGGGCCAGAAGGAGGCGGCGGTGGGGCGTCCTCGGCGGCAGCGGACATTCCCAAAAGAATCCCAGTGGAGAGTACAGCAATTCCCAATAACTTCATGCGAATCGGCCTTGGACGCACAGCCTCCCGGATTTGTTCGGCAAAGTGCTGAGCACCAACCTCCAGGAATCACCACCGTTGACACCCCGGCTACTGACCTGGCACCCGGCGAGCCAGAACCTTCATTCGCATGCCGTTTTTTGGCCGAAGGGTAATCAAGGGATCCGGCTCTACGGAGAAATCCGGTTCCAGGCGAAAGACAAATCGGCGATACACCAGCACGGTCATGATCACCAATTCCTGGAGGGCGAAGTGGTTGCCGATACAACTGCGCGGTCCCGCCCCGAAGGGCATATAGATGGATTTCTCGGTGGCGGCCTTGCTTCCGCCCGCGAAACGATCGGGGTTGAATCGTCGGGGATTCTCCCAAAAGCGCTCGCTCCAATGGTAAAAGAAGATTGGGATGATGACATTGGTCCCAGCCGGAATGGTGTATCCGGCCAATTCGTCTGTCTCGGTGCAATTCCGTCCCACGGACCAAATCGACGGATACATCCGCAATGATTCGTCGATGACTTGTCTTACGTACGGGAATCGCGCTGCGGACGCCGGATCAAAGACTTCGGGATCGGGTTGCCCGTCGATCTCTGCCAGTAATCGCGCCTCTACCTCCGGGTGCTGCGACACGAGATAGAGCAGCCAGCACATCGCATTCGCCGTCGTCTCATGCCCGGCGACGAAAATGGTCATCACCTCGTCACGCAACTGGCCGTCAGTCATGCCCTTTCCGGTATCTTCCGATTGCGCAGATAGCAGCATCGCCAGCAAGTCGTTGTGTTGATCGGGCTGCTGCCTTCGCTTTTGGATAATACCAAGGACCACACGATCCATATCTTGCAGGGCCCGGGCCTGCCGATGATTGAAGGGCCATCGGCGAGGCATGAGAAACAGCCAGGGATGCCGAAGCGTTCGAATCGCGCCTTCGTTCAGGATACCGATATGTTCCCCGACGCGAGCCGCAGCCCCTTCCACGTCCGTGCTAAACATCGCACGCGCGATGATATCAAGCGTCAGCGCCGACATCGCGGGCCCCATATCGACGGCTTCTCCTGAGTCAGCCAAAGCTGACAGACGATCCGCACACACCAGCACTCGATCCACCATCATACCGAACAGCAGGTCCAGCCGATGGCGGTGAAATGCCGGTTGGATCAGCTTGCGCTGCCCACGCCAAAACTCTCCGGCGCTGGTCACCAGTCCATTTCCGAAGAGGATACGGAGAATACGGTAGGCAAAGCTCTTCTCCTGATAGTGCGAGTAGCGGTCAGCGAGAACCTGGCGAGCCCATTCGGGATTGCCCACCACCACGGCTTGCCCCAATGCCGCTTTGATCCGATAGAGATCACCATGCTGGGCAATCAACTCCGGGATCCATCGTAGCGGCTCCCGACGAACATAATAAGCCACTCCACCCAGCCAATGCCGGGGACGGGTGACCAGGGGTGGGAGGCGGGATGTGGACATTAATTAGAAAACAGGCTGCGCGTCATCCCCACCCGCAAAATCTCTGCGTTACGGCAACCGGGTCGAATGCTCCTGCATCCAGATGATGTCCTGATTATTGGGTTGAGGTTCATCGTACGGCACCGTCTTTGTGGTAACGATCGGTGGCATGCTCTTGGGATTCGTCCAGCGTTTGATCTCCGCATGCCCATCCGCAAAAGAAAAACCGGCCGCCTTGTTATGGTAACTTGCGGGAAAATCGACCATTCGAGTACTTGCCGGAGCGTCAGGATAACCCGTCATCTCAACAACAAAAAAACCATCGTTGATGCTGTCTTGGCGTTCATCAAGTAGCACGTAAGTCATCGACGGACCCGGATTGTTAAAACTGCCCATTTTGGTGAAGACTCGCCAGGGTTTACCCAAGCCCCATCCTCCGTCGACTCCCAAACCATCCGCTGGATTTCTTCCTCCAGTCCAGATGCTCATGGACATGCTGCGAATTCGTGGCATCCGAACCTTGTTGGACAATCCAAA
>DATJII010000349.1:0-39526 GCA_035493435.1 Candidatus Limnocylindria bacterium | reverse complement strand
ATCCTGGGTGACGGACAACGGGAGCGGCGGCTGGGCTCGTATCTTTGACTTCGGCAATAGTGTCGGCGGCGAAGACCAGGGCACCGGGGGCACGCAATACGTGTTCCTTTCCTTGCCCGCCGGTGACGGCTTCCTGCGCGGTGCCTATACCCTCGCAGGCGGTGGCGCCCCCGAGCAGATCGTGGAGTGGCTAGGTGGACGCCCCGACGTGGGAACCCAGGCTCACATTGTTTGGACTTCCGACGCGATCTCCCACACCGGGAAAATCTTTGTGAATGGCTCGCAAGTCGCCATCAACACCAACGTGACGATTACCCCGGCCGACCTCGGCCACACCGTCAACGATTGGCTGGGACGATCGCAGTATCCCGACCCTTTCTTTAACGGATCATTCAACGAGTTCCGCATCTATGATTCCGCCCTCAGCCCGTTGCAAATCGCCATTGATGGCGCTGCGGGTCCGGACAAGGTGGTCACCGACCCCGGTGCTATCAGCGCCCTGAGCTTGACGGTGACGGGTAGCATGAACGTTGGCACCATCCAACGCGCCAGTGTCGTGGCCGATTTCGCGAATGTTACCGGCGTCAATGTCGCCGGTTCCGCCACCTACACCACTGACAAGCCCACCGTCATCAGCATTGATGCCGATGGTACAGTCCATGGCGTGGGCCCTGGCACCGCCAAGCTCACAGCCAGCTATGGTGGTTTGAGCAAGGATGCGACGATTACGGTCATCGCGAAGCCTTCGGTACTCACCCACCGCTATAGCTTCACTGCAGACGCCAACGATTCCATCGGGACCGCCAACGGCGCCACTATAGGTTCCGCCTCGGTCTCGGGCGGCAAGCTTGTCCTTGATGGCAATGGCGCTGTCACGCTCCCGGCTGGCATCATCGACAATACCTATGATGCACTTACGATCGAAGCTTGGGCGCACGTGGCTGTCACAGTTGACGGCACACCCACCCACCTCTTCGGATTCGGCGACGGGTTGACCAAGTTTGTACGCCTACGCACCCATAGCGCCGGCAACAACTCCATCCTGGGCCTGAGCGGCGGCACTGAAGCCACTGCGGCACAGTCCGGACCCATCGCTGGCAATGTCCATATCGTCAGCGTCTTCAATCCGCAAGCCGGTTATATCGAGTTCTACGTCAACGGGCAGGTCGCCAACACCAATGTCGTGACGCAGTTGCTATCAGCCATCAGCGGCACCAACGACCTTTTCAACGTCATCGGCGCACATCACGATTCGACCACTCCAATGACTGGTGAAATCGATGAGTTCCGTATCTACAACGGCGCCTTGAGCCGCGCGCAGATCCGGGCCAGCTACGCCGCCGGTCCCGCCAATCTCGGCTTTAATCCGGGAACGGTGCAATCGGTGTCCGTCAGCCTCTTGGGTCATTTCCTCAACGGAACCATCCAACGCCCGATCGTCCACGCCACCTCGGCTACGGTCAGTAATTTCGATGTGACCGCCCTTGACGGCGTTACCTTCAGTTCTGGCAATACGGGTGTGGTACAAGTTCTCGCCGATGGCCGGGTCCAGGCCACGGGCGTAGGCACCACGACGCTCACCGCCACCTACCAGGGCGTGAGCGGCTCCACTTCGGTCACGGTTACTCCTGCACAGCTCACCCTCAAGCACCGCTATAGCTTCACCACCGACGCCACTGACTCGATTAGCGGCGCCAATGGCAGCCTGCACGGTGACGCGACGGTCTCCTCTGGCGCCCTTAACCTGCCGAACGACCCGGCGGTCGGACGCGGCAGCTACCTTGACCTGCCTCCCGAGCTCTTGGGTGGCTACAAGGCCCTGACGGTTGAAGCCTGGGTCAGCTTGGACGCCAACAATGTCTGGGCTCGTATCGCTGACTTCGGCGACTATAACACCGGTGGCGGTGGCCATACGTACTTCTTCCTTTGCCCGCACACCGGCGGAAACACCATCCGCATCGCGGTGAACGACGGCACTGGCGAAGACGTCTTCGATAACGGCGCGGCTGGCCTCGATAGCGCCGGACCGACCCATATCGTGGCGGTGGTGGATCCCCAAGACACCCAGACCGGCTCGGTCTATGTCAACGGGGCTCTCCTCGGCACTTCGACCTTCACCAAACCTCTGAGCACGATCATTGATGCCCACAATTTTGTGGGTCGATCGGTCTATACCGGTGACGGCTTCTTGAACGGAACGATCAACGAGTTCCGCATCTATTACGGCGCCCTGAACGCCAGCCAGGTCGCGGCGAATTTCGCCGCCGGTCCGGACGTGATCGTGCCGATCGTCAACGATACACCGCCGACCTTGTCGATCGCGCTGTCGGGAGTGAACGTGGTCCTGTCGTGGCCTGATGCGTCGACCGGCTTCGTCCTGGAATCGAGCGGCGTTCTCGGCTCGGGATGGGCCGCCGTGGCCACTGCCCCCGACCATGCCGATGGCAAGTTCAGTGTCACCCTACCGATAGGGGCAACCAGCAACACCTTCTTCCGGTTACGCAAGTAAATGGGAGTTGAGCCGGGCGGGGCTCAGGAGCGCATAGCTGTATCCGCCAGGTACGACGGGAAGGCCGGGGGTGACCCCCCGGCCTTCCTTATTTGTCTAACCGCTCATCGCGACCTGCGCAATCGAGCGTGCCGATCCCCTCGGATCTTCTTCTCGCGCGCGTTCGTTCGGCTCAGAAACTGAAGGTGTTCTCGCGCACCTCAATTCGATCGCCATCCTTGAGCTCAATATCTTCCCCGACTCCCTCCTGGAGGAAGCGTTTCATGTTGAAAACCAGGACCTGCTCGCGATCGCCCTCTCCTTTCCGGTGAAGCTTGATCTTGGATAGGTTCAATAGCTCGGAAGGGTTCTGGGCCTGCACCGCGGTCGAGATTCTCACGGGCTTGCCCCGCTCCAACGTCACCACGCCTTTCAGACCGCCAAAGATAACGGCCGTTCCCGTGCCATCCTTTCTTTCAGGTATCTTTTTTTCCGACGCCTTCTTGTCAGGCACATCAATGATAGCGCCATCACGCAGCCAGACGTCGGTTCCACCTTTCGGGGCATCCAAATCAATGAGACGCTCAACCCGCGTCTCCCCATAGGTCTGGATCACTCTAATCCTGGTGCGGTCCGACGAGGAACGCAACAATCCGGACAACTGAAGCGCCTCAGGGAGAGTGAAACAGAACCGACTGTTGGAAGGGCCGCCACGGGGACCGTCCTCCGGAATGGTCACTTTCAAGGTGACATATTCCGCCCCGTCGTCGATGCGCACCATGATCTTTCGGTTTAGGAATTTCTCAAAAGGCTTGCGCAATTCCGATGGCAAGCGGGGTGCGACGGCGTTGAGCGCGTGGTCCTTTACCGGGATCTCAACAACATCACCCCATGCCAGGAGCGGATCTGTGGTGACGTCGCCCGCCAGCAATCCCGGCATATCAAGAGAAACCCGTCGGCGCTCAATCTTGCCCGCCTGATCGAAATAGCGCCAGATCACCAAATGCTCCCAATCAGGAAACGTAATCGGCGTCGTGACGTTTCCTGGTGGCCTGCCAGGGAATTGTCCTGGAGGAGACGCCAGTCGGCCTGGCGACACACCGCCATTTCGCTCCTCGACTGCGAAAGGATTGGATCCTGGTGGCGCCGATAAAATACCGTAGTGGATCGCCAGAAATTCGAGCAAGGTATAGCGGTTGACATCGTTTTCACTCAGCTTCTTGATTACGGCATCCACCTGGTCCCGTGAACTGCTGGAGAGCCGGATGGAGTCGAAATCCGGAGCGTCCTCCCGGGCTCCAGCCGCCATGAGAAGTTCGCGGATCTCGCGCAATTCCGTCCGCACGGATGCATTTCCGGGCTCCACCAGTTTCGCCAATTGCCGGCGCACGGTTTCCAGGGGGGTATAGCCATCTTGCCCCCGCAGGTTCACATCGGGTTTATGTGAAATAATTACCTTTACCAATTCCCTGTCTGGCTCCATTAGCACGACATACTCCAACAGCGTTAACGGCCCGGTGCCGTCATTGGGGTTCGCCCCCGCATCCAACAGACGATTGATCATCGCGCGCGCGGCGGCGGCATCCGGGCGCTTACGGAAACCTACATCGCTGGGAATGCCCCTGAAACTAAACTGTTGGTCCTGCCTGTTCACGATAGTCGCACACAGCGAATATCCCCCCGAAGCCTTCACTTTCGGACTGGCACCTTTCGCGAGAAGTCGTTCGGCGACATCGTAGTTCCCGGTTCGTACCGCCACCGCCAGGGGCGTCTCCCCTTCCGAATCGGCTACCTCCAGTGACACGCTCTGTTCCAGGACCTTGTCGATCAGGCCGAGAAACTGCGTTCTTGGCGGCTCCCCGAAACGGGTCATCTGATTGATTGCCGAGATGAGCGCCGAAGAAACGGTATAAGCCTCGGGACTCTTCCCCGCCCCATGGGCCACCAGCCAGCCGGCAAATTCGGGTACCACCTGCTCAACGGCCACATATAGTGGGCAGCGGGTGACGCCCCGACTGTCCACCTGGCAACCTTTTTCGAACAGCTTATTCCAAAGCGAGGAGGGCGCGCGGGCGCACCAAAATAGAAGCGACATTCCTTCGGGATTGGGATCCGCACCCAAGGCCAGGAAGGCCTCGGCTTCGGACCAGCTCGCATCGTTGGCGGCCCTGACCAAAACGTAAGGGAGGGAATTGGGATCGGACGGGTCCCGGTTTGACGCGCTGTATCTTTTGTTCACGTCCGCGCCCGCCTTGGCCAGCAGCAGAGCGATGCCGTGATTCCCTTTTTCAACCGCCGCTCCCAGAGGAGTACGCAATCTCGAACTGCCATTGATCTCCACCATCTGCATGGCATCCAATGAAGCTCCCGCCTTGATCAAGGTTTCGGCCAGGATTCGGTGTCCACCCGCCACGGCGGCATGAAGCGCGCCATAGACCTTGGGATCGTTGGCATTCACGCGAGCACCAGCTTTTAGGAGTATCTCGACAATCCTTTTGTTGCCGATACTCGCCGCCTTGGCGAGCGGGGTCCAACCCGGGCGGCCTCCGCCATCCACATCGGCGCCTTGAGAGATTAGATACTCCACGACCAGAGGTTGATCCTTGCCCGCCGCCTGGGTGAGAGGAGTAGAACCGCCTAGGCTGACACCATTGATGAGATCCGGACTATCGGCAAAAAGCTTTTTCAGTCGTTCAATCTCCAGCGACTCGTCGGATTCGAACAACTTCACCGGTTCAGCCGACTTGCCCGAAGGAACCTCCGCAATAAGATCGACCCTGGCCTTCCCCCTCAAGGCGGCCATTTCACGGCGGAGTTTCAAAAGTTCACGCTCTGCCTTCCAAACCTCGTCGCCACCTGCCGCGCCTACTTCCCGTTTGCGGCGCGCTTCTTCGGCGACCTTTTCCGCGATACCTATTTCCTGAAGCAACAGTTGCTCCTGTTCCGCTTGGGGGGCCAACAGGGGAGGTGCCGACACGGCCGGAACATATTTGCGGGCCATCTCGACGAGGTTGGTGCTGGCGGGAAACTCGCGGATCAAACGAGCATAATTGGATTTCGACTCCTCCGCCTGCCCGAGCCGTCGCTGCACTTCAGCCAGGCGAAACAAGGCCGAAGCCACCACCGAACGCTGTTGGTCGGCGATCTTGAGGATTTCCGAATAATGGGCGGCCGCCGATTTCAGATCCTGCTGGGTCTCTTCGGCCACGATGCCACGGGTCAGCCGATCTTGCAGGGTGTCTTCACCGTGCGCCCGTTCAACCAACCCGAGAAGGAGCACCAGGGCAAACGAGGCAAGCAAACCCCATGACGCCCATCGACCGACAAGCGCGATCGATGTTTTCACTCCAAAAGCCGGCCTTTCTGGCAAGGCGCCTCCCGGGACGCGCCGACGCAATCGATACCTGATGATGATGGGAAACATAATCTTTGGACTGGATTTGTTGTTACATGGCCCAGCCTGCCCGGACACCCGGGCGAAGGTGTCAGGGATTTGTGAAATCGTAATCATATCCCCAAATCCAGTTTGTAGCCCGTACCGTGGACGGTCTTGAGAAAGCGGGGAGACTCGGGATGATCCTCTATCTTGCCCCGCAGACTCGCCATATGGGTATCAACGGTCCGGGTGGTGGGAAAAGCGTTGACGCCCCACACCAGGTCGAGGAACCGCTCGCGGCTGATAACCTGCCCGGGTGATTCCGCCAACAAGCGAAGCATGGCGAATTCCTTTCCGGTGAGATGGACAGGCGTGCCAGCCCGGCGTATTTCCGCCCTGGCAAAATCGATCTCCACCTGCCCTAAATGCAGCGTGGCAAGCGACTGCGTCCCATCACGCTTCAGCCGACGAAGCAACGCCCGCACCCTCGCCAGCAACTCCTCGCCACTGAAGGGTTTCACCAGATAATCATCCGCGCCCGAATCCAGTCCACGTACGCGATCGTCCACCTGCCCTTTCGCCGTGAGCATGAGAATGGGAATCATCCTGCCTAGCCTCCGCAGTTCGGCGGCGACTGCGAAGCCATCCAATTGGGGCATCATGACATCCAGCAGGATCAAGTCGGGCTTCTCATCCAGGGCACGCTGCAAGCCGCTCACGCCGTCGGCGGCCGTCATCACCCGGTACCCTTCGGTGGTGAGCAGATCCGCCAGCGCCGTTCGCATCGGCGTCTCGTCCTCCACTATTAACACCCTATTCATTCACTTCCTTTGCTGAGAGCGGCAATTCCAATATAAACTCGGCTCCCTGCCCCACTTCACTGGACACTCGCACCTGACCGCCGTGGGCCTCCATGATGTGGCGCACGATGGTAAGCCCCAGGCCAACGCCCTTGGTTTCCCGGCGCAATTCGGAGCCCCGCCTATAGAACCGTTCAAAGATTCGCTCGTGTTCGGAAGCGGGTATGCCCGGCCCTTGGTCTTTCACCCGGAGGGAAACCGCACGAACTTTCAAGTCCGGGACAATAGACACCTCGATTCGTGAGCCCAGAGGAGCATGTTTCAGGGCGTTGTCTAGCAGGTTCAACAAGGCCCGTTGTACTGCCGCCCCATCCCAATTTCCCACCACGGATTCCCGCTCCGGCGAAGTCACTACCCGGGATGGACCCGTGATCGAAACCTGTTGCTCCGTCGCCAGCGGTTCCATCAGGCGAATGGTCTCCGCCACCAATCGGACGACGTCCGTCGGCTCAAAATCGTACTGCTTGCGGCCCTGCTCGATGCGGGCAAAATCCAACACATTCTCTACCAGGGAGCCGAGGCGCCGGGTTTCCTGGAGCAGGAAACCCGCATACTCCTGCCGTTTGGCGTCCTCATGGACGCGGCCGTTCAGGAGTCCTTCCGCCAGCAACCGCATGCTGGCCAACGGAGCCCGGAGTTCATGCGAGACGCTCGACACGAAATTAGATTTCTGCTCGTTGAGCGCCCATTGCCGTTGGTAGGCCCGATGCGCCTGGCGCGCCCCCACTCCGGCCACACCCGCCGTCAACAATATCATGGCACCCATCAGCCATTCCCGTTGACGCTGTTGGGCATAGATTGCGGACTTGTCAACCAGATGAATCCGCACAGCAAGCTGGCCCTTTAGCGGCGGCCCGACCGGCAATTCGAATTCAGCCAGCAGGGGAGTATTTCGTTCCAAATCGTGGGCCAGCCACGGAGTGCCTCCCGTCCTCAAGGGATGGCCCGATAACGCGACCTCCGCCTTCAGGCCATCCGGCATGCGGGGAGCCTCGGAAAAAGAAACGGCACCCCCTGCTGCCGGGCCGGTCAAGGCCTGGATCACCACCCGACCCAAGGTGTCCGCCGGAAACGCGCGTACGGAAAACACGCCGGAATTCGCAGCGTTGGAACGCGAAGCGCCCGAATCCGCTCCGCTCCTGTCTATAGCTATCAACCAATAATTACTTCCCCACGGCAACCAGAAAGACGCCTGGGGTTCCGACGGCAAAAGACCCGTGGAAGACAAGAGCGCTGAGGACAATTCCGCCGCCTGCCGGATCGCCAAAGATCGTCTCCGCAGGCGCTCCATCCCTTTTATAAGCAAGGGATTATCCGAGCGTTCCGCCATCAGCTTGCCCTGCGTCAAAAGCCATCCATCCGCCACGCTGGGTTGCCGCAACAGGATAAGGGGAAGTGCCTTCGTCCATTCACCTTCCCAGCGAGCCTCTGGGCTCAGGCGGCAGGCTTCGGCGAAAACCATTACCGCCAGCGGCACGCCCGAATCCGCTTGCCAACCCTGCTGGGCGGCCTTTTGGGCCAATATGAGAAGTCCCAGTACCCGCTCGCCGACCGGGCGATGATTTCGATCGTCCCGCAAACGGGCAAACTCCTGGCGGAAGGCGAGTTCTGCGACCGGTACTTGCTGGGAAAGCTCGGGGGACAGGCTGGCGTTCGTCGCGACCAGCATGGCGGCACAGTATTGATCCCACGCTCCACGCTGTTCACGGGTCATGTCGACTAACCAGCCCGGAGGTTGGAGCCCGAACACCGAGGCGGTACGCCGATCAGGCGTCCCGTCGGGATTGAAGTCCAGCTTTAGGGGAAATTCCGTCCACGGACTACGGTCACTCATTGAGGAGATCGAGGAGGATTCGCCTCCCTGCGTCAAAATCGATTCTTCAGCGCCAACGCCGCCCTCCTTCTCCCAAGCGACACTCGCCACTTCCCACTCTTTCATGGCAACCGGCAGACGCGTCCCCAAGCGATTCGCCAAATCCTCTGCGATCGTGCGCGCCCGGGCACGAATTTCCTCATCCACCGCCGCCCGATCCCGCCATAGTGCCACCATGGCCACCGTGGCCAGCAAAACCACGGGAAATAGGATAAGCCCTAATTGGTAGGCAAAGGCGCGCCGTGAAGGCAGATCGGAAACACGCTCGCAGCCACCGGGCCGTTTCCGGGCACGCAGTCGGATGGCAACCCCTGCCCCCAGAGCAAGAACACCCAAACCCGCCACTAGGACCAACACGTGCCCAGTCATTGACAGTTTCCCAAATCCGGCTTGAGACCATGATGTCTCCTGTCCGCCGGTTTGTCAGGAAATTGTCAAACCCGCTGGTAATCGGAACCGA
The DNA here is from genome assembly GCA_035493435.1 of Candidatus Limnocylindria bacterium. Classification (GTDB taxonomy): domain Bacteria; phylum Verrucomicrobiota; class Verrucomicrobiia; order Limisphaerales; family UBA9464; genus DATJII01. The sequence goes on along the minus strand of DATJII010000349.1, from coordinate 30,469 downwards.
TTTCAAACACCGCCAGTTCCGGTCGGCAATTGAACCGCAAGTTTAGCGCGATGGTGCCAATGCCGGGATTCACGTAAAGACGGCCGGCCGGCGTGTCGTACCAACCCATTTCGTAGCCGTTCGAATCGAAGGGCGTCAGCAATGCACCATAAAAAGGCAGGCGAACTTGTCCGCCGTGCGTGTGTCCAGCCAATACCAGATCGAAAGGTGACGACAATGCCGAAGGCGCAATCCGATCGGTCCAACCGGGGTAATGAACCATCAGGATCCGGAACGATCCGCTGGACGTGCTGGGGCGATAATTCAACCGATCCATGGCCGAGAGATGGATACCATTGGGAAGTAGAAGTTCCTGATCTTGCATCCACGCCCCACCCGTCGCGGCGAAAGCCTGGTGGAACTGCCCAAAGTCCGCTCGACTCCAGTGGTCATGGTTACCGGGAACGCCATAGAGCGGCATTTTCAGGCCCGAAAGCAATTCCAGAGCGCGCGGCGCAAACCTGGCCCGTTCGATCAAATCACCCGTAAACAAGGCGAAATCCGGTTTGATCCGGTTGATCTCCGCCACCAGGCTGGAAAGATTGGACTCATCCCCCTTGTAGTGGACATCGGTAAAATGAACGAACCGGTGAACGGCCGGACCCTTCCCCAAGGTGTGTTTTTGAATGGATAACCATCCCGGCTCGGCAACGGCATCCAGACCAATCAAACCTGGCGTCAGAACGGCACCCTGCAGCAAAAACTTTCGGCGATTCAGTTTCAACTCATCTCCTCTTCCTCTTTCGACCGGTAATCCTGAGGATTGCTCAATTCGAATGTTTCCCGTTTTTCTAACGGCCAAGGACCATTTGGCTTTCCAGAAGGTCCCGCAGGGCTTATCCGTCCATCCGCTTAAGCATGGCAGTGGAATATCGCATCATCGGCGCCGACGGGCGCGAATATGGTCCCGCGACCCTCGTGGAACTGAGTGAATGGATTGACGATGGCCGAGTGGGCCACGGGACCATGATCTGGCGCAGCGACGATCAACGGTGGCTCCGTGCCACCGAGCGTTCGGAACTGCGCTGGGACCTGCCCGCACCTCCAGAGTTGGGGCAAACGGAGGTGCCGCCGACCGTCCAGGTGATTTATCCCGCCGGATTTGGGGTGCGTTTTGCGGCTTACTCCATCGACTGGGTCATCACTTTTACGATGTCCAGACTGTTGCTGTGGCCGTGGGACAAGGAAATCACCGACGCCACCAAACTCACCAGTCAGTATGCGGACATGTTCTGGAAGGATCCCGCTTCGCTTCCCATGCCCACGGAAACCTTGCCACCGATGCTGACGATCATGGCGTCGCTTATTGCCATCGCCGCCATGAGCCTGACCTATTACGTCGGGTTTAACGGTCGATACGGGAGGACGCCAGGCAAATTCCTGCTCGGTTTGAAGATTATCAATCAAGACGGATCGGACCTGAACTACCGCCAGGCGTTCGCGCGGTATGCCGCCGAACTCCTTAGCGTGATGTCGTTCGGCTACGGTTACCTTCGGATCATGCTCACGCCCACGCATGAGGCGTTGCACGACTTGGTTGCAAAGACGCGAGTCATTCATCTGCCGCCGCAGACGGATGAGGATTTTGAGAGTTGATGGTATTGCGGCGGGACTGATTCCTCCCCAAACTCGCCCTGCCAGGGCTTGGCAGGACTGAGCACCCGGCAAGCAAATGCAGCTCCCAGAAATGACGCCCACTCCGGGCCAGCGCATGGTCCGGCATGCCGGAGATCTCGCCACCTTCACGTTGCGAGGTGCGGGAGGACAGGCTTTGCCGCCCGGTTGGCGGGCCAGGCTCCGCACCAACGTCGGCCGCGCCGACGAAGTGCGCGACGAAATTGTCCGGTCGCATTTCGAAAGACTGCCCTTGGCGGGGGCTTCGTGGCGGGACATCCCCATGCGCGAGGAAAACGGGGAGTGGCACCTCACCTTGGCCTTGACTGAAGCCGGCTTCTTCAAGGCCAAAGCCTATGCCCTCGATCCGCGAGGATTTCAGCACTGGCCGAGTGGACCGGATATTGGGATTAGTGTGCATCCCTCTTGGACCCGGAGTGCGAACACCGTTTATTGCGCCTTTCCCCGGATGTTTGGCCCTTGGTCCAAGGAAGAGATTTCCACCAAATCCGATCACCAAACACCTGCGATTTCGGCGTTGGACGAGGCGGGCTTCAATGTCATCCCGCCCAGTGGCACGTTGCGTGACTTGATTCGCGAACTGCCCCACATCGTCGATCGATTGGGCTGCCGCATTCTGCACCTCCTGCCCGTCAGCCCCACGCCGACCACGTTTGCCCGCTTTGGAAGATTCGGGTCTCCCTACGCGCTCCAACATCTTACCGCCATCGATCCTGCCCTGGTCGAGTTCGACAAGCGCACCAATGGCGTCGACCAATTTGTCGAACTTACCACCGCTGCCCACCGCAAGGGTGCGCGGGTATTTCTCGACCTCGTCATCAACCACACCGGTTGGGGCAGCGACGAATGGGAAAACCATCCAGAGTGGTTTCTACGCGGAGCGGAAGGAAAGTTCCATTCACCTGGGGCGTGGGATGTGGTGTGGGAAGACTTGGTGGAATTCGACCAGCGCTACCCGGCACTCTGGGATCATCTGGCCGATGCCTTTCTCACGTGGTGCCAGCGTGGCGTCGATGGCTTTCGTTGCGACGCCGGATATAAGGTTCCCACGCATGTCTGGCAGTTCATCACCGCCAAGGTCCGCCGCCAATTTCCGAATGCGGTCTTCCTGCTGGAAGGCTTGGGCGGCCCTTGGGACGCCACCGAATCGCTCCTGACCGAGGGGGGAATGCAATGGGCCTATAGCGAACTCTTTCAAAACTTCGGTCCCCAGCCGGTCGCCAGTTACCTCGATCACGCCAACCGGGCCGGACAGCTCACGGGAACGCTTTTTCATTATAGCGAGACCCACGACAACGCCCGTCTGGCGGCGAATGGGGGCGTTCCAGGGCAACCGGTTACCGAGGCCGGATATCAATGGTCACTTCACCGCAACCGACTGAGCGCCTTAACCAGCATTACGGGCGGGTACGGCTTCACCTGCGGTGTGGAATGGTGCGCCACCGAGCAGATCAACGTCCACAGCAGCCGGGGCATGGCTTGGAACCAACAGCCGAACCTGGTTCCAGACCTGGCTGGGCTGAATCGGCTGCTGGCAGACCATCCTGCTTTTTTTGACGGCGCCCAACTGACGCGGCTCACCGAGCCCGATTCCAGCGTCTATGCCCTCCGGAGGGATTCTGCCGAGGGTCTGGATACGGTGTTGGTGCTCGCCAACCTCCGCAGCAATACGCGCTGCGAATGGCAGGTGCCCGCCGTGCTGTGGAAAGAGCTGGGACAACCCACCGTGGATCTAATAAAGGTCTATAGGGAAATCCCCGTGGCCCATGCGCCAGCCGGTACCGAATGGCGGATCTTGGAGTCCACCCTAGGTGGCGAAGGGGCGGGAAGCAGCGTTACGCTCGTGTTGGAGGCTGGCGCTTGCCTCTGCCTCGCTGGTTCGCCCACGCCACGAGGCCTGAGCGGTGATGATTACCGACGGGCCAGGGCCCAAGCCGACTGGGCAACCACCTTGGGACTTTATGCCGCCCGCTTACGGGGCATTGATACCGATGCATTCGAGGTATGGAGCAGGTTCATGGGGAAAAAGGCCCTGCCCAGCCGGAACGGCCATTGGTGGCGCGATCTAGCGGCCTTGGTGGAACAGAATCCCGAGGCCGTCGCCGGGGCAACTTTGGCTGATGACGACGGTTATCATCCGGTCGTGGTCTGGCAGATTGCCGACCGCACGCGAGTCGTACCCGTGCCCAGCCGGCATTGGTTGCTAGTTAGAGACATTGGCGCCTTCCGGGCGACCCTCGCGACCTCCGACGGTACCCTGCCCCAACACGTGGAATCGATCCCCGTTGCCGGGGGGCATGTCGCCGCCTTCAAGCCCAAGGCGGCGGTATCCACCAGCGGAACCCTAACCTTGGATCGACTCGGTGGCACGAATGAGCTGGTCAAGGCGCGACTCGAATTCCTGTCGTCCACCGCATCGGTTACTCCGAAACCAACCTCAACCGATCCGAACGCCATCGTTCTCCTGACCAATGGACGTGGTGCGATGTCGCGATTGGCAATCGATATTGGGCGAATCACGTCCAAGTACGATTGCCTGCTCGGGGCGAACCTGCACCCGGAAGTCCCGGTGGATCGGCACGTTTTCGCCAAGCGAGTCCGCCTGTGGCTAAATGCCGACGGCTTCCTGACGCCCCTGAACAACAGCAACTTGGTCGAGTTTGAAGCTGGGCCTCCAGCCCACTGGAAGTTCATCGCGAATGCCGGCGATGGCCGGAGTGTGGAAGTACATTTGGTGGCCGACATGATCGAGGGTTCGAACGCCGTTGTCCTCCATCTCAGCCGACCGGGTCGCCCCGGCGTCGCCGGACACTATGGCGTGTCGTTGCCCGACGATTGCGACGTGCGGATAACCGCCCGAATCGATATTGAGGACCGCAATTTTCATTGGGAAACCAAACGCAACGAAGCGGCGGACTATCACTTCAGCTCCAAGATTCGCGCGGTCACGGTCGGCGAGGCGGTTTCCGGTGAACAGCCCAGTTACAATGGGTTTGCCTTTCAACCCGATCCCGCGCGGCAGCTTTCCGTGTATTGCGTCGGAGCGGAGTATCACCAACAACCCGAATGGTGCCTGGATTTGCCCCATCCGGTGGAGGCCTCGCGGGGTATGCAAGGGGCAGGCGATGCCTATAGCCCAGGTTGGTTCGAAATCCCCCTCATCAAGGGCGGGCATGCCACCTTGGTAACCACGGCTGAGATCCATTTGCCGACCGAGACCGACCTGACGGGCTTCGTTGCCGTTCGCCAACGACTGGTCCAAGCTGCCGAATCGGCCGCCGCCCAGGCAGGGTCGGTGCCCCTTGATGAATTTGGCCGTGCCTTGGTGCGCGCCGCGCAGGCCTACGTCGTGAAACGTGATTCTGGCAAAACGGTCATCGCGGGCTACCCGTGGTTCCTCGATTGGGGTCGGGATTCATTGATCGCCGCCCGCGGGTTGCTGGCTGCCGGGATGCATTCCACGGTCCGGGATCTCCTGGTCACGTTTGCCAAGTTCGAAATCTGCGGCACACTTCCCAATTCAATCAACGGCGAGGATGCGGGCAATCGCGACACCAGCGACGCGCCCCTGTGGTTTGGCGTGGTCTGCGAAGAATTCGGCGATCCGGCCCTCTATAATATAGTGGTGGATTCCCTGGGGCGCACGATCAAGGACGTCTTGCGTTCCATCGCCAGCGGCTACCTGTCCGGCACCCCGAATGGCATCACCGTCGATCACGCCAGCGGCCTGGTATGGAGTCCCAGCCATTTTACCTGGATGGACACCAACCATCCGGCGGGTTCTCCCCGGGAAGGTTATCCGGTGGAGATCCAGGTTCTCTGGATCCGTTTGCTCCAGCAACTCGCTGGTCTCAAGGCCGAGCCGTGGGACGGACGGGGAGAAAGCTGGGCGGATCTGGCGCGGCGGACGCAGCGGAGTTTTGAGGATTATTTCTGGTTGGAGGAACTGGGCTGGTACGCCGATTTCCTCCCCGCCAAACCAGGCCGACCCGCACGCTCGTCGCCTCCAGACAATTCGCTGCGCAGCAATTGCCTGTTCGCCGTCTCACTCGGGCTGGTGCGTGGTGAACGTGCTCGCCGCATGGTGCGGGCTGCGGCTTGCCACTTGGTGATCCCCGGCGGACTTCGCAGTCTGGCTCCGTTGCCCGTAATTCCGCCCTTGCCCCTTTGGCACCATGGAAGGCTCTTGAACGATCCCGACCGGCCATACTGGGGACATTACGAAGGCGACGAAGACACGCGTCGGAAGCCCGCTTACCACAATGGGACCGCGTGGGGCTGGACGTTGCCCACCTTCTGCGAGGCCTTGGCGCTCGCCTATGACAACAGCCCCGAAGCCTTGCGGGCCGCCCACGATTATCTGGCAGGTGCTGCGAAATTGCTGAGGGAAGGCTGCTTGGGGCACTTGCCCGAGATCATGGATGGCGATGCTCCCCATACCCTTCGGGGCTGCGACGCACAGGCTTGGAGCGTCACCGAGACCCTCCGGGTGTGGCGCTGGTTGCAGGGGAGTCACAAGATGTGACCCATACCAAGTAATCGTTTTCCAGTGGAACGAAGTTGGAGAATAAGGCCTATGCTGGGTTAATATTTCTCAATTGACCAACGCCAACCGGAGGCGAGTGCCATCCTGATTGGCTCGCTCGATAATGGCCATGCGATATCGCGAAGGCGCATTGCAGATTGCAACATGCTGTGGGCCGGAAACCAACAACACGCTGGAACATTCGGCTTTTTCTCAGACCTTTACAGTACGATTTCGACCGCTATTTTGGACCCTCAGCACAAATTTAAAAACGCGCAGGCAATACACGGGGCACAGGCCCATGAGATGCTTGCCTTTCGCGATCACGTGACTATGCCTACGCTGGAACAGGGAAATATAAGCCCGGACGGTTTGCCGTCCGATACTGCGTCGGGGAACGAATTCAATCGTTCCGCGTCTGCGACGCCAATCCAGCGCAGCCCCCTTTTAGGGATCGTGCGACTGTTAGTAGTTGAGGATCACGCCGACACGTCCCGCTCGCTAGTGGGATCGCTCACCCGCCACGGATACATCGTAACGATAGCAAAAGACGCCACAACCGCGCTGGCACTGGCAGCGCGACATCGATTCGATTTGCTGGTGAGCGATATCGGACTCCCCGATATGAACGGCACCGAACTCATGCGGCAACTGGGTGCCCTGTATGGAATGCCAGGTGTCGCGGTCAGCGGCTACGGTATGGAAGACGACATTCGTCTATCGTACGAGGCTGGTTTCAGCGAACACTTGGTCAAACCCATATCGACGTCCCATCTCATTGACGCCATCGGACGGGTTCTGCGGAAACGTTGAAGCTGGGAGGCAGCGTCGAGAGCATCCACTGGATGATCGGCAGCGAGTTTGCCGACCGCCAGCCCCACGCATAGCACAGCAGTCACGTATCCTTTTCTGTAAGGAACGGGACGAAGGATGAGACCGATCTCCCCCCACCGATTTTTCGTCAGGGGTTACCTTTCGATTTCCGACATACCGCACATTTCTTCTTGCTTACCGGAAAATCAATCGTCTAGTTTACCGCACACGGTTCCGGCATACAGGAAAACTGAAAAACCAGGACCGGCAGTCGATTCAGCGAATGAAAGCGCTCGTCAAGAAGGAGTCCACCCGTGGACTTTGGCTCGAGGATGTTCCAGTGCCGGAACCCGGCATCAACGACGTCCTGATCCGCGTCCACAAGACCGGCATCTGCGGCACCGACCTCCATATTTATAAATGGGACGCCTGGGCCCAGAAGACGATCCCGGTCCCCATGGTGGTGGGTCACGAATTTGTGGGCGAAGTGGTCCAGGTCGGCGCCAACGTCAATGACTTCCATCCGGGGGAAATCGTGAGCGCCGAAGGCCACGTGGTTTGCGGACGCTGCCGAAATTGCCTCGCTGGCCGCCGTCACCTTTGCAAGGACACCGTGGGCATCGGCGTGAATCGCCCCGGCGCCTTCGCGGAGTATATCTCGGTGCCGATGACCAACGTCTGGCACCACCGGCCCGGGGTCGATCCCGATGTCGCGTCGATCTTCGATCCATTCGGCAACGCCGTTCACACCGCTCTTTCCTTTCCCATCCTGGGCGAAGACGTGTTGATCACCGGCGCCGGCCCCATCGGAATCATGGGCGCGGCCATTGCCCGTCACGCCGGAGCGCGCTTCGTGGTAGTGACCGACGTCAACGACTACCGGCTCGCACTCGCCAAGCGCATGGGGGCGACGGTGGCGCTAAACGTCAAAACCGGGACGTTGCAGGAGGTGCAAAAGCAACTCGGAATGAAGGAAGGATTCGACGTCGGACTGGAAATGTCCGGGAGTCCCGCCGCCTTCCGCGATATGATCGATAACATGGCGCATGGCGGTAAAATCGCCCTGCTGGGCATTCCTTCGGAGCCAATGCCCATCGATTGGAACAAGGTCATTTTCAACATGCTCACGATCAAGGGCATTTATGGCCGCGAGATGTATGAAACGTGGTACCAGATGAGCGTGATGCTGGAGACAGGGTTGGATATCAGCCCGGTGATCACCCACCGTTTCCATTATACAGAATTTGAAAAAGGATTCGAAGCGATGCTTTCCGGCCAGTCCGGGAAAGTGATCCTGGACTGGACGCACTGACTTCGGGCTAACACTCCGGAAAGAATGGATACCAGACGCCACCAGAGTTCCAATGAACCGGCGATTGATTCCAATCGAGCTCCGGCCAAAGTGGCGCCATGCCAACGATCACGTTTCAGTTCCTTCTCGAGCACTTGGGGATTGCGGTGTCCGCCACCACTGGCGTTCTCGCAGCGCGGGGTCGGCGCATTGATCTCTTTGGGGTCCTCGTCCTGGCCCTGGTCACTTCGTTTGGCGGCGGCACCATTCGCGACCTGTTGGTGGGAGACCTTCCAGTGGCCTGGCTGCGCGAGCCGAGTTATCTTATCAACGCCTCGCTCACGGCCATGATCGTTTTCTTCCTGGCCCGCAAACGCCGTTTTGCCTCGCGCAGCCTGGTCTGGGCCGACGCCTGCGCCTTGGCACTGTTCGTCGTGATCGGTACCCGCAAGGGCTTGAGCCTAAACTTTTCGCCAACGGTTTGCGTGCTGTTGGGAGTCACGACCGGGGTCGTTGGCGGGATCCTCCGCGACGTCCTCACCCGGGAAGTGCCCCTCGTTTTCCAACCGGAAATCAGACTCTATGCCACCGCGGCCCTGGTGGGCGCGGCCGTCCAGGTGTCTCTCCACTACCTCGGTATCGCGGATTCGATCGCGGGCCTGTCTGGAGGAGCGGTGGTGCTGGCCATGCGGGTGGCTGGAATCTTTTGGCGGCTGGCTCTTCCCGAATTCGAAAGCGACACACCCCATCCTTAAACATCCATGTTTGGCGCATTCCAACAACACCTCGCCTCCCAGCTCGACGGAATCCGTTCGGCCGGGACTTATAAAAACGAACGGGTAATCCAGACACCCCAGGGCACCACCATCCGCGTAGCGGATGGCAAGCCGGTGCTGAACCTCTGCGCCAATAACTATTTGGGACTGGCCCAGCATCCCGCCGTCGCGGCCGCCGCGCGGGAAGCGATCGATAAATGGGGCTATGGCTTGGCAAGCGTTCGGTTCATCTGTGGTACCCAGGGCGTTCACAAACAATTGGAAGCGCGCCTGAGCGAATTCCTTGGCACGGAAGACACCATCCTTTACGGATCCTGTTTCGACGCCAATGGCGGATTGTTCGAAACCTTGCTCGGACCCGAAGACGCCATCATCAGCGATGAACTGAATCACGCCAGTATCATTGATGGCATCCGGCTTTGCAAAGCCCAGCGGCATCGGTACCGCAACAACGACATGGAGGATTTGGAAGCGAAGCTCAAGGAAGCCTCGGGCGCGCGCTTCAAGCTGATCGCCACGGACGGTGTCTTCTCAATGGACGGTTACATCGCCAACCTCTCCGCGATATGCGATCTTGCCGACAAGTATGGCGCCCTGGTCATGGTCGACGATTCCCATGCCGTCGGATTCATGGGACGCACCGGACGGGGTACCCCCGAACACTGCGGGGTCATGGGGCGTGTCGATATCATCACCGGCACGCTCGGAAAAGCCCTGGGCGGAGCAAGTGGTGGCTACACCAGCGGGCGCAAGGAAATCATCGAGTACCTCCGCCAACGATCACGCCCCTATCTGTTCTCGAATACGTTGGCACCCATGATCGCCTACGCCTCACTCCGGGTGCTCCAGTTGCTCAGCCAGTCCACCTCGTTGCGTGACACCCTGGAGGCGAACACCCGTTTTTTCCGCAGCCGCATGGGCGAGCTGGGATTCAATATCCTGCCCGGCACCCATCCCATTTGCCCGGTGATGCTCGGCGATGCCGCTCTGGCCACCCGGTTTGCTGACGCCATGCTCGAACGTGGGGTGTATGTGGTCGGGTTTAGCTACCCGGTCGTCCCCCAGGGCAAAGCACGCATTCGCACACAGATCTCAGCGGCCCACACGCAGGACGATCTGGAACTGGCAGTGGAGGCGTTTGCCGACACGAGACGCCGCCTCTTTCCTGAGATTTCTGGCGCGCGTTGACGCGCCTTCTCCCGCGCTGGCGCCCGCTCTCCATCCCACAAGTGGGCGCCAGCGTCAGGGCGTGTCTTAAAGAGGGCTTGGCCTGGATGCACCAGCCAAAAGGAGCGGAGGCGAGGCGTGACGAAAGAGCCTATTGCAGCGAAATATGTGACCGAGGAACAACGAAGCCTCCGCTCTTTTTGGCCAGCAGACTGCGCCAATGCCTTTTGAAGCCACGCCCTATTCCCTTTTACCAAACGTGGACTTCCCGCGATTCAAGGCGCTTGGTTAGCCCTATGCCGCACGACGGCGTCGGCCATCGAAGCAATATTGGCCAAGACGTTCCGGGCCACTTCGGTGTCAGTGATCTTAATACCGAAGTTTTTGTCCAAGGCCACCACCAGTTGGAGTGCGTCCACGGAGTCCAGGCCCAAGCTTCCTGGCCCGAAAAACGGCTGCTCGTCCCCAAGCTCAGCCGGAGTGATCTGGAGCATCAACGCCTCGACCACGATGGCTTTCAACTGCCCCTTCAATTCCTCAATGCTTGCTTCGGAACCCATACGATGTCGCCGTTTGTCCCATACCCGGGGACCGCGAAGCAATCGAAACACATGTCATGCCGCGCGAAGAAACAAAATAGCTCTGGGTGGATCGGGCGCAAAAGCGCCCTAGAGAATGCCACCGTCCACCTTGATGGCAGCACCCGTCACGTAGCTGGCCGCAGCGCTCGCCAGGAAGACTACCACAGCGGCAATTTCCTCAGGACGTCCAAATCGTCGCATCGGAATTTGCGCCACCGCCGCCTGCTTCTTCTCCGTGGACATGGCCTCCGTGCTTTCGGTGTTCACGTAACCGGGACAGACCGCGTTGACGGTGATATTCAGGCGCGCCACCTCCTTGGCAAGGGATTGGGTGAGCGCCACCACCCCTGCTTTGGCAGCGGCGTAATTCGCCTGGCCGGCAGGCGCCAATAACGCGCTCAGCGATGCAATATTGATGATCCGGCCACCCCGTTGTCCGATCATCCCGGGCAGGACGGATTGGGCTCCATGAAAAACGGCATCAAGATTGGTCGAAAGAACTCGATCCCATGATTCGATCGGCATCAGCCCCAGCAGGCAGTCTTCGTGCATCCCGGCATTATTGACCAAAACGTCTAGTCGCCCATGATCTTGGTGAATCGCTTTCACCACGACATCCCAGTCAGAACGCAGGGAAACATCCAATTTTATCGGGATAACCCGGTCCCCGTATTCGGTCTTCAATTGCAACACCCGGGCTTGCCCCGTCCGAAAGCCAACGTAGACGCGGTTCGTTTCGGCTTCGCGCAAGAATGCGCGAGCCATCGCGTCGCCCAGGCCCCCATTGGCGCCGGTGATGAGAATGATCCGCATGGCGGGTAGAAGAAGCAAAGGAACCCCAACTGGGAAGGCGGAAATGGCCGATCGACCTCAAACCAAACCTAATCCGGGTTCCTACGAAATACCGCTCCCACCCGTTGTTCGTTGGTTCCCACCACGCCTACAAAAACTGCGCCAGAATGCCCTCGTTGCAGCGCCTGGATCCCTGCCAATACCTGCCAGGCTCCCGACACGCCTAATCCCTCCCCGAAAACCCGTCGAGGGGAGCAACGTTTTCCGGGCCAGTCCTTCCACAGCTCATCTTCCAAATGATCGGTGACCGGCGAACCCGAGCGGCCATCGCAAAGCAGATCGCAACTCTTGGGAGAAAACTCCGACGGCCACGCCATGGATCGCCTGCCATTCCGGCCGCCCCGGCGGCGATCATATAATTGAGGCTCCGTCACACAGGCCAATTCGACGGGGGAAGGATCGCGACCCAGACACAACGCTCCCGCTCCTTCAGCAGCACACGCACCGTGATCGAAGAGCTCCAGGGCGCCTGCGGTGAGCCAATCCAGTTCTTCCGCGGCAGTGATCAAGCAGCGATCCACCCAGCCGCGGTCCAGCCAATCGGCCGCCAGTGCCAAGGCCTTGACGAACTCCCCCTGGTCTCCCACGAGGGTATAATTCCGCCCAGTGGCCCCCAGGAAAGCTGAGAGATGGGACGACGGGGCGTTGAACACGGTTTCCGGAAAGATCAGCGGACTGGCCGTTGACGGTTCACGGAGGACCTCTTCATAGAAGCGCCGCGAATAATTAACACACCCGGCAAATGCGCAGGAAATGATCCCCAAGCGCGACTGCTTCATCGAGTCCGCCTGATCCGAACCCAGTGCCTCCAAAGCTGCACCGACAGAAAATTGGGCAATCGGACTCGTCCGCCGCAACCGCGGATGGGCGAAAAACGAGGGTTTCGGATTGGGAACGGGCACCCTTCGAACTCGCATCACGGGCTGCCCGGCGGGAGCCGTCAGTGCCTCTACAGGCAAGGGCTCGTTTTGTTCGAGCGCCCGACAGAAGCTCGACATTCCCCAGCCCGCGGGCGAAACTACCCCGACTCCTTGGACGAAAACACGGTTCACGCCGGCCTCCGCAGCACCAGGGACGCATTGGCTCCCCCAAACCCAAATGAATTGGTGAGGGCATAATCAAACGCGGCACTTTCCGTGACTTGCACCACCCTGAATCGTATGGCCGGATCCAGTATCCCCAACCCGATCTCCGGTGGACGCCACTGTCCGTGGAGAGCCATCAGACACACAATCGCTTCCACCGCTCCGGCCGCTCCCAGCAAATGCCCCACACTGGCTTTCGTGGAACTTACAGTCATATCCGCAACCGCAGGTCCTGCCCAGCGGTTAATCGCCTGGGCTTCGGCAACGTCGTTGGCGGGCGTCCCGGTGCCATGCGCATTGATATAGCCAATCTGGAAGGGATTTACTCCCGCCTGGCGGCAGGCCTGCGTCATTGATTCCACCGCGGCATCACCTTCGGGCTGAGGTTGGGTAAGGTGGTGCACGTCAGTCGCCGAGCCGTACCCGGCGATTTCACCTAATACCGTAGCGCCCCGGGACTGTGCCGACTCCATGCTTTCCAAGCACACCACGCCTGCGCCTTCCCCCAGGGCAAGTCCGTCGCGGTTCGCCTCAAAGGGTCGACAAGTGGTCAACGACAAGGCCTTCAGGGAGTCGAAGCCCGCATAGACCAGATGGCTGAGTGCATCGTATCCACCCGCCAAAACGCGGGTCGCGCGGCCCGATTGTATAAGTTCGAAAGCATGCCCAATGGCATTGGCCCCGGAAGCGCAGGCATTCGCTATGATCGTGACAGGCCCATGAAAGCCAAAGGCATCGACCAAATCGAGCGCCTGGCGTTGGGCTTGGTAATGGACGACTCGCGCCGCCTGGCGATCCCGATCCGTTCCCGCGACGGCCTGGCGGTAGTAATCCTCGCCGAGGGTCATCCCCGCGCTCGTCGTGCCCAATACGATTGGAATTTCTCCGCCTGCGCGTTGCCAATTCGCTTGCGTGCAAGCCTCGTGGGCAGCGTGTAAAAGCATCTTGGCCGCGCGGCCCATCCGATTTTCCTGGCGAGACGAGAGAGCCGTGGCGGGCAGGACGGCGGGTAAATCCAACTCGCATGCCAACTGGCAACGTTGCCTCGCAACGTCAAACAAGGTAACCGGCCGCAAACTCTTGCGTCCTTTCTGAAATGCTTCCGCGTTGGCCTTCCACCCCAGCCCCAAGGGCGTGATAATACCTGCTCCCGTAACGACAACCCGGGGCGGCGACTGCGGCCTTACTGGGGGTGGAAACAGCATGTGACAACGAGTCGACGAGCCCGCGTCGGACGCCCGGTCAGGTGGCCTTGGCGCATTCGAAATGTTCCGCCAGGCTGGTGGTGGTGGGTGTCAATCCTTCGGCTACGAGGGCCTCAGTAACCCGGCGCGTGCTCATGAGAAATCGGTCCCGCTTATAGAGAAGGTAGTTATCTCGATAAGCCTCGGGGGTCAGGTTGATCGTGCAAAGATTGGCGCCCGCCCGTAAGCCCCGACGGTAGCCATTTTCACCGCCCGCCAAGTTCAAGGCGCTTACGGCGGGTATAAGCCAGTCCGGCCGCATCAGGCGCAGAGCGGCCATGCAGTTCAACGTCAGATCCAATTCTCCACCGCTGGCGCCCGCCAGGGGAGTCGCTTCGCCCGATACGAAGGGGCTGACGCTGCAGCCCCGCAAGGGTAACTGCGAAGCCAGTTCCAGATTCTGGAGACTCGCGCCAAGATCCTGCCCGGGAAGTCCGGCGATAAAGCCAGAGCTGACATTCCAACCCTGTTCAGCCAGCCAGCGAATATGGTTCACCCGTTCTTCAAAAGTCCCGGGGGCTTCCAGTTCCGCATAACGGGTGGCATCGGCCAATTCAAACTTGATGATATACATCGTGGCCCCGGCCGCTTGAAGTTCCCGCGTAAGATCGGGGGCCAGCGTACCCACGCAGACACTAACCCCCAGGGAGGTTTCCCGGCGCAAGAGCTTTACCAGCGGCAACACCACTTCCCGAACCGCCACGGGATCCTCACCCGCCTGGATATTGATATCGGTCATGATTTCCGGCCGCCGATGGAGCAGCAGGTCAGCCAGTATGTTCAAATCAACCCGATAGCGTTCCAGTTGCCGGTTGTCGCGACGCATGCCGCAATAATGGCAATTCTCACGGCAAAAGTTCGACACCTCTACCACCCCGCGCACAAAGACTTTGGAGCCAAACCGTTCCCTTCCCGCCCAAAACGCCCGGGCGTGTAGTTCCTCCTGCGAGGAACCGGACGCTTCCAAGTCGTCGGTGGATGGGAACCAATTCTCTGTCACAGCCAATAGCTTAGCGAGAATTGGGCCTCCCGTCGAGCGGGGACCCCGGGAAGCATCCAGACTTCGCCGGACATTCCGTAGACGAAGCGTCTAAAACCAAAGCGTTTGCCGCGCGCCCTGGGTTTTGACCTTGTGGCCTTTCCTACTCGTTCGGTATCTGTAAGTCAACTTGGGCACCAGCACGTCAACGCCTTTGGACCGGCCACCGCCTCCACCCGGCAAGGACAATTGCGCCGTCATCATTCCGTGCCGGAATGAAGCGGCGATGATTGCGGACGTCGTGCGACACGTGAGGCACTATCTGCCCTTGGTTTTCGTAGTGGACGATGGCTCGACGGACAGTACGGCAAGGGAAGCGAAAACTGCGGGCGCGCATGTATTCCTGTCCGCACAACCCCAAGGGAAAGGTGCGGCGCTAGGGGTGGGTTGGACGGCGGCCATGGAGCGGAGTTTGGAGTGGGCGTTGTTAATGGATGGCGACGGTCAACATGACCCGGCGGATATACCGCTATTCCTGGATCAGGCAAAATGCAACGAGCACCTGATCATTAGCAATCGGATGCATGATTGCGCCCGGATGCCACCGCTACGCCGCGTGACCAATCGATGGTTGAGCGTCCGTATTTCAAAGTTGGCGGAAGTCTCCATCCCCGATACCCAATGCGGGTTTCGACTGGTTCATCTCCCATCGCTGGGGGCGGTTACGTTGACGACCCGGTATTTCGAAATCGAATCCGAGATGTGCTTCGCTTTCGCGCGGGCTGGCTTCGCAATCGGCTCAGTGGAAATTCATGTCCGTTACGGTGAGGAACGCAGCAAAATCGCCCCTGTAATAGACACGCTCCGTTGGTTGCGTTGGTATTGGAACGCTCGGAGACAGGCGCTGCAGTCCGTCACTTCACCACCGACAGCAAAATGCGGGTGCCGTGCTCAAACCAGACCTGCGCCTGCTCCAGTCCCGCCTGCCTGACGAATCGTTGCCACTCCGGTACCCGCCATCCCCGGCGCACAGAGGTCGCGCCATCTCTGCGAAATTCGCGGGGCACATCGAGGCACTGCATTAATAGCCATAACCCTGTAAGGAAGAATGGGTTCCGGTGCAGATCACAAATCAGGACCGCGCGTCGCGCCACTCGAACGGCTTCGCGAAAATGGGTGACGACCTCGTCATCGGTGTTCAAGTGATGCGTCATCATGGAGGCGGTCACCACGTCAAAACTTCCGTCAGGAAATGGCAATGCAGTCACGGACGCAGTGACGTGCCGCTCGTTGGGATCCAACTCCGCGGTGAACGGGCAAAGGTCCAAATTCGTGAATTGCCAATCCCAACCTCGCTCAGTCGCCCATGCACTCAATTGTCGGCCCAGGAAACCGTCGGCTGCTCCCAAATCGAGAAAAGAGAGCTTTGCACAAGCCACTTCACCGAGGATCTGAGGCAACCAAAAACGAAAGGGACGTTCGAAACGAATGACGCGATTCAAACGGGCCAACGCCGCATAGTGGCCGCGCAATTCTTCGGGCGTCCGTTCCAAGCCGTCGAAGTATTCCACTTGCTTGGTTCGTTCACGCATCAGCATCCTCCGCAGCTAACAAAATGTCTTCCCCCGAACAAGCCCCACCTTTCGTGCGCTGGCGAAAACGCCTGGTGCGGCTCGCGATCAGCATCACCATTGCCATTGTACTGGCCCGGTTGTGCGGGGTGGCAATGACCCTCGACGCCCAAACCAAAACGCCTCCCGGGTTGTTTCGGGGCATGTTGCACGGAGCTTTGATGCCCATGACCTGGCCCGCGCTCCTGTCGGGTCACGACCAGGAAATCTACGCCACCAACAATGAGGGCCGCCTCTACAAGCTGGGTTATTCCTGGGGAGTCAACGTTTCCGGCCTGATCTTCTTTGGTTGGTTCTTCTTTACGGTAGGGGGAATCGGAAAAAAACAGCCCGTCAGTAAAGCAGACCCGAATAAACCCGATACGCATTCACCTGCCCCCCAATGAAATAGGCGGTTTCCGGAAGCCGAAAAGACTGGGTGCCCGGGTCGAACTCGAGTGTCAACGAGTGTGCGGGAGTATTGGGATCGTACGTTGAAAACGAGAGCTTTCCCTGATTGCAATTCGCACCGAAGACCACCAACGCGTGGTTCACGGTCAAAGCCGGAAACGTGAATACGTGCAGCACCGAGACTCCGTCCCGCTCCACGTCCCTGCAAACCGCCGCCGATTCGCGTCGTTGGCTGGCACGGCTGAAGGGAAACACCATGCGCCAATGGCCGCGTTGGAAGTAGCTTCGCCAAGCGCCACCCATTTCCTCTTTCAAAAGCGATTCGTGCGCTAGACTCAGTTCGCGCAGGTTTCTCATCCCGGGAATCACAATCTTGGCCCGGTCATTCGGTCCGGTTCTCGAATTGCTCGTGAGCACTGAACGAACACGTTCGCGGAGTTCGTCGGCAGTCAGCGGTTTTTCATCGGGCGCGAAACGTGCGTACTTGAAAAACAATTTCACGGCCCGACACAGCGCAAAACAGCGCAACGTGTAGGATGGAGGCGGCTCGCGACGCACATGCACTTGCTGTCCCGTGTGGGGATCGCGGGCATAGCTCCACAGCGTCTCATTCGGAAACGCAATAGTGTCTTCAGGAAAATGGAATGGCCGCCCGCCCACCGAAGAGACGATGGGCAAGCCAGCCCCCGCAAGGCAAGTGTCACCGGAAACTGAGATTCCACTTGCGGACAACGCCATCGAACCCTCAAACACGACTGTCCATGCTGTACGACCGCTGGCTTCAGACTGTGAAGGCTTATGGAAACGACCGGGCGCTGACCGAGGTCGCGTCCGGTCGGACGTGGAGCTTTCGTGAGCTGGCCAAGGCCGCCGACGCGAATAGTCGCGTTCCGCGAGACCCCATGATATTTCCCAGCGGCAATAGTCCAGAGTTCATTATTGAAGTACTCCAAGCGTGGCGGGAGGGATCGGTAGTCTGCCCTTTGGAACCCCTTACCCCCTCCCCAACCATCCCGCTACCACCACCTGGCATCACTCATCTCAAACTCACCTCCGGGACCACCGGATCCGCGAAATGTGTCGCCTTCACCGAAGGGCAGCTGGCGGCCGACGCCGATACCATCGTGGCCACCATGAATTTGACTCCTTCGGCTCCCAACCTGGGTGTTATTTCACTGGCGCACAGCTACGGTTTTTCGAGTTTGGTGACCCCGATGTTGTTGCACGGTATTCCGTTGATCCTGGCCGCCAATCCCATGCCTGCGACCGTGCTGGAGGCCGCCCGAATCAGTGGAAACGAACGGCTCACCTTGCCCGCCGTCCCAGCCATGTGGCGCGCTTGGCACGAAGCGCAGGCGATCCCAGAGAATATCTGGCTGGCAATCTCCGCCGGCGCTTCCCTGCCGTTGCACCTCGAACAAGCCATCCACGGAACCCATGGCCTGAAAGTTCACAACTTTGTGGGGGCATCGGAATGCGGTGGCATGATCTACGATACCAGCATCACGCCGCGCACGGTGCCGGGATTTGCCGGAAGAGCGATGCAGGGCGTTTCCCTCAGTCGCAATGCCGAGGGGTGCCTCGAAGTCCGCGGTCCCGGCGTCGGCGCCAGGTATTGGCCCGAGTCCCACGCAGCCCTGCGAGCCGGGGTTTACCGTACCCGTGACTTGGCGGAATTGGATGCCCACGGGGGGGTGATCCTTCGCGGGCGGCTCGACGATCTAATTAATATCGCGGGGAGAAAAGTGGCGCCCGAGGCCATCGAAACGGTCCTGCGCCTGCATTCCAGTGTGCGGGAATGCCTCGTCCTCGGCGTGTCCGGTGCGGGCTATCGCGGGGAAACCATCGTGGCGATTATAGAGTCGAAAGCCGGGGCATCGGAAAACGACCTGCGCCAATTCGCCCAGGCTTCCCTCCCGGAATGGCAGATCCCGAAACACTGGCATTTTGTCGAAGCCCTGGCGCCGAACGGGCGCGGCAAACTCTCCCGCGCTGAGTGGAGAACCCGGCTGTCGAGGGACTGAGTTGACAGATTTGAGCGTCCCGTCCTTCTCCGCTACCTTGCCAGTCGCGTGAAGAACCACTTTACCCCCATTCTCTTCGCGGCCGCTGCTGCAGGCCTTTTTTCCGGCTGCGAAACCACCAACACCGGCCACCCGGCGGGAACCGTCCCCTACGCTGTCTCCATCGAAACCAGCGACCCAGGGTCGCGCATCGAAGTTGACGGCGACTACGTTGGCGTCTCTCCCCTGACGGTCACCGTTTGGGGTGATAAAGACGGCACTTTTCACGGAGCGGGCGATGGCCACACCGTGTTTGTCGCCTATCCCGTTCGCGCCGGACAATTCGTCCAGCGCAAGGTATTCCTCAACGGCGGCCAGCAATTCATGTTCGGACAGGATGATCGCATCCCCAGCCGCATTTATTTCGACCTGAATCAAAAACCGGAAGGGCTCCAAGTCATCCTCCCAAAATGAACAAGCGCATTATACCTCTTGCCATCGGTGCGGCGGCACTGTTGGTCACCGCCAGCCTGGTTCATCTACCCGCCGCCACGGGCGCGGCGGGCGGCGGGCCATATGAATACGCCACGCTCCGGTGGAGCGGGCGCGAAAACACCCACGTCATCCGACCCGACGGGACCACTGAAGTCCTGGGGTTGAAATTTGCCGGGATGCGAAAACCGGAGCGGGTCGACGAGAGATCGTTCTACATGAACCTCGCGATGAACGCCCTGAGCCGGGAAGGCTACGAATTGGCGGCCATGACGCCCGATGATTATATCTTCAGAAGGGTGGCGCAGGCCAAGTGACGCCATTCTGGCTCTGCACAAACCGGAATACGGAACCCTACCGGTTTTTCGGAAAGCCCAACATTCTTCAATCTGTGTGAATCTGCGCAATCTGGGGATATAATTCTTCCATTTCTTATAATATAGGTCTGCATGTCGCTGGAAAAAGAGAGGATTTATCCGCAGATTACGCGGATTCACACAGATCAAGAGAACATGAGCGCAACACGAAATACGCGCTCATTCTCCCGACATCGTCACCTCACACTTCAGGACCACCGTGCCACCCACGGTGGCTGCGCCTTCGGCCTGGATGAGATTTCCCATGCGGGCCAGGATTTTCACTTGAAGCTGCACGACGTCGCCGGGACGGGCGGAGCCGGTGATCTTGGCCCCCCGGATACCGGTGAGTTTCAAGCCGCGCAGTGGCGCCCGGTTCGGATCGCTCTGGGCCACAGCCCCGGCTATTTGAGCCACCGCCTCGACCAATAATACCCCAGGCAACAAGGGGTCCCCTGGGAAATGGCCTTTCAAGAAAGGTTCGTCGCCACGCAGCCTGTATTCCCCTGCACCTTCCATTCCGGGCACGAGAGCAGTCAGGCGATCCACGAAACGGAACTCCGGACCGTGTGGCAGATGTTCCAAGGCCGGGGCCAAGGCCAAAACCTGGGGGTCGTTCATGGCTGCTTCATAGGCTCCGTCACCTTCCAATCATTGCCCAGCGCGGCAGCGAAAAGGCTAGGATCAATAGCTATATTGACGGTGGCGTTGGTAAAATCGTTTCGCAGGGTCGAACCATCGGTGAAACGGAGTGTAGTGGTGCGAAGCTGGGAATCGTTCGCGGAAATACCAATACTAAGCTCGGGCAAGAGTTTTCGTACTGCGGATTGACGGGGGGCTAGGCGGAATTGATAGACGCCATTTGTTTCTCCCGCTCCCAGCAACTCAAACTGTTTTTTGAACGCGACTGCATCCCGGGGAAATCCGGTATCCATGAGCGACGCCAAGTCTTTCATCGGCCCCTTGGCAAACTCTGTCAGCGAATAGCGCTCGGCCCGTTTCAATTTGGGGGCCAGCACCAGGAGATCACCCTCCGTGCGCAACGCAATGGATTGAGGTGGCTGGCCCAATTCCCAGCGAAATCGATTCGGGGCAACAAACCAAACGCTGCCCCGCGTGGTCAGCGGCTGGGTCAAGGCTTTGAGATTGCGGGTCTGGATGAAATCCGCATGCCAAGACGTAATATTCGTCTGGGATACCAGCCAGTGATTCAGCCGGACCGTGCCCTCGTCTTCGGCAGCGTGTCCCCTGATTTCCATCAGACATAGGCCAGCAAGGCCAATTATACTGAATCGATTGATGTGCGCCTTCAAATTCATGGGGAAGCAAGGTCCGCATTCTTCTTCTTCGCAGGCTCCGGCCAGATGGGCACAAAGTGATACCACTGGTCCGCGTAACGCCGGACGGATGGCTCGAAGGCCTGCAAAATCTCGCGGGTAAATGCGACCCGCTGTTCTTTGGAACGAATGCCAGCCCGATCATACGGGACCGACGGCAACGCGTGCCCACGATATCCGTTGCCCTCTCGCACAATCACCACGGGCAGCACAATACATCCAGAGGCCCGGGCCAATTCCGCCGCTGCTATACTGGCATGAAACGGTTGCCCAAAGAAATCGACCTCCACTGCTGTCGCCGCTGCCGGCCTATCCAAAAGGATCGCGACCATGCCTCCAGTATCGAGCCGCTTGATGACCTCCACAAATCCGAATGGATCCGCTCCCACGACCCACGTTTCAATGCCGTGCCGAGCTCTCGACGCCGCCCGGAGTTCCGTCAGTCGGGCGGCGGGTTCCTGGGCGGTCAATACCAAGGGTTTGACCCCTTCACGCCCCAGCAACGCCGCGCCGAATTCCCAATTCCCCAAATGCAACGTGACCAACAAAACGCCCCTGCCCGACTGGAGTGCCGACAGAAAGTGCTCCCGGCCTTCGCCAAACTGGACTGAACGATCAATCGACAATCCCGCCTCCCAACGCCAGAGATCCACGAGTTTCCGCGAAAACTGGGCGATATTTCGCCGCGCCACCTGGCTGGCGACACGACGGTCTCCACCCACGACCGGCAAAAGATTGGCCGTGACCACCTGGAAACGAGTGGGATTGAGCACCCGGTAACCCAGGGCGATAAACCGGGCCACGGTGGCCAGCACAGGTTCCGGTATCGCCCGGGCGGACCAAAGGCCCAAATTCCACCACCATGAATTATATAGAACCGAACTCTTCCCCGGCTCGCTCGCGGAACTATACCACCACACTGGCAACAACCCCAGGCAGACCACAAAGACACAAGCCACGCCAATGGCGCAAACGAGGTCGAGGCTCGCCAGACCGGCATTGTTGGAAAAAGCCAGAGAACCAAATCCCGCGATATTGGCCCCCGCGCAAAGCGCCAGCGCCTTGCCTGTGGTCCGCCAGAGTTCACGAAGATCCCGTCCGTGCCGCCGAAGGGCCAGTTGCACATGGATGGTTGAATCGACAGAAGATCCCAGCAACAAAGGCAACGCCACCAAGCTAAGGAGATTCCACGACCAACCCAGGCAGGTCATCACGGTCAACAGGCATCCGAAACTCAGCACCAGCGCGGCGAAGCTGAGTGCCAATTCCCGCCAATTTCGAAAGGCCACCCACAAGCAGGTCACCAACATGGCCAGGATGAGTCCCGTAATCAGGAAAACCCGCCGCAACACGTGCTGCAACAGCGCCATCGAGAGCCGATCCCAACTGGCGGCCGTCACTCCTGGCGGAAGGCTTGCTTCTAATTGTAGCAGATCAAATGCCGCTCCAGGCTGGATCAATCCCAAGGCCAGCCAAGTGCCGTCGGGCGCCTCCGCGGCAAACTGGGAGCTAAGCCAGTGCGCCGTTGGGTTGTCGGGCCAACTACCCAACGCATCATTCGACGAATTCCGCCATTCGGCCAAAGCCCCTTCCGCCAACATCAACGCATTGGTGGTGAAGCCCGCCTCCAGCGCGGCTTCTCGAATGGCTCCCCATGCCGGCGCGATCTTCGCCGCTTGGGGACGATTCACCCGCTCGTAATCGGGGCGCGGCCAGAAGCTGGTCGGCAGGGTATAAGATGCGATCTGGTGTCCAGCTTGGGCCTGGCTCAATTGGGCTTCCAGTTTGGCCAATTGCTGGCCCACTACCTCGGCACTCGACCCGACGCAAAGAATCCAGACCGGGTCATTCGTTCGTCCCAATTGGGACTTCAATTCGTCCATGGCCGCATAAGCCGCGCTGCCACGGGGGCGCAACGGATCGGAAGTGCCATTCAGCCGGGGGATCCCCCTCCAACCAAGCACTGCGACCACCGCCGCAAGAACCAGTATCGTTGGCCGCCAGCTCCGAAGCATCCAAACCGGGAGTTGGCCCTTGCCAGGTGCATGGGCTGGACGGCGTTTCTGGGCGACAATCGGTAAATAGACATAGAGCATCACCGCCGCGCCCGTCATCAATCCCAACGCAGTAAGAACACCCATCTGCGCCAATCCAGGCAAGCCAGCCAGGCTCAGCAGGGAAAAGGTGCACGCCGTGGTAAAGGCGGAATACCAGATTCCCGGCGCCACCTCGTGGCGGATTTCACCCAGTGATTTTCCAGGACTGGCAATAAACTCCTGGAAACTCACGAGTCCATAGTCCACCGCCAAACCCAGCAACACCGCCGCAAATCCTAGACTCACGACGTTAAGAGTGCCGAAAATCAGCCCTCCCAAGGCCATGGTGATGGCGAGCGTCAAGCCCAGCGAAAAAATCAACCAACCCAAGGGCCGCCAACTCCTATGGGCCAGCCAGAAAAGCAACCCAATGACCGCGACCGTGGAAAGAATCGAACTCTTGAGATCGCTTTCCATTCCCAACGCGATCTCCGCCAGAAACGCCGGCCCGCCGGTATAACTTATAGTCAATCCCGGCTTGTCCCCGGCCGCGCCGGTTGTCGCGGCGGCAACGCTGAGCTTCACCTCGTCAATCCACCTCGCCGCCTCGCGGTAACTCATTCGGTCATTCGCGGGCTCTACAAAAACGACGCGGTAGGTTTCGTCCGCGTTGGCGAAGATTCCCCCTCCCGAATCGAACGCTGTCGTCATTGATGCGGAATTGGGCAGCGCAGTAAAACCCAACGGATCGTAGCTCCGCCGCGCAATCTCCTGGGGACTGAGGGAACTGGCCAACGCTTCCCGGGCCGCAGTCAGTTCTTCCCCCAAGTGATTCGTCGATAGACGCTCCGCCAATTCGTTGAATGCCGAAGGCGGCTGTTGTAGCCAGATCCAGCCGAGGTTGCGGGCCGCATCCCCTGGATTCTGCAACCATGGGGCCTGCCAGCGGGCGTCTCGTACCAGGTTTGTATCCGCCAACAAGTGAACCACAAGGTTGCTCGCCACTTGACGGCTGATCTCTGGATCACTGCTGCGGACCGTGACCAGTAATTCCCGGGCATTGGCAAAATACTTCTGCTGCAACCGAAGCCCTCGAACTGCCGGAAGTGAATCAGGCAATAAATGCAGGATGTCCGCGTCGAACCGCAAACGAGCCAAACCCGCTATCATCAAGGCCGCAAAGGCCAGGACTGCCCAGCGCCATCGTGTCATGGAAGCCGGGAGCACAGCTCCGCACGATTCAGACCAGACAGGAAAGCGAACACGAGCGTCGCTCTGGATGGGTGGACCACGGGCACGGGGCGGATTTTAACCTGCGTCCTCAGGGTGTCGAGCCTTCGACAGATTCGCCCGTGCGCGGATTCCCGAGCCGCCACGCGGCGTTGGTGAGCATCTCAAGCCGCCAGCGCGAATCCAGTTGGGGCGCAGGAGGCCACTGGGCCAGTTCGAACCAAGGCACCCGATCGGTGGGGGGCAGTCGTCCGCCATAACGTCCATGGCGAAGCGGAGACGAAAGATTCCAACCGTTGCTTGCCACTTGGGCGGTCACCACCGGCAAGGTCTGTTTGCTGAACTGAATCAACTGGCGTCCGTCCGAATTCGTCGCCACCAACAACTCTCCGACGAGTTCGGGCGCCGCACGGCGCGGACGCCAGACCACTTGGGCTTCACGCACCGTCCAGCCAGCCTCAGCGAGATTCACCGGCGCGAGCGCCGGACCGGCACAACCCAACAGCCACACCGCCGCGGCCAAGGTACCCAACACCGGCGCCATGGACCGCCCACGCCCCGGCGGGAACAGCAATAAAAAGACCCTCATGCCTGGACGGTCGGGATCGGTTCAAAGGATATTTTGGGCATGAACGGCCGTCGGGCCTGGAACTTGATTAGCCAGAAGAAGGCCCGCATCCGCCATTTCAAACGCCATCCACCTTCCAGTTCACCGGCAAGCACGGCGTTCACAGCGGCGGCAATGTCCCACTTGGGCCGCGGCTCCATGAAGATCTCCATAAAAGGTGTGGTATAGAAATTCTCCACCATCTCCCAGTAGAGCTGCATCGCCGAGTGTATATGCTTCTCATATCGGGCAAAGCGGCGTGAACCGTCGTTTCCCGTGTCCAACAGCTTCAGGACGTCCTGCGCGGCCCATTTGGCCGAGAACATGGCGAGATAAACTCCGCTGGAGAATATCGGGTCTAAGAAACCGGTGGCGTCACCCACGCGGACGACCCGCGGTGACCAAAAGGACCGGTTGCGATAACTAAAATCGCTCGTGACCTGGATGGGAGACACCAGCTTCGCGTCTTGAATTCGTTCGGCGATGGCGATATTCGCCTTCGCGATCTCGTGGAAGAGCACTTCCGGGGTTTTCTTGGAGGCCACGATCTCGTCCCGATCCATTACCAAGCCGATGCTAACCTTGTGCTTGGCTGGATCGGCATCGACGCGCAGGGGAATCATCCAAAACCACTTGTTCGCGAGCCGGATGATGATTGTGTCATTCGCCTTGGTGCCGGAGTCCAGCATGACTCCCTCGAAGTGGCCAAAGATGGCCATTTTCTTATACCTGGGATTGACCACTTTGATCCCCTCCAAATTTCCGGTCACGTTCCCCCGCCCCGAAGCGTCGATGACGTACTGCGCGCGCGCCGTGAACGTCCCGCCGTTTTCGTCTTGGGCAGACACTGTCACGCCATTGGCATCCGCAGCCACGTTGGTCACCGAGACCCCTTCCCGCACGTCCGCTCCAGACTTTGCCGCGTGGCGGAGCAGGATATGGTCAAACTTGGCTCGTTCGACTTGGAAGGATTCGGTGTGCTTCGTGAACTTCCCGTTTCGAAAGACAAAAAAGAGGCTTTTTGAACCGTTCCCAAGGAAAAATTGAGCCCCGACTTTACGCGGAAAGCCCGCCGCCTGAAGCTCTGGCATGACTCCGATTTCTTCAAAAATGGGGTTGTTGTACGGCAGCAACGACTCGCCAATGTGAAAGCGCGGAAAGTGTTCTTTTTCGAGCAACAACACCCGCTTGCCCGCGCGAGCCAGCTTGGTCGCGGCACAACTGCCCCCTGGCCCGCCGCCAATCACCACCACGTCAACCGCTGGGTTCGTCACGGCGGGCAATGTCGGCCCGGTTGCGCCCCGACACAAGTCCGCTTTAGCGTTCAGAGATTCCGCAAGGGGTTGCAAATCGCATGGTGACGGTCGGCTTTTAGCCATAGGAATTCTTGACTCGCATCATTCTGCAAGGCCCGATGCTTCTTGATTGCTGACGCAACTAATCGTTTAAGCACGGCTCATGCCGTCGCCCCGGAAAGCGGAGTTCGAATTGACTCTCAAGCCTTAGCTAGTTCGCTCGCCACAGCCCGAACCGGGCGGTGAAAGCGCTCAAAAGCACCGACTGAGCTTACGACCCGACCCGTCGGAAGGGCACCACTTCCGCAGTGTACTCAAGATCAACCGATTCAAGACCTTGCATGAGCGGCAAAAAGATCGGCAAATTTTTTCCAAAACGACTTCAATTTCCATTCACAACTCGCTCTAAATCAATTCTTTCCATTTCACAAAAGATCGGTAAAATGATCAGCAAAAATGAGTCCTCGGACCTTTTTTGATCAGCCGACTGACATGGAACCACTCCTCCCGGAGGACCGGGAAGGCAAACTCATTTCGCTGAGCGGCGAAGTCGTCCGGCGTAGCGAACGCCTGCGAGGAAAACTACATCCTGTCAGCCGCAGAAAGGTGGCCGACCTCGTTCGCTCGATGAACAGTTACTACTCCAATCTTATTGAGGGGCATCGGACTAAACCCAGCGATATCGATACTGCACTAAAGCGCGAGTTCACAGGCAATTCAGATCAACGAAGCCTTCAGCAACTACATTGGGCGCACGTTGAAACACATCGCTGGATGGAACATTCATTAACGGCGATTCCCAAACCTGCAATCTGCAGTCCGGAATTTCTCTGCCAAGTCCATCGAGAATTCTATACCCGCTTGCCGGAAGACATGAAAACGGTGAAGGGAACCAACGGGGAGAGCCATGTGATCGAACCGGGAGCCCTCCGAAGCGCCATTGTTACAGTGGGACAGCATGTACCTCCCGCGCCACCGTCACTAGGCAAATTCCTGGCACGCTTCAGCGAGTTTTATGGTCCACTCGTCAACACAACTCCTGCCGGCTTGATCGCCGCCGCCGCCGCCCACCACCGCCTGGCACGGATTCATCCCTTTCTGGATGGAAATGGACGGGTAACCCGCCTATTCACCCAGGCTTGGTTTCAATTGGCAGACATCTCAAGTGACGGACTATGGACTCTGTCGCGCGGTTTTGCCCGAAGGCAAGACGAGTACCGTCTGAAGCTTGCCCACGCCGACGAACGAAGGCTGAATGATTTTGATGGCCGCGGCTACCTATCTGACCGCCGCTTGACGGAATTCTGCGAATTCGTCCTGCAAACTTCCATCGACCAGTTGGATTTTATGCATGGACTGCTCGAATTGGATGGCCTCCTTGCACGGATCGAGGCCCTCGCTTCACTGCGTATGGCAGCCGGTGAGCTTCCCAAAGGCGCAAGTGCAGTGCTACGTGACGTATTTCTTCGCGGCCAAATCGCGCGAGGCGAAATCGCGACCCTTATAGGAGCCTCTCCGCGAACCGGCCAAAACGTGGTCCGCGTGCTACTGGAAAAAGGTTTAATCACATCAGAATCACCCAAGGGCCAACTTCAGATAGCCTTTCCAGCCAGCGTGGCGGCAGCCTATTTTCCCAACCTATTTCCGGCTGGGGCCGAATAATTCATCACTTCGCACTTCAACTCGTTGCGGCATATTCTCTACCGGGCCGTCTTCCGCGCCACCATTTCAAAGAGCAAAACGGTGGATGCTACGAACGGAAACACGTTGTAGAGTGTGTCTGTGGCGGAGTGCGATCGGCGATCGATCGCCCGGAAGGTCTGGAGGCAAAACAGCAGGCTGAGGACCAGGATCAGCCAGCCGACCGGATGTATCGGGCGATACCAGCAACCCCAGGGTTTGAACCACGGTGTTTTCATTGGATTTGTTTCTCCCATTTCGAGATTCGGTGGTGACAGTACCATAGCGGTGGAAAGCCCAGGATCCCAAAACTGCAGTCGATCGCGCGCCACCACGGGGGAATGCCACGCAGGCTGCCGAACATCAGGGCCCAGGGGACGATCAACGCGCAGGTGATCATCCCATAGGTATATAACCAGCGATTCCGCACGGGATCACGCAGCGCTCCTATAAACACGAGCGCAATGGCCACATGCCCAAAGGCCAGCCAGTCGGTGCCGTAATAAAAATAGGGTGCTTCACGATTCACCACGGCGACCCCCTGCGCCACGTGGCGCAGCCATTCGGCCACGAATCCCGGCACCGCGCCATGCCCGCTAAAATTCGTCCCCAGCACTTCCTTCGCCACCTGGAAGGTCGACGAAATCGGTATCGCGGTCAGGCCACTGATCACCAGGCCGATCATGAAAAGGATCGTCCAGAGGCGTACGGCTCGCAGGGGACTGGCAGGCTCGGTTGTGGCGGGTTGGGTCATGGTGCGGTATTCGGGCTGAATCCTATTACTTAGACGCTGGAATTCCAAATAGAACATGGCGGCCTTTCAGACCCCGGCCGCCACCACGTTGGCCGTGGGAGGATGGGTTTCCGCAACCGGATGACCAATGGGCCGACGGGCCAATTGCGTGCGAAAGCGCACGTGCCGAAGGCGGCTCCACTCCACCAGTGGCCGCCAGACGGTGTGCACCAGTCGATGCTTGATCAGCCAGTGCCAGACCCGATTGCTGCGCTTGTAGAGGGTGGACATGAGAAAATAGGGCGGAACGGCCGTCCAATGCTCCGGTCGGCGCTGCCAGATGGAGTTGAAAGAGAAAAGCCGCCGGTACATCCAGTCATACCCCAACGAAAGTTCTTCCGGAGTCAGGTGCTTGGGGCGAAATACGACATGGGCAGTGTCGTAGAGCGACCAGTTTTTGTGCAGCAACCGCTTCTCGGCCTCCATCTGTCGAAAGAGAGGCGTGCCCGGATAAGGTGTCAGGATGTGAAAGGTGGCGCATTCCAGCTTATTGGCTTCGATCCATTGCGCCGTGGTTTGAAATACGTCCCGCCGGTCTTCATCGAATCCCAATACGAAACTCCCGTTCACCTGGATCCCGTTCTCGTGAAGGAGTCTCACTCTTTCCGCGTAGTCCTGGGTGCGAGGCGTTTTCTTGCGCGCCTGGGTGAGATTGTCGTCGGACAAAGACTCGAACCCGATGAACACGCCGGTACATCCCGCCAACGCCATATCCCGCACCAAGGTGGGATCGTCAGTCACGTCGAGTGTGACCGCCGCGCTCCAAATACGGTTGAGCGGACGAAGAGTGCGGCATAACTCCCGCAAATACTCCTTTTTCGAACCCAGGTTATTATCGATGAAAACCGCGTATGGCTGGTCATCCAGCAAGGCCTGGGCGCGAATGTCTTCCGGTCGACGGACTTTATACGGCATCGTCAACCCCTCGGTGCTGAGATAACAGAATCCGCATCGGTTGTGGCATCCCCGCGTGGCAATCAGGCTCGTGGTCGTCAGGAAACTCTCGCGTGGCAGCAAGTCCCGCCGGGGCTGCGGATCGAGATTATAGTCACTCTGGTAGGTGGCTTCGTAGCGTGGCTGTAGTGCGTTCCGCGTCACGTCTTCAAGGATCTTGGGCCATAAGCTCACCCCATCGCCCACCGCCAGGGCATCCGCGTGGGGTGCAGCCTCATCGGGACAGGATAAGACATGCAGACCGCCCAAAACGACCTTGGCGCCCCGGGCCCGAAACCACTTCGCCAATTCATAGGCTCGGTGGGCGAAGGTGAGATGAACGGTAATACCAACCACTTCGGGAATGGGGTCCGCAGGCGGCGGTCCCTGGAGCAAATTCTCATCCCAGTAACGAACCTCCCAATCAGCCGGAGTCGCTCCCGCCACGCTGGTAAGCGCGAGCGTGGGAGTCAGGACGTGTTTGCCGAAACTGGCGTGTGGGTCCTTGGGATAAAAGGGATTGATTAAAAGGGCATATTTCAGTCGCAACGGCCCGCCCCGCTTCGGCAACGGTGGCGCCTCCTCCATTTCCACCGGCAGCCACAGGGGACTCCGGGGTTGGTAGAAGGGATCATTCGGGACAAACCCGAGGCGGCGGCGAACGAAGTCGGTAATCATAGGGATGACTTAGGCGGCCTT
>DATJII010000348.1:0-6853 GCA_035493435.1 Candidatus Limnocylindria bacterium | reverse complement strand
TAACGGAGAGGGGATTCGCGCAGAGGCTGCAATGCGCTGATACGGAGCGTGTTGTGTTGTGGTTTGAGATTTTGTTATAGGGTCCAATCCTTCGATTTGCACCAAGTGTATCGGAACGAAGCGACTGGCTGAGGTCAGGGCTCGTCGGGAGCCTCGCCCTCCCGGTGTTGGGATGCATTTGGGTTCGCCTGGATCGACGACGATCATTCTAATTCAGGATACTTGTCACATCTTGCGGTTGTCTAATTAATTAGTTATTTGTGTCCAGGAACAACGGCGCCATACCTCATACCGACGTGAAAAACGAAGGCTGGGTAAAGCGAACGCGCCTGCGTCTTGGAGTGCGGTGGCAAGCAACGCGCGACACCGCTTTGGTGCGAGGTGCGATTTTGATTGGCACGAATACGCATTCGAAACCTCACCCCGTTCAAAAGCGCCGTCGCGGCCGGCGCACTCCATGACGACAAGCGCTTCGTTGTGACTATTGGATTCAACGCCTCTTACTTCGAAGGTGCATCACGAATTATCAATATCCTATTGAGCGAGTGTACTATCCCAAGGCTCACGAAAAGAATATGCGCGCGCGGAAATCCGCAACGCTTCAGCGGCGGGCCGCCGCTGCTGCTTTAGAGCCAGGCTCTCACGCCTTGGGCTCGAGCTTCGCAAACAGCGTGGCTGGCGCAGCCTCGAAGTATTTGAAAAGGGCGGGACATAGCCAGCCTTCCATGCAGAGCGTGTCACTCCAATACCAGTTGCCACCGTATTCTTCCCGACGCCAATCCAGTTTAAGTGTATAATTGGGAAAGGGGCTGGCCGAAAACACGAGTTTGAAGCCGCTCGACGCATTGGGTATTTGCGCTGTTGCGCGGTCGAGCATGGTGTCGATCCCGGCTATGAAAGCTTCGCGCACTAATCCCGTGGTTTCATCGTCAAAAACCCACTGGCTGTTGAATTTGTAGGGAAAGATCACCGATATCGTGTTCATGCCGCATCCTGGACGATGAGGCATGGCCTGTCACCTGTCGGAACTCAACCCACCGGTTTTTTGAAAAAGCAGGTAGTCACCGGTGAACTTTTCCAGCCGAGCTCCGATTATTGAGTTCAAATGCCCCAGCCACAACGAGTTAGGATCGAAACGGAGGAATTGCCGCACCTTTGTGAAACCCACCTCGAGGCGTTTGACTCGGCGAACCCTTTTTCGGCTGGAAATGGGGCACTGGAGCTAGCCACGGAGTACGGATCGCCCGGGACGACGTTTTGCGCCTCCGATGGACCCCGTTCAATTACAAATGAAACTCGGCACACGGGGTGCTATGGAACCGGTTATCCACACCGGACTCAGAATTGTCAACCGTTATGAGACCAGCCCAAGTCAACCGCCTGGGGGATAGACATACCAAGGAAGCCCATCCCTGCAACATATTCAGGATTCTCGCCTTACTGCGGGGGGGCACCAGAGTCGCCTGCCTGCTTTGGTTACTGACCCCGGGGCCAGCCGCGAAGGCTGGGTCTGGTCCAGTTCCCGGGCCAGATGAACCCAGCCTCCGGCTCGTCGCGCCCTCGACGACAACTGAGAATGCCGGCCTGATTGTCGACGGAGGGAAGGTAAGCATCCCCTTCGCCCTCCAGACAGACTTGACCGTCAAGCTGCAAACTACATCCCCGGGCCGCCTGGCGGTGCCTGCGGTGGTGGTGATTCCCGCTGGGCAATCCAACGTGGTGTTCTCCATCGAAACTATCCAAAATGACCAATCGGAAGGAACGATCATCGCTTCCTTAGAAGCCACGGCGCCGGGCTATAGCCTCGGCCTGGCCCAGATCAGTATCCAGGATGATGACCCGTCATTCTACACGTTTGGCGGGATTCCCAATCCCGTGACCGCAGGTGTGCCGTTCACCATCCACGTGGCCGCCTTCACCGGAAACGGGCAACCCCTGATGACGGGCGACTTCGCGATCGATGTCTCGGTGGCAGATGCGGCCGGAACAAACCTTCTGACGACCTCTCGCATGTTAGCCGGTACGGGACCGGCTAACGTGACGATTAACAAGAAAGGTGTATTCCGGCTCCTGGTCGACGGCAAAGGCGCCCACTCTCGCTCCCAGGAATTCCTCGTGGTCGCCGCAGATATCGTCCAACCGAACCTGACGGTCGTGGACGCCCTCTACGTGCCTTCGGCCGGTCGAATCCTGGCGATGGCGCAAACCAACTCGCTAGTCTCAAGTGGCGCCCTCTATTGGGTCGATCCCCAGAATGGCTTCGCTGAGTATTGGACGGCTATTCCAGGGGGCATCAGCCCTAGCCTGGGTCGACTGGCAGTCTCCGCCGACGGAACGCACTTTGCCCTTTTGGCCAAGGGGAGCCAACTGGTTCAGCTCTGGGACCTCCAGCATGACATCCCGCTGGTCCAGACGAATCTGCGAACCGATGTTTATATCGCGGACCTGGCGTTCAGCGCGGGTTCACCCGGACTCCTCGCCATCGTCACGCATCCCCTCTCGACCGGACAGGAGGCGGTGCAGTTTCTAGACGAAAACCTCGCCCGCGTAACCACACTTACCGGCTACAAGGTGCTGTCCTTAACAGGTTCCACCGACCAGGCGGGAGTGTTCTTCGCCTATTACAAAACTTTTCCAAACTCGCTCCTGAACGGGATGGGCCAAATCAACGCTCAAGTCCCCGCAGCAGTGGGCATCGAACCGCTGGCGGACAGTTTCGCGAATCCGAATCCGTTGCCGTTCGCGTGGCTCGATCAGCAAGTGTATTCGGCGGCCGGATGGAGGGGCACCCACTTAGAGTCCGATTCCCCGGCTATTTCCGCGAAGTTTTCCGCCTTGCCCGCAAACTATAAGGGTGTAGCGGCGATCGCGACCGACCCTTACCGTGAGGAGGTCCTGATCGCCACGGCTGGAAGCGGCGGGGAAATCGTCGTTCAACGGTTTGGGGCCGATAGTTTGGAAATGACACGGGAAGTGCGGCTCCCGCTCCACGGGACGAACGCGCTACGGCGCCTCTTTTTGCCGTCCCCTGACAGGTTGGCGGTGGTGGTGAACCACGCCCTCGCTCTAGTCTCGTGGCCGGTCTCACCCATCCCCGGGGCCATGGCCGATATAGGAATTTCCGCCCAATCGTTGACCGTCCAACCGATCATTCAATCACCCTGGACCGGAACGATGCTGGTGACGAACCGCGGTCCAGACGCCGCCAGCGGCATCCGCATCGAGGCGGAATTCGACAGCCGTCCGGCGGATATCTATTCAGATTTTGTCGGGGGCACCATCACGGTCAGCAATTCGCAATTGATCGTCACCCTTAACGAGCTTCCACCCGGACAGTCACGGAGCATTCCGTGGCAGATCACCCCAGGAACCGGAGGATGGCTGACCAACCGGTTTTCGGTGATGGCCAACGAGGATGATCCCCATCTATCGGACAACAGCACGATTCTGACTCAATACGTAAACCCGTCGGCCAACACCAACGCCTTGAGCCGCCTGCGACTCGCGGTAAAGGAACTGGTGTTCGACCCGGAAAGACGGGTGGTCTATGCCTTGGAGAGGAATCCCGTCCTTACCAACAATACAGCGCTCCTTACGTTGAACCTCGACTCCCTCGAACCGATTCACAGCCGACCGATTCCCGGTGGGGCCTCCAAATTGCGTCTCACTGGAGACAACCGTTTTCTCTATGCAGTGATTGAAGACGGGCAAGCGCTCTACCGTACCGACTTGTCTGGCGAGAAGGCGGACCTCCGCGTGGCGGCCAATCAGATTGACAGCGCCGCCACGGCCATCTGGGACTACGTACCATCGTCAGTAGATCCAACCGACGTCACCGTCCTGCTCGAACGTACCGCCTCAGGAGCCGTCAGCATCGGAGGCTGGCACGACTTGCGGGCTGATCCAGAACCGTACGTTTTCAAGGCCACGAACCCGAGGTTGGGCGCCTATCTGACGGCAGCGGGAAAATCGGATGAATGGTATTTCACCAAGACCACGTACAACGCCAGCGAGGTACATCGACTGCGCCGAGTCGGCGCGCGGTTGGTCGAACTGAACGCCTATCAAGGCTCCGGCTGGCAGGCCAAATATCCTGATCGATTGATGCCCCAGCCCTTCCGATGCGTGGGCACCAATGCCTATACGGTTTCGGGACTTGAAATCGACCCGGAGACGGGCCGGACGACGAGGACAGCGTTCGAAATATCCTACGCCAATCCACTCATCGCCTACGCGCCGGAAGCCGACCGATTGATCTATGCCGATTTCCTACAGTTACGGATCGTTGACCGCCAAAGCCTGGCAACCGTGGCCACCTATTCGTCCACCAGCCCTGGCATTCCGGACTCCGTTGCGGTACTCGACAAGGGGCGGGCAGCGGTTTCCCTGACCGACGGAACGGTACTCCTATTGTGGTCGATCCCCGGATTGGCTCCTCTGCCCCGAAACATTGATTTAGGGGTGGCCCTTGAGACCTCGCCCGTTACCCCGGAGGTAGGACAGCCAGTCGACGTAACGATTACGGTGACCAATCAGGGCGTATCCCAAGCATATAATATGGACGTCGGAATGGAGCTTCCGCCATATACCAGGACCTTCGACCAGGCTACGCACCTGACTCCTTCGACGTATCGGTGGACCAACCTAAGCCTCGCAGCGGGAGCGTCAACCCAGCTCTCGGCACGGATCTCCTTCACAGCGGCCGGACCCAAAACGATTGCTGCGGGCGCCATCGCCGTCGGCTGGGAAACCAACCGCCTCAACAACTACCGCACGCTTACCTTCCCGGTAACCCACGCCCTGACCAATAATCAGATCGCCACCCTCGGCTTTGAAGTTCGGAGTGCGCTCTTCGACCCCACCCACGACGAGATCCTCGCGATCGTCGGGAACAATCATCCGCTGGTGGGAGAATTGGCAGCCATTGATCCCAGCACTGGCACGGTAAGTCGCCACGCACGAATCGGGGCCAATCCCATCGCCATTGCCTGCGGCGGCACCATGAGCCGGCTTTTTGCCCTCACCGATGCGGGCCGGTCCTTTTCGATCCTGGATCGCCAATCTTTTGCCCAACTCGAATCACACGCTGTAATGCCCGTCACCAATCTTACGACATCCGAGGTGGCTTCGGAGATCTATGTCGATCCCGGCGATGACAACAACGTCATCTTGCGTCAAAGCGACGGTGCGCGAAGTATTTACCGTCTCTATATTTCCGGGATTCCGACGCCAGCCACGCTTGGTGCCACGACTGGCTACGGATACGTGACACCCGGGCGTTTCCTGGCACGACCCAGCCCCATTTCAGGAATCGTCCGTTACGCAGTGGACGCCAACGCCTTCGTGAATGAAGCTATCCGAAACAACGTTTCGAGCTCCAGCGCCCGCCTGGACTCCGGCGCCCTCTTATTTGCCGATGGCACCGTGGTGGACGCAAATACCTTTGCCAGCCTGGGTCAAAACGCCGGCCGTGGCCTCGCCGCTTATGATCCGCCCTCTGGGATCGTTTACTACCTGGCGCCGACTCTGTACTCGATCACCGCCTACGATTTGTTGAGCCATGAAACAATTGGCTCCAAATATCCGTTACAGCTCGATACCTCAAAGGCCTATGACACCTTTGTCGCCGGACGGGACTATCTCGCGTTTCGTGTGGCGTCGCCCACCCAGACGCCCCATTCCGATGGTTTGTTGATTTTCCGCACCCCTTATGGGCACCAGTTCCCCACGACCGACCTCGCCATCCGCATCCTGGCCGACGGAGGCGTCACCAACGGAGGCTTCGCGCATTGGAACGTCGAGGTGACCAATCGCGGTTCTACTTCCGCCCCCGATCCATTGATTTCCCTAACCCTGCCCGCCGGAATGCGGCTGGTTCAGCCAATATCGGAACTCCAACCATCGCGAGTGCAAGAACCATTGGTGGAATTCCGCATCGGCACCTTGGAACCTGGCGGCTCCCTTCGGTTTGGGATAACGGGAATCGCGCCCCTTGGGGTCGATAGAGTCGAGTTATTGGGGAACATCCGGTCGGCCGCGCGCGAACTCTCCCCGGGAGACAATAACACTTCCCTGGTTCAAACGACGATTCCGTCAACCCAAATAGATATACCAACGGTTCTTCCCCTGCCCTTCTCCACGAAAGACATGGTCTACGAAAAAGTGTCTGGCCAGCTTTACCTGACGGCCATCACGCCGGACCAGAAGGGAATCGTGGCCACGGTCACCCCGAGATTGCACAGCCTGGTCAACACAACACCGCTTTCCGGAATACCGGACAAACTCGCGGCGTCCAGGGACGGACAGTTTCTCTATATTTCCCTGGATACCGCAAAACGGTTTGTCCGGCTGAAACTCCCGGGGCTCGAAACCGATATCGTCGCCGATACACCCTTCGCGGCGAACACACTTCCCAATACGACCGTCAGCTTGGTGGTACCAGCGGGACGCCCCCACTCACTCGTGCTCTCGGGATTCGACCTGGCCACTTCGGTGTCGCGCGGTGTCTGGATCTACGACGATGGCACTCCACGTCTCAATTTTGTAGCCGGAGGAATCGACGGAGTACGCTTCATCCATCCGGGCGAATCCGCGGACGAATTGCTGGGTTTCGACCAGCAATTCGGTCGGCCCCAACGACTGATCATTACCTCGGACGGCATCGTGCGGGAGACGTTAACCAATGCCTTTGTGTCCTCCTCCTATCGGGATTTTCAAACCGGCGGAAGGCTGCTCCTGACCTCGCCGGGCGAACTACGCGTCCTGGGATCCTTCGACCTAATCAAGTCCCAGTCCGTGCTCCCCGACCACGAAGCCCTGGCCTTGTCGGACGACGGAATGCTCGGGCTGATTG